>PEVN01000494.1 GCA_002779825.1 Armatimonadetes bacterium CG06_land_8_20_14_3_00_66_21 | reverse complement strand
GGTGAGGAACTTCTCGATCTCACCTTGCTCCCAGCCGTTCGGGTACCCTCGCTTCTCGAAGAAGTCGTTCATCTCCGCGCCAAGCGGGACGAGTGCTAGAAGCGGCGGCGACCGGCGATCAACAGCCAGCTCGCGAACCTGGAAAGAGCGGATCTCCCAAGCCTGTGGTTGGCCTTGCTGCGGCAGGGCCAGCGTCTGGCTCTTGGCACGCCACGGCAACCAGAAGCCCGGCACGACCTCCCTGAGATCCGAGGCCACGTACGCGTACAACAGCCCCGCCTCCCAGCCCGCGGGGAGCTTGAGACCGCTGGCCGCGGAGCCACCGTCACTGCCCTTCGAGCGCCGCTCCAGCTCGACGACTTCCCACCTCAGGATCGCGAAACTTCGCTCTGGAGCGACCCAGATGCGGTCATAGCAGTTGGCATTGTGCACACGTGCTGTGGCACTCGCCTTGCTCTGAAGGATAACGCAGTCGCCGTCAGGAAGCGCCTCCTGGCCCACAAGGCGCAGAGACGGCGCTATCTGCGGCTTCCGGAGGTATTCGCAGTCGAACAACCCGGTCTGGATGATGGCGGTCTCCAGCCGGTTGAACTGGCCGGTCAGCTTGGATTGGTACGGCTGTAGAGCCACTGAGTTGTCCCGATCTGTCCAGCGTGCGAGGCGCACGCCGTCGCACGCTTCCACCGTGTGGTAGTCGTAGCCGGGTCGCCCTTTCCCTACTCGCCCCGTCCTCCTGTACATGTCCCACAGGTTGACCCCGTCAAACACACAGAGCACCTTCTCCAAGCGCCACTGGTCGGGCATCCACCACAGAGACACCAGCGATAGGGAGCGCTCCGTGAGTTCGTCGGGATGGAACCCGAGTGTCCCGGGCTCGCCCCAAGCTCTCGCAGCGGACCTGTGCTGCTCAAGCCGGCGCGGTGGGATGAACTCACGCTCCGCCACATGCACCGAATACGTCTTCATCACCACCAAGCGGCGCTCGATCCCGCGACAGATCGCCTCGACCTTCGGGTCGGTCTTCTCGGCGGCCAATGACGCCGAGAGCGCGAACATCACTGTGCCTACGGCACAAGCAGTATCAACCGCCTTGGCGCTGGAGATAATCAACGGGAGCCACTCTCCTTATGCTACTGTATGGAGTCGAACGACAGTGCAGGCAGGAAGAGATCGACCCGCCTGTTCCAGAGGTAAGGCACGGGGGGGGGAACTACCAGTCGTAGCCAATCGCCCCCGTGTCGTAGGCCATGTCGCTGCGCGAATTGTCCGCGTTGGACCTCCGCGCACACCACGCACGCATCCTGCTCCCGCGTTCCGCAAGGCAGCAACACAGCCGTGAGCCGCAAGAATCGACCGAGTGGGATTGCCACCACGGCCAAACATGGGACGCCGTCACCGCAGACGGCAGGTCACCTTCGTGTGCCGTTGGGGCAACCCGCAACGCAGTCACCTACCCGGAAACACCCGAAACAGTCGCGTGCGTGATTCACGGAGCTGCCTCGGTTCCCAGACTTGCGCCTCAGAAGCACTGGGTCAGGCTCCAGCCGCATTCCGCGTAGTAGAACTCGAAGAGGTTGCAGTCATTTGCGTCGCACTTTTCCTGGCACCTGCCGCTGGGAGGGAGCGGGCCGAGGTCCCTGATGTCTCGGCACGGTGCGCAGTCATTTGGGTTCTCGTCGCAGGAGCTTCTCGGGCAATTGTCTTGGCAGTCGTATTTCTGGTACGTGCAGGTCTCCATGCACCACTTGTAATCGCCCCAGATCTGCATCCAGCACATTTCGGGATCGTCTCCCACACAAAGCTGGCCCTGCACTATCTCGCAGTCTGGGTACGTGCCGACGGTAGTCGCTGTCAATCGGTGATCGGGCAATGCTTCCATCGCACTTGCCCCTTGGAGTGGGCCAAGTGCCGAAGTGAGTGCCCATGCGAACGTCACGCACGCGAATCTCGTTCTCTGTCTCATGCTGTGCTCCTCAGTTCTGTGGTAGTGCTCGTCGACGGCCGGTCGTCTTGTTACGCCGGGTTCTCCGGGGTCTATCTGGCTACGGAACAGCCTGGCGCCTCCTCTCCTTCTTTGATGTGCAAACTCCTTGTCGACCACCAGCGGTGAAACTGAATGCCTGCGAAGTACCGATTCTATCAATCGCTCAGCAGCAGCGCATTCGTCGGACGCCCGATTTATGCTATCCGCCCATCGGCGAGTGCCGCCGAGTCGGGAAAGCGGCGCCGCTATCGCAGGATGCCCAGTCGGAACCCTTCCGCCACCAATTGGACCCGGGTGTGCACCCCGAGTTTTCCAAAGAGGTTCTCGACGTGCTTCTTCACGGTGCACGGAGCTACGCGACAGACCCCGGCAGCGCCCTCGGTAGTCCCACAATCCGCCAAGGCTTGCAGCACGCGTGTCTCGGTAGGGCTGACTATGTCGGACGCCACCACGCCATCCTGCCCCCCCCCGAAAGACCAACCTGATAGGCAGTCTGCTCGGCAACCCTGAACCCGTGCTCTTGCAGCAGATGGCAGACGAACTCCCGCGCCACTTGATCGACCATCCGCACCTGGATTTTCTGCGGCGCCATGCGTTGACTCCTTTCCCCGTCAGAAGCCTTCACGATCGTTGCGAACGTCTTGGACAGGCACGCGGGGTGCATCCCGCGATTACGGGGGGCGGAATGCTCCCCTCGGTTCACCTCGTAGTGTAGTCCCTTGTGGGCGTCACCGGTGCGCGGGGTGACGCCCACAAGGGGCTACGCTACTGGGGCCCCGTAATCGTGGGATGCACCCGGCACGCGACTGCACGGAGGACCCTCCGTCAGCCTTCCGCGGTCGGCGAGTACTGGGTCAGACTCTGAGGGCCCTCAGCCCTTTGCCTTCTTGGCCCGCGGCTTCCTGTCGCTCTTCCGCGTGCCCCCGACCTGTGCGTACTGGGTCGAGTCGGGGCCGTAGACGCCGCGAACGAGGCTGCGGAGGCGGGTGGTGAGGTCGCGGAAGTCGGTGAACTTGTTGTCGCGCTCGTCCATGGCGGCAGTGCGCTGGATGTTCAGTTCCGCCACCTTGTAGTCTGTCGGAAAGCTTGCAGGCATCGTTCGTCGCTCCTCTCAACTGGTTCTCTGCCTCTAAGTTCGGGCCCTTGGCCGTTCGCGGCCTTATGCGACCTTCATCCTGCCAACGGAAAAGCAACCAGCCCGCTGGCGAAGGTCATATGCGGAAAGGATAAGCCTGAGAAACGATGGTCATACTCATCCGAACACGGATCTTATTCATGCTGCCGAAGTATAACTGATCCTTGGCGAGTATAAGGCAATTCATTGCGCGTGCAGGTTTCAGTTGTCAAGTATAAGCGTAGCCTCCTGCCACGAAGTCCAGACGACCGCCCCGCTGGTTCATGCTACGGAACCAGTGGTTCCGTCGTGCCGGTTGGGGTGAGGTCCTGGTGTCTGTGAAGCTGAGCCAAGGCCGGACTTGAACGAGGCCCCCACTCGCAAACACGACAGCCCGGCCCTCGCGTCGGTCAGACGGAGGTCCGGGCTGGAGTGGGTAAGCCAGGGGGATGGGCGAGGATGGCGGCCAGCAACACGCGACCATCTGCCGAGGCCGCGCAGACCTCCACGAAGTAAGCATCAGTTGGCGACATCGTCCGGCGAAGAGTCCGCTGTCGCACGCGTCCGTCTCCTTGTCAGGGAGCCCTCGCCCTCGCGAGTGTCAGTTCCCTGCGATTCCGAACTGGAGCGGATGTTACTACAATAGCGGCCGGAATGTAAGCGTGTGCGTGGGGCAATCTCTGCGGAGCGAGATCCGGGTGTCGCTTGCGCTTCACGGCGTCGCAGAGTACCCTTGACTCCCGGCCGCATCACGGCCGCGAGGAACGCCATATGCTCGAAACACTGGAATCGCGCTTCGCCCAGATCCAGCCCGCTGTCGACTTCTGCTCACTACGGTACGTCCGCGAGGTCGGCGAGAGCTTGACCGTTCGGCAAGATGTGCCTGAGCCCGCGGCCTGCTCCGACGACGCCGGCGCGATGATCACCGTCATCCACCAGGGCGGGCTTGGCTACGCGGCCACGTCCGACTTGACGGTCGAGGGGCTGCGGCGGGCTGCGGCGAAGGCGACCGACTACGCAGCGCTCACGGCGGGCCGGTCCGTCACGGACTTTGGCGCGTTGACGATGCCCGCGCCCGTCGGCGAATACGTCGGGCCGGCGCGGGTCCCGTGGAGCTCCACTTCTCTCGGCGAGAAGTTCGAGGTGCTCAAAGCGGCGTGCGCGAAGCTGAAGGTTAGCGATCGCATCGTCGACTGGCATGCCAGCATCTGGCACCTCGCCCATGAGACGGTCTACCTCACTTCCACCGGCGGCCGCGTGCGGCAAGAACTGAGTCTCGTGGCGCCTTCCCTGGAGGCAGCGGCGAACGAGGGAAGCGACACGCAAGGGCGCTCCCTGGGAAGCCTGCGCGGCAACTGCCGGCAGGGCGGGCTGGAGGTGCTGGAGGACTGTGGGTTCCATACGTCCAGTCAGCGCATTGCCCAGGAGGCGCTGGAACTCCTCGGGGCTGAGAACTGCCCGAGCGGCCGGATGGACGTGCTGTTGGCCAGCGACCAGATGATGCTGCAGATCCACGAGTCCATCGGCCACCCGTTGGAGCTGGACAGGATCCTCGGCGACGAGCGGAACTACGCCGGCACCAGCTTCGTGAAACCAGAGATGTTCGGTACGTACCGCTACGGATCCGACTTGCTGAACGTCACCTTCGATCCGACGAGACCGGAGCAGTTCGCCAGCTACGGCTACGACGATGACGGGCTGCCCGCGGTCAAGGAGTTCGTCATCAAGGACGGACTCCTCGTTCGCGGACTGGGCGGGGTCACCAGCCAAGCCCGGAGCGGGCTGCCGGGCGTCGCCGACAGCCGCGCGTGCAGTTGGAACCGGCCGCCCATTGACCGGATGGCAAACCTGAACGTGGAGCCCAACGGCAGCACCTTCGACGAGCTGGTCGCTGCCGTAGAGCGCGGGGTGTACATGGAGACCAACAAGAGCTGGTCCATCGACGACAGCCGCAACAAGTTCCAGTTCGGCTGCGAGTACGCCCGGCTCCTCGAGAACGGCAAGCTGACGCACGTCGTCAAGAACCCGAACTACCGCGGCATCTCCGCCACCTTCTGGCGCAGCCTGAAGGGCGTCGGCAACGAGGCCACGGTGGGCGTTTTCGGCACGCCCTACTGCGGCAAGGGCGAACCCAACCAGTCCATCCGCGTGGGGCACGCCAGCCCGGCGTGTCTGTTCGGCGACGTCGAAGTGTTCGGGGGAGAGTAGCGCGAGAGCCGACTGACTGGACCGATCCGACCGATAGGACTCAGTGCATCATGCGAGATAGCTTCTACAGCCTGGCGGACCAGTTGGTGGCTCAGTGCGCGGGCGCCGAAGTGCTGCTGCTCAACTTCGCGGCCGAGCGGAGCGACTTCGTTCGGTTCAACAACAGCCTTCTCCGTCAGGCAGGCAACGTGCTGCAGCAGTACCTCGACCTCGAGCTGATCGACTGCGACAAGCATGTGAGCGAGACGATCTCACTCTCAGGTGACGGCCAGGAGAACCTGCGGAAGGCGAGCGCATCGCTGGATGGACTGCGCGCGCGCTTGCCCCAGGTGCCGGCCGACCCGTACCTGCTGTACGCGCAGGAGGTGCGGAGCAGCGAGAAGACGGGCGCGTGCAAGCTACCACCAGTCAAGGACGCTGTTGGCGCAATCCTGACTGCGGGCGCGGGGAAGGACTTGGTGGGCATCCACGCCCAGGGCGAGAGCGGCGGCGGCTTCGCCAACTCGTTCGGGCAGCGCAACTGGTTTGCGACCCACAGCTTCCACTTCGAGTGGTGCCTCTATGCCCAGGGCGACAAAGCGGTGAAGTCGGCGTATGCGGGCTTCGAGTGGTCGGGCGCGGAGCTTGCTGCGAAGATGGCGACAGCCGCCGGACAGTTGGGTGCTCTGGGGCGGCCGGCGAAAACGGTGCCGCCCGGCGAGTACCGTCTCTACCTTGCGCCGGCGGCCTTTGCCGAGTTCACCGACATGCTTGGCTGGGGAGGCTATGGGCTGAAGAGCCACCGCACCAAGACCACCTGCCTGCTGAAGATGCTCGAAGAAGGCGCGGCGTTCAGTCCGTTGTTCTCGGCCAAAGAGAACACGGTGGAAGGGCTCAGCCCCAACTTCACCGACGCCGGCTACGTCAAGCCGGACTCGGTCCACCTGGTCACGGCAGGGCGCTTCGACACGTGCCTCGTCTCGCCGCGTTCAGCCAGAGAGTATGGAGCGGAGGTCAACTCCGACGGCGAGTCGCCCAGCTCACTCGACATTGCCGCGGGTGACCTCCCGCGCGACGAGGTGCTGCAGCGGCTGGGCGAAGGCGTCTACTGCAACCAGCTTTGGTATCTCAACTGGTCCGACATGCCCGCCTGCCGGATCACCGGGATGACCCGCTTCGCCACCTTCTGGGTCGAGGGCGGCGAGATCGTCGCGCCACTGAACGTGATGCGATTCGACGAAACTGGCTACCGAGCACTGGGCAGCAACCTGCTCGCACTGACTCGCGAGCGCGAGTTCCTGCCGGACTCGGGCACGTATGACGCCCGGTCGACGGACAGCGCCCGCGTGCCGGGCGCGCTGATCGAGGGCTTCCGGTTCACGCTGTAGCCATCACCGCGCGTTCCGGTGCTCCACCTCGACGACTGCCGAGATCCCGCCGCGCACGTTGAAGTCCCCCGTCACCTTCATCCAGCGCGGCTGACAGGCTGCCACCAAGTCGTCGAGGATCTGGTTGGTTACCGCTTCGTAGAAGATCCCTGCTTCGCGATACGACCACAAGTACAGCTTGAACGCCTTCAGCTCCAGGCACAGTTCGTCGGGCGTGTACTCCACCCGAATCGCCCCAAAGTCCGGCTGTCCCGTCTTCGGGCAGACGCTGGTGAACTCGGGGCAGTCGAACTTGATGACGTAATCGCGTTCGGGGTTGGGGTTGGGGAAGGTCTCGAGGGTTCGGGAGGGTTGGGTGGGCATCGGCAGTCGGTTCCTCGCCGGAAGGGATTGCACCCATTGTGACCAATCAACCCGTACTGCGCCACGCGTTGACGCCAAAGCGGGGATCACCTGACCCCAAGAGAGGAGCAATGAGATGCCTCCATCATGTGGTGCCTTCTTGTGGCTGTTGTTGGCCGGGACAGGTCAGGCCCAGCAGGTCACTCTCGCCCATAGCGGCCGCCCCACCGCCACCCTCGTCCTCCAAGCCAACGCCCCCGACCGCCTCACCCAGGCCGCCGACGACCTGCAGGCGTACGTCAAGAAGATCAGCGACGTCGAACTCCCGCTGAACCGCGACGGCAAGCGCGTCAACGGAACCGGTCTCTACCTCGGGCTGTGCGAGCCGTCGCTCGACACCGACGTGCCCGACGCCAAGCTGAACCCGGAGACGTATGCCATTCGCGTGCGCGACGGAAACGTGTTCTTCGCCGGCCGGTACCCGACGCCGGCGGCATTCGCCGTCTACTCGTTCATCGAGGGATCGCTGGGCGTGCGCTGGTTTGCGCCGGGCGACGCGTGGGAGTACGTGCCGCAGGGGAAGCCGGGTGAGCTGACGGTGGAAGTACGCGAGGTCGTGGCGACGCCGGACACGTCGCCGCGAATCTGGTCGGGGCACGCCTGGGTCGACTCCTGGCAGCGCTGGAATCTGCGGAACAAGACCGTAATGAGCGAGGTCGTGCCGCGGCGGCAGTTCCAGAACAACCTGCACCGGGTGTTCCCGCCGGACAAGTACGGGAAGACAAACCCGGAGTTCTACCCCCTCATCAACGGCCAGCGCTGGATTCCCGCTCCCGACGACGCGCACTGGCGGCCGTGCGAGAGCAACCCCGAAGTCGTCCGGCTCACTGTCGAGTACGCCCGCAAGTGGTTCGACGACCACCCGAACGTCGACAGCTTCTCTGTCGGCATGGACGACATCTCCCACCTGTGCTCCTGCCCCAACTGCCGCGCGCTCGATCCGCACGCGGATTCGTACGAGAAGCGGGAGTTCTCCGACCGGCACTACAAGTTCGTCAATGCCGTCGCCCGGGAGGTCGCGAAGACCCACCCCGACCGGTACATCGGCACGCTCATCTACGCCATCGCCCGCGAGCTGCCGGAGACGGTGCCGAAGCTGGAGGACAACGTCTTCGGCTACATTACCGAGACCAGCGCCTTGTGGTGGCAGGACGGGCGGAAGGAAGCCGACCACGAGCTGACTCGCCAGTGGGCGGAGCGCTGCAAGCACCTCTCGCGCTATGACTACTACGGCATGGGGACGTTCGCGCCGCGGCTCTACCCGCACGCGATGGCGGCGCAGCTCAAGTTCGACAAGTCGCTGGGGCTGGAAGGCATGTACACCGAGGTCTACACCTTCCTGCCGCACACCGCGCCGATGATCTGGGCGTTCGCAAAGATGCAGTGGGACGCCTCGCTGGACATCGACCAACTGCTCGCCGAGTTCTACACAAAGGCGTTCGGCAAGGCGGCCGGCACGATGGCGCAGTACTACAGCCTGCTGGAGCGTTCGTGGAACACGCCGCGACCAGGCCGCGACGGCTGGGTACACCGCAACCTCGTCCGGCAAGCGCTGTCCATTTCGCCGGACGACTGCGACGCGGGAATGGCGCTGCTCGACAAGGCGTACGCGGAAGCGGATACCGATCTTGCGCCCCAGCGGATCGACACGGCCCGCGCAGCGTTACTGTATGCCAGCTATCCCACCAAGGAATACGGGCTGTCACAGAAGCTGATTGCCGATTCCGTTGCGGACGAGCGGGAAGCGGAGTCCATGTTGTCGCAAGTTGAGCAGCTTATGCGTCTCAGTGCAGAGCGACAGAAGCTCTGGGCGGCTGCCATGGACCGCCCTGATCTGCTCGGCGAGAACCTCCGCGGCCTTGGGGGCCATGGCTACTTGGTCACCGGACAGGTGGCCAAGGTTGAGAGCGGCGGCGCAATCGGCGCGCTGAAGGCCCTCGCGTGGTACGCCGACCAAGCACCGGAGCGGCTGCCCCAGGTGAAGGCGCGCTTCGCGAAGACTGCCCCAGAAGGTGACGTGGCGAACGCCGTCAATGCCTACCTATGGGTGGCGGAGAACAAGCCGCCAAACCTGGCCGCGAACCCGGGCTTCGAGGACCGCGGCGAGAACGCCGCTGCAGCCGAAAAGGACTGGGAGACGAAAGGCGCACCCAAAGGGTGGTCGCTGTGGAGCCGCGCTGGGAACACTGACTTCCGCGTGCAGTCCGGCGTCGGCCGCGACGGTTCCGCGGCCGCAGTGCTCACCGGTGGGAGCGGCGGCACGTACCTGCAGACCGTTAGGGCCGCGCCGGGTGAACACTACCTCGTCACCTGCTGGGCGAAGAGCGGCGCGCCCGCAGGCGAGGTCGTCGGCCAGTTCGGCATCCGCTTCCAGAAGCCCGGCGGCGGCTGGCACGAGCGGCGCGACCTGGAGCCACAGGTCGACCTGGTCGAGTCCAACGACTGGCAGATGCTGAGCCTCTTCATCACCGTCCCCGAAGGCGCCGGCAGCTTCGTGCTCATGCCCGGCTCCGGGCCGCTGGGCGAGGAGGCGTCGGTGTTGTTTGACGACGTGGCGGCATACCGGCTGAAGCAGGGGTGACCTCGGGGGGGCGCACCCGGGAACCGAGCTACAATAGGGGGTGCCGTGGCGCGTTCTGCAGTCGAAAGGGAGGCGTAGCATGGAAGACATCCTCACCAAGACCTTGAACTTAGGCATGGGCGCGATCAACTTCACCAAGGAGAAGGCTGAGAAGTTCGTCGAAGAGCTGGTCAAGCGCGGGCAGGTGCCGAAGCAGGAAGCCTCGAACGTCGTCGAGGCGCTGCTCAAGCGCGGCGAGCAGGAGACGAAGGAGATCAAGGGCGTCGTCGGCCGGTGGGTGCAGCAGGCGCTGCACGAGGCCGGGGTGGCCACGCACGCAGAGTTGGCAGCCCTCGAGAAGCGACTCGCGGCGGTGGAAGAGCGGCTGGGCGTGAAGCCGGAGCCGGAGTGTGCGCCGGAAGAGTGTCCCGCCTGCGCGTGCGCTGAGCCGGAGCCTTGCCAACCGGAGGCGCCGCCGACAGACCAGTGATGCGCCCCGCCAAGTTCTTCGGCCAGCTTCGCCGGTACCGACAGATCGTCGATGTACTGGTCAAGCATGAACTGGGCTACCTGATCGACAAGCTCGGGCTGTCGCTCTTCCGCCCTCGACTGCGGAGGCGAGCGGGGGCGGAAGCTCCGAAGCCCTCGCGGCCCCGGCGAGTGCGGCAGGTGCTTGAGTCGCTCGGCGCAACCTTCGTCAAGCTGGGTCAGTTGCTCAGCACCCGCGCGGATCTGCTGCCGCCCGAGTACATCGCCGAGCTGGCGCGACTCCAAGACCAGGTGCCGCCCTGCCCGTTCGAGCAGATCCGGACGGTCGTGGAGGAGGACCTCGGCGGCGAGCTGTCGCGCCACTTCCGCTCCTTCGACAGAGAGCCTGCTGCAGCGGCCTCCATCGGTCAGGTCCATTTGGCGACGCTGTGCAACGGCACTTTGGTCGCGGTCAAGGTGCAGCGCCCCGAGATTGCGGAGGTCATCGAGACCGACCTCTCGATCCTGCAGGGCATCGCGCGTTTCCTGGACCGGCACGCGCAGGTGCCCGGGATCAGCAGCTTCGAGGATCTGCTCGAGGAGTTTGCGCGCGCCATCCGGGACGAACTGGAGTACCCGCTGGAGGGGCGGAACGCGGAACGCTTCGGCGAGCTGAACGCGGGGCGGCCCGCCGTGGCCGCTCCGGCCGTCATGTGGGACTTCTCCGGCCCGCGGGTGCTTACCATGGAACGCCTGGAGGGGATCAAGGTCAGCGAGCTGGCAACGCACCCCTCGCCGCCGCTGGCCGGCGGCGAGGTGATGCGACTCCTGACGGAGGTGTACCTCCACGGCATTCTGGTCGACGGCTTCTTCCACGCCGACCCCCATCCGGGCAACCTGGCTGTCCTGCCCGACAAGCGGCTCGCGTTCGTCGACTTCGGGCTCATGGGACGGCTGCCGGTGCGGGTGCGCGAGCACTTGGCCGACCTGTTCGTGGCCGTGCTGCGGCGAGACGCGGAGGCGATCACCTCCGGTCTGCTGGAAATGGGCGTCGCCCGGGGCGAGGTGGACCGCTCGGCGATGAGCCGCGACGTAGAGCACATGCTGGCCCGCTACTATGGGATGCCGCTGAAACGCCTGCCCGCCGAACGGATGCTCGAAGAGTCGCTCCAAGTGGCATTCCGCCATCACCTCATCCTCCCCCCGGGCTTGGCCCTGGCTGCAAAGACTGTGTCCACCTTGGACGGCCTGGGCCGCCAGTTGGACCCTGAGTTCAACATGAGCGAGGCCGCTCAGCCGATTGCGGCAGCCATCGTGGCGGAGCGAATCGCCCCAAGTCGAGTTGCCAGTGAGCTGTTCCACGGGCTGCGCGACCTCAACCGGGCGTTGCGCAAGCTACCGGACCAGCTTGTCGGCGCGCTGGACAGAGTGGCCACCGGCAACCTTCAGTTGCGGGTCCAGCACGAGCAACTGCAGAAGCCCATCGCGCAGTTGCACCTGATGATGAACCGCCTCTCTTTCAGTATCATCATCGGGGCGCTCATTCTTGGCTCGGCGTTGGTGCTTCAGGCGGACATGGGGCCGTTCCTGTGGGGGGTCCCGGCCATCGGCGTGGTCGGCTTCGCCGTGGGGACCATTTGGGGGCTCTGGCTGCTGCTGGCGATGTCGCGGTCCGGGCGCCTTTAGTTGGCGGATTGCTCGTCTCCGCGGAAGATGCGGACTCTCGACGCAGACCAGGAGAGAACAGCACCACATGACTGCTGCCATGACCTCCCGCGAACGTCTGCTCGCCGGCCTCCGGCGCGAGCCTGTCGACTATGTGCCGCTGACGCCGTTCTTCAATTCACTCACTCCCGTTCAGCGCCGAGGTCGACTGCGCCCACGCCGGCGGGATGCGCACAACCTACACTGTCCACACGGGCGTCATGCCGCTCCTCGACCACCTCGCCAGCCTCAACTTCGACTCGATCATGCACCCCGACATCGCCTTCGCGGGCGTGGATCTGCAGGAGGTCCAGGGGAAGTTGACACCCGAGAAGAGCCTCTGGACCGGCCCCAGTAGCACCTTCCACCTCTGGAACGGCCCCGAGGCAACGCGGAAGGCGGTCCGGCAGGTGTTCGAGGTCTTTGGCAGAACCGGCTTGGTATTGTCCCAATGCGTCTCGTCTCACAGCATCATGCCGTGGGAGAGCACGGCGGCGATGATCGACGAGTGGAAGAAGCTGAGGTGAGCATATTGGCGAAAGAGCGTCCCGACATCATCCAAGGCAGCGAGGCGGATGGCGCTGCCGAAGAACGCCCTCGATGGCTCGCTGACCGCTTGCAGTGGTTCCAGGGCCTCAAGTTCGGTCTGTTCCTGCATTGGGGACCGTACTGCCAGTGGGGCTGCATCGAGTCGTGGCCGCTGGTCGAGGCGGACACGTGGGCGCGACCGGATGACTTGCGGGCCTGGGTGGAACGCGAAAGGGACCTGGCGCGGTCCCGCCGCGACTACTTCGCGCTGAACACGACGTTTAATCCGACGCAGTTCGACGCGGCGGAGTGGGCGAAGGCGGCTGAGTACGCTGGGATGAAGTACGTCTGCTTCACGACGAAGCACCACGACGGCTTCTGCATGTTCGACACCAAGACGACCGATTACCGGGTCCCCCACCCCGACTGCCCGTTCCACGCCGACCCTCGCGCTAACATCGCCAAAGGGGTGTTCGACGCCTTCCGCGCCCGCGACTTCGGCGTGAGCTGCTACTTCTCCAAGTCGGACTGGCACTCGCCCTACTACTGGTCGCCCGACTTCCCCAATCCTGACCGCAACGTCAACTACGACCCGACGCAGCACCCCGACCTGTGGGAGCAGTTCGTCCGGTTCGTCCACGCTCAGATCGAGGAGCTGATGACCGCCTCCGGCCCAATCGACGCACTGTGGCTGGATGGCGGCCAGGTCCGCCCGCCTGCCCCCCTCGCCCGCCCGGGCGTCGTCCCGCTACGCGGATCAGACATCCATCTCCTCGGCGCCCCGAACCCACTGCCGTGGCGCTCTGGGGACGGGCACGCCGAGGTGACGCTGCCGGAGCAGTTGCCGTGCGAGCATGCGTGGGTGCTCAGGTTCCCCCACAGCCGCGCCGACTCTCCGCAGCACTGACCGGATGGGCCAAGTCAGTGCCCGAATAGGTTCGGGGCCCCGAGCCTATTCGAGAGACATGTACACCTCTGCGAGGTACCTGCCGCGGCGTACAACCCACCGGCATGCCGACGCAACCGGCGCCGTCGCGACCGTAGAGTTCGCCTCGACGGAGCAGGAGGTGCGCGCCACGCGGCGAACGTGGCGTCCCGCCTCGGCGGCAACACGCAGGCAGCGAGGGCTCCCATGAGAGCAGGTTTCTTCGAGAAGGACGTGACTCCGCCCGTCGGCGCCTACCTTGCGGGCTACCCCAGCCGGAACGAACCCAGCCAGGGCGCCGATGACCCGCTGTACTTGCGCATTGTTGCGCTGGAAGACGACGCGGGTGAGCGGCTGGTCCTCGTCACCGCAGACTTGCTGAAGTTCCCGCGGGACATGGCTTGGCGGACGAAGGTCTGGTGCCAGCGGACGCATGGGCTCCGCAGCCCGCTGGTGATCGTCAACCTGTCGCACACGCACTCGGCCCCTGCGCTGTTCCTCCAGCGCTGCTACCCGCAGTGGCCACTGAATCTCGATTACGTGAATGCCCTGGAGCAGTCGATCCGTGACGGCATCAGTGCAGCGCTGGCCGACCTGCGACCCATGCGCGTGCAGTACGGCCTGCACCAGGCGCACTTCGGCATCAGCCGCCGGCTGCCGCAACCGGAGAACGGCGGGCGGGTGGTCCTGTCGCCCAACCCCGACGGGTACTACGACCCGGACCTGCCGGTCTTTACGTTCTCCGAAGGCGACGAGTTGAAGGCGGTGCTGTACTCCTATGCCTGCCACCCCACGTCCAAGGCCACGCTCAACATTAGTGCTGACTGGCCGGGACTGGTATCGCGGGGGCTGAAGCAGGAACTGGGCGACGACGTGCTGACGTTCTTCGTGCAAGGCGCAGGCGCCAGCATCATGCCGCGCTGCCCTCAGCGCGACGGGCAGGAGGAGTATGAGCGCTACTGGCGAGCGGCGGCCGGAGACATTGCCGCGTTCGTCGGGTCGGCCACCATGCGCGCTGTCGACCTCCAACTCCACGGCCTCGAGAAAGAGTTTGAGCTCCCCTACGACCTGACGAGGGTGCCGTCCGAAGAGGCGCTCCTCGAGCTCGCCAATCCCGCCGAGTCCCCCGTGCCCGCTGCCTTCCGTCCTGCCAATCGCTCGATCCTGCGGCAATGGGCACGCGACCTGTTGGAGCAGGTCCGAACCGACTCCGTCGCCACCGGCTTCCGCATGCACCTGGGCAAGGTGCGGCTGACAGACTCGCTCCAGCTCTTCACCCTCTCGGGCGAGGTGACCGCCGAAGTCGGTCGGCTGGTGAAGGACTTGTACCCCGAGCGGCAGACTCTCTTCTTCGGCTACTGCTCGTACACCGACGCCTACATCCCCACTGCCGCGATGCTGCCGGAAGGCGGCCACGAAGCCCTCGGCTCCGTCTTCTTCCACGACCGGCCGGCGCCGTTCACGGCGGAGATCGACGAGATTCTCAAGCGAGAAGTGCTGTCGCTGCGGGTGTGACACGGCGAGTTCAGGTTGCTCGCGGCTGCAGCTTGCCGTCTGCGGCCATCGCTGCTACCCTCGGGTCGGAAGGCAGTTCCCCCGGGGCCCACAAACGAGGTGGACCAAACATGCGACCCCGCTGGACAGTTGCTCTGACCGTATTCTGCGCCGGGCTCCACTTCGCACAGACGGCGTTCGCCCAACCGGAGACCGCCCTGGTTGTCGAGAACGACTACGCGACGCTCGCGGTGGGCGCCGACGGACAGAACCTGCAGTTCGCCGACCGGCAGTCCGGGACGGACTACTGCGCGGAACCGGGGAAGTCCCCGTTCGCGCGGGTGACCAAAGCCGGCAAGGAGTACCCGGCGGCGAAGGCCTCGTTCGCCGACAGGCGACTGACGCTGGAGTTCGGCGCGGCCGGAGTGTCGGCGGTGCTGAAGGTGACGGCGGCGAAGCGCTACTTCGTCGTGGAGGTCGTGTCGGTCAGCGATGAGTCGGTCAGCCAGTTCACCTTCGTCGACGTCCGTCTGACGCTGAAGGGCGCTTTGGCAGAGCCGTTCGCCGCCAGTGCGTTGGCGCTCAACCTGCAGACGCAGGTGAACGGCATTCCGCAGGCGACGAGCCGGTTGACGGCGACCTGCTATCCGCGGTTCGGGTTTGCCGGCGCGCAGGGGGCGCTGATCGGTTGTCCGCAGACAGAACTGCGCAAGGTAATGCAGGAAGCCGTGACGGCGGCGCCGGAGCTGCCGCACTCGCCCATCGGCGGGCCCTGGGCGCTGGACGGAAAGGACAACAACGGGTCGTACCTGTTCAACTTCGGCGACCTGTCCGAGGACAAGGTGGACGCGTGGATCGCGCTGGCGCAGACGCTGGGCATCACGCAGATCGACTTCCACGGTGGCGGCTCATTTCGGTTCGGCGACTGCCTGCCGAACCCGACCACCTACCCCAACGGCGCCGCCAGCATGAAGGCGGTGATCGATCGGCTCCACGCCGCCGGCATCCTCGCCGGGCTGCACACCTACGCCATGTTCATGAGCAAGTCGTGCCCGTGGGTCACGCCGGTACCCGATCCGCGGCTGGGCAAGGACGCAACCTTCACACTGGCTGCTGACCTGGCCGCCGATGCGAAGGACGTTCCGGTCTCGGAGTCGACCAAGGACATGTCCACCACCACCGGCTTCTTCGTCCG
The DNA here is from genome assembly GCA_002779825.1 of Armatimonadetes bacterium CG06_land_8_20_14_3_00_66_21. Taxonomy (GTDB): domain Bacteria; phylum Armatimonadota; class Abditibacteriia; order CG2-30-66-41; family CG2-30-66-41; genus CG2-30-66-41. The sequence goes on along the minus strand of PEVN01000494.1, from coordinate 986 downwards.
CAACAGCGTCACACTCCAGATCGACGACGAACTGATCACCTACGCCGGTCTATCGAAGGAGGCGCCCTACGCCTTCACCCAGTGCACCCGCGGCGCGTGCGGGACGGTTGTATCCGCGCACAAGCAGGGCGCCAAGGTGCATCACCTGCGCGAGTGCTTCGGCCTGTTCTGCCCGGATGGCGACTCAACGCTGTACACGGAGGCAGCCGCGAAGACGGCGGAGCTGTACAACGAAGCTGGGTTCGACATGATCTACCTGGATGCGCTGGACGGCGGCGACACGGTGGCGGGCCGGGAGAACTCCTGGCACTACGAGTCGAAGTTCACCTGGGAGATCTGGAAGCGGCTGAAGAAGCCTGCCATCATGGAGATGAGCACCTTCCACCATCACCTGTGGTACGTCCGGTCACGCATGGGCGCGTGGGACCACCCGACCCGCAGCCACAAGAAGTTCATCGACGTTCACTGTCAGGCGAACGAAGGGCTCAAGCGCCAGTTCCTGCCCGGTCACCTCGGTTGGTGGTCGTTCAAGACGTGGCAGGGAGCCTACGGCGAGCCGACGTTCCCCGACGACATCGAGTACCTGTGCGGCAAGGCGCTGGCCACCGACACCGGCTTCTCCGTCATGGGGATCGACCCCAACAACGTCAACAAGATCCCCGTGCTGCCGCGGCTGGCGGCGATCACCCGGCGGTATGAGTGCCTGCGGCATGCCAACTACTTCAGCGACGCCGTTAAGGAGCAGGTGCGTGTTCCCGGCGCCGAGTTTGCGCTGTTCCAGGGCGATAGCGGCGAGTGGCAGTTCCGGCCCGGCGAGTATGCGCGACACAAGGTCGCCGGGCTTGACGGCTGGAGCGATGCGTGGAAGGTGACCAACCGCTTCGCCCCGCAGCCGGTGCAGTTACGCCTTGAGGCGCTGCTGTCGGCAGGGCCGTACGACGCCGCAGGGAACGTCACGCTGGCCGACTTTGGCAGCGCCGACGACT
>PEVN01000223.1 GCA_002779825.1 Armatimonadetes bacterium CG06_land_8_20_14_3_00_66_21 | reverse complement strand
GCGCCGAGAGCTACCTCATCGACCAGCGCTGGTGGCGACACAACAGCATCGTGAAGCGGTTCGCCAAAGTCGCCCAGCAGGTGCTCGCGAACTGAGAACGCCTCATGCCCCTCCTGCCGGACAAGCCGGACAGGGGAGGTCGCACGCGCAAAGGAGACCCACATGAACATTCCCAATCGAAGAGACTTCCTGAAGCTCAGCGCAGCCGGCGCCGTAGCCACCGTCGCCGGCGCCAGCGTGGCAGCCGAGACCAAGAAGAAGCGTATCCCAATCGCCGTCCAGCTTTACTCGGTGCGGCAAGTGCAGGACCCAGTCGAAGTGCTTGAGCAGGTCGGCAAGATCGGCTACGAAGGCGTCGAGTTCGCCGGCTACTTCGGGAAGCCGGCCAATGAGTTGGCGAAGCTGCTGGACGCCAACGGGCTGAAATGCTGCGGCACCCACACGGGGTGGGGCAGCATCCAGGGCGACGAACTGAAGAAGACGGCCGAGTTCAACCTCACGATGGGGAACAGGAACCTCGTCGTGCCCGGCGGCATTCCCACCGGCCAGACCGCCCAGAGCTGGATCGACTGCGGGAAGAAGTTCGCCGAGATTGCTGAGAAGGCGAAGGAGCTTGGGGTCCGCGTGGGCTACCACAACCACTCCCACGAGTTCCACAAGGTCGAAGACAAGATCCCCTGGGAGCTGCTCTTCGACAACGCCGGCCCCGAGGTCATCATGCAGGTGGACACCGGCAACTGCCTCGGTGGCGGCGGCGACCCGATCGCGTACATCCGCAAGTATTCCGGTCAGACGAAGACGATTCACCTGAAGGAACACGGCAAGGAACGCGGCGTCATCGGCGAGGGCACGGTGAAGTGGACCGAGCTGTTCGACGCTTGCGAGACCGTCGGCGGCACCGAGTGGTACATCGTCGAACAGGAGAGCTACCCCGACGGCAAGACGCCGTTCGACGCCATCCGCATGTGCTTCGAGAACCTGAAGAAGATGGGGAAGTAGCGGCTTGACGCGGCGAGGCGCCGGTGCTACCCTCACGAACATGATTGCGGTACGCGCCCGATATGAGAATGGACAAGTTACGCTGCTGGACCCGGTGGACTCGAACGGTGACGGGCCGCTGGAGGGACTGCTGGTCCTGCCGGCGCGGGAGGTCGATCCGTGGGACCGGATCATCAACGACCCCACGCCGTCGCCTGAGCTGTCGCGGCTCGCGGACGAAGCTTTGGCTCTGCACCGCGCCGGTAAGAGCGAACCACTCAACCCCGATGACCTATGAAGTCACGGACGGTTCCGAGCTTCTGGGACTGCCATCGGCGGCTGCCCGCGCACATCAGGGAAGCTGCCCGCAAAGCGTTCCGGCTGTTCCAGGATAGCCCGGCCCACCCCAGCCTTTCACTTGAGCGCTTGATTCGCGGCCCCGGTTTCTGGTCAGTTCGCGTCACTCGCGACTACCGTGCCGTGGGTGTCCGGGACGGGGATGAGATGGTGTGGATCTGGATCGGCCCACACGACGAGTTTGATCGCCAGTTCTCCCGGTAGCCGCCCTGCATCGTCCCCAACGGCGAGCTAACGGGTCTCCAGATCGGTGACCTGCGCGACCCTCCTCCCCACCATCCCCTCGTCCGCCGCAAACGCAATCAGGTGCCCGTAGACTGAATCCTCGATGCTCGTGGTCGAGATTGAGGCGGGCTCGCCGCGGACTGTGTGGATGAAGTCCTCCACGAGCCTGGTGTCGCCGCCGCCGTGACCGTCGCCGGTCAGCGACAGCTCGATCTTCTCCTCCGAGTACTCGTGCCCGGCTCGGGCATCGGGGTGGCGGACGACGAGCTTGCCGTCTTCCATGAAGCCCTCGATCTCGCCCGTCGTGCCGAGGAGGTGCACGGTGCGGCCGGGGCGAGCTGTGCCGCAGATCATGTCGTGGGTGGTCACGCAGCCGTCCTCGAACTCGATCATTGCCGACTGGTGGTCGACCACGTCGTTGTCGCAGCGCCAGACGCAGCGGCCGTGGGGGTTGTCGGTCTTCAGCGACTCGACCTTGTCTTCCGCTGTTGCATTGCCCAAGTGCTCGATGGCTTCCCAACAGTAGGGTCCCCACAGCTTCTGCTCCAGGTAGTTTTTGCGCGCCGAGTACGGGCAGCTCTCCTCGATCCGGCAGTCGACCAGGCAGCGCGTGCCCGCTCCCTCTGGCGCCCGCTCTTCGCGGAAGTACATCCGGCTGCCCATGCTCGACACCTGCGTCGGGCGGATGCCGCTCTTGTACCAGGCGATCAGGTCGAGATCGTGGCAGCACTTCGCCAACAGCATCGGGTTCGAGTCGTCGCGTCGGCTCCAGCGGCCGCGGATGAACGCGGCGGCGGCGTGGTGGTAGCTGACAGCTTCTTCCGAGTGGATGGTCATCAGCTCACCGATCTCGCCGTCGAGTAGACGCCGCTTGATCGCGACGTAGAACGGCGCGTGCCGGAGCACGTGGCCGATCATGAGCTTCCGGCCCGTCTCGCGCACTTTGCCGAGGAGCAGCAACAGCTCCTCCTTTGTGGAACAGATCGGCTTCTCCAGGAGCACGTCGTACCCGGCGTCGAGGAGCGGCAGAGTGGTCGGCACATGATCGCGGTCCATCGTGCCGTTGATCGCGGCGTCGGCGAGCTGCGGCTGTTGCGCCAACTCCTGCGCGGTGTCGAAGCGCCGTTCCGGCGGCACGGCAAACAGGTCTCCGGTGCGTCCACGGCGGATCGGGTCGGGGTCTGCGACGGCAACGACTTTCAGCTCGTCGGGGTGCATCAGGCTGTAGCGGCCGTAGCCGACGCCTCGGTGTCCACATCCGATGATGACTGCGGTGACTGGCGGTTTAGGCATGTGGGTGAACTCCTACGGACGGACGCGGTGGCGCGAGATGCCATCTCGCGCTACGATTCGGCGGCAGGCACGGATGTCCTGCCCAAAGAAGGCGTCGCTCGTCCCCGCGTCAAACAGTACACCTCAGGAAGACGCGCTGAGGAGGTTTCTTTCCATGAGCACACAATGCCACTCTCTGCCCTGCATCCTGTTGTCGCTGGTGCTGGCCGCTTCGGCCTCCGCCGACGGTCTCCTTCAGAACGCCGACTTCTCCCAAAGCC
>PEVN01000123.1 GCA_002779825.1 Armatimonadetes bacterium CG06_land_8_20_14_3_00_66_21 | reverse complement strand
TTGAACACGCGAGAAGTGCCCGAAGCGCCGGGTCTGCGACCTCCCCCTTGGTCCGGCGTCGCAGGGCGCCTCCGGCTCGGGTAGAATGCCTCCGTTCCCCAATGACCGGTGTGCCGCCGGGACCAGCAGGTGGAGAGACGCAATGATCGGGTCGCTTTCGGACGAGATCAGCCGCCGGATCGGACAGGCTCCCGAGCTGTACTACCGCTTGGTCCTCGTCGTCGCCCCTTCCGGCTCCGGCAAGACCCCGGCGCTTCAGGCAGTGGCGGAGCGCACGGGTGCGTCGCTGGTCAACGTGAACTTGGAGCTATCGAGACGGCTGCTGGACCTGACCGAGAAGCAGCGAGCTCTGCGCGTGGGGCGTCTGCTTGGTGAGATCGTGGCGGGCGCTCCCGGAGACGTGGTGTTGCTCGACAACACCGAGCTTCTGTTTGACGTATCGCTCCAGCAGCGCCCGCTTTGGCTGCTGCAGAAGCTGTCGCGGAACAGGACCATCGTGGCGGCGTGGAACGGTACGGAGCAGGAGGGGTGCGTGACCTACGCAGAGCCGGGCCACGCCGAGTACCGGCGCTGCGAGCTAACCGACGTGCTGTACGTGACTGCCGACTCAGCGCGCTGACGGCCCGCCGAGGCCGTAAAGGAACGCCCAATGAGATACCGTGACCTGGTCCAGTTCGACCCCATCGAGAGCGTGGTTCAGCTTCGCGATGCCGGCAAAGCGGCCGAAGCCAAGCGTCTCGTCTCAACCTACGTCCTCTCTGACGAAATGGCGGAACGCCTGACCAAGGTCGCCTTCACCCACCTGCAGTTCGACGCCCCTGCGGACAACCGAGGGCTGCTTGTCGTGGGCAACTACGGCACGGGCAAGTCCCACCTGCTGTCGGTTCTTTCCGCCGTGGCTGAGAATGCCGCGCTTGCCGAAGCGCTCACCCATGCCGGTGTCGCCGAGGCGGCGACAGCGATTGCCGGCAGGTTCAAAGTGATCCGCACAGAGATCGGCGGGACGACGATGGGGTTGCGGGAGATCGTGGTCTCGGTACTCGAAGAGCACCTCGCCGAGATGGGTGTCGACTACACCTTCCCGGCAGCCGGTGAAAGGCATGAGAACAAGAGCGCCTTCGAAGAGATGATGTCGGCCTTCCATGAGAAGCACCCCGACCAGGGGCTGCTACTCGTGGTGGACGAGTTGCTGGACTATCTGAAGAGCCGCACCGATCAGCCGCTGATTCTCGACCTCAACTTCCTCCGCGAGGTGGGCGAAGTCTGTAAGGACCTCCGCTTCCGCTTCGTCGCGGGGGTGCAGGAAGCGATCTTCGACAGTCCGCGGTTGCAGTTCGTCGCCGACACCCTCCGCCGGGTGAAGGACCGGTTCGAGCAGATCCAAATCGCCCGCCGCGACGTGAAGTTCGTCGTGTCCCAGCGGCTGCTGAAGAAGACCGGGGAACAGCAGACGCGCATCCGCGAGTACCTGACGCCGTTCGCCAGATTCTACGGGCACATGAACGAGCGGATGGACGAGTTCGTCGGCATGTTCCCCGTGCACCCGGACTACGTGGATACCTTCGAGCGAGTGGCGGCCGTCGAGAAGCGCGAAGTCCTGAAGACGCTGTCGAACGCCATGAAGCGTCTGCTCGACACCGACGTGCCGGCCGACCACCCCGGGCTGATCGCCTACGACTCCTACTGGAACACCCTTCGGGAGAACCCCGCCTTCCGAACCATTCCCGACATCAAAGCGGTTGCCGACTGCAGCCAGGTGCTCGAGGCGCGCGTCCTGCAGGCGTTCACCCGACCGGCGTACAAGGACCTGGCGATCCGGGTCATCCACGGACTCTCTGTTCACCGGTTGACGACCGGCGATGTCCACGCCCCGCTCGGGGCTACCGCCGAGGAGCTGCGGGACGCCCTGTGCTTGTACCAGCCGGGAATCGGGGACCTGGGAGGCGAGCCGGCAGACGACCTGCTCACCCTGGTCGAGACCGTGCTCCGGGAGATCCTGAAGACCGTCAGCGGGCAGTTCCTTTCGGCAAACGCGGACAATGGCCAGCACTACCTCGACCTCAAGAAGACGGAGGACTACGACGCGCTCATCGAGCGGCGTGCGGAGACCCTCGATGCTTCTCTCCTGAATCGCTACTACTTCGAAACCCTCAAGCGGGTGATGGAGTGCACGGACGAGACGTACGTCACCGGCTACAACATCTGGGAGCATGAGCTGGAGTGGGCCGACCGCAACGTGACGCGCCGGGGCTACCTGTTCTTCGGCTCACCCAACGAGCGCTCAACCGCCGTGCCTCCGCGCGACTTCTACGTGTACTTCCTGCAGCCCCACGAGCCGCCCAAGTACAAGGATGAGAAGAAGGCCGACGAGGTGCTGTTCCGCCTGAAGGAGACCGACGACGGGTTCCGAACGGCACTCGCCAGCTTTGCCGCAGCCGCGGAGCTGGCCGCTACCGCCTCGGGGCACGCGAAGACAACGTACCAGTCGAAGGGCGAGGACTTCCTGCGGGATCTTGCCAAATGGCTGAGCGAGCACCTCACGACCGGCTTCGAGGGGACCTGTCAGGGCAAGAGCAAGCCGCTCGCGGAGTGGCTGAAGGGAAGCTCGCCGAGCGGGGGCCGGGCCAACGTTCGCGACTTGATCAACCAAGTCGCCGGCGTTGCGCTGGCCCCCCATTTCCAGGACCAGGCGCCGGAGTACCCGCGCTTCAGCGTGCTGATCACCAGCGACAGCCGCCGGCAAGCCGCCGAGGCGGCCCTGCAGAGCCTCGCGGGGAGGACGCGGACACAGCAGGGCGTCGCGGTGCTGGACGGGCTGGCGCTCTTGGACGGCGACAAGGTGGTTCCCGCCGGCTCGCCCTACGCTCGGCAGGTGCTGGAGTGCCTCAAGAAGAAGGGCCAGGGGCAGGTCGTCAACCGCGCCGAGTTGGTTCAGGAAGACAGGGGCGTCGAGTATTTCGCGCCGGAGCGATACCGACTGGAGCCGGATTGGCTAATTGTCGTGTTGGCTTCGCTGGTGTACACCGGCGAAGCAGTCCTCGCTCTCCCCGGCGCCAAGTTCGATGCCAGCAACCTGGAACAGCTTGTCGCCAC
>PEVN01000131.1 GCA_002779825.1 Armatimonadetes bacterium CG06_land_8_20_14_3_00_66_21 | reverse complement strand
CGCTAAGCCCCACACTGGAATGGTACGCGCTGCACACCCGAAGCCGCCACGAAAAGATGGTGGAGCAGTCTCTCGCGCAGAAGGACTTCACGGTGTTCCTGCCGACCGTCGAGGTGAAGAGCCGCCGCAGAGATCGGCGGAAGCTCTACCAGAAGCCGCTGTTCCCTGGGTACCTGTTCGTCGAGACGCTCCTCCTGCCCGAACATCACGCCGCAATCCGGAAGACGCCGGGCATCTGCAGCATTCTGGGTCTGGGTCACGAAGGTGGGCCCACACCCGTACCTCGCGATCAAGTGGAGTCGCTGCGGGTGCTGGTCGGCAGTGGAACGGACCTGGACCCCTACGAGTACCTCAAGGAAGGCCAGTACGTGGAGGTTGTGGCGGGGCCGCTGAAGGGAGCGACGGGGATTCTGGTCGAGAAACAGCGCAAGAAACAGCGGCTAATCGTGTCGTTGGACATCATGAACCAAGCGGTGTCTGCCAGCCTTGAGGCATGTGAAGTAGAGCCGTATCGGAAGTCGTGAGCGTCCGCTGCTACTGCCGTAATCACGAGCCGTTTGTTGGGGAACCGACCATGAGACTCAACACGCTACCGTTCCTCTCTGCTGCGTGTGTTGCCGGGCTGATTGCGGTCTGCGGGGCCTCCGAGCCCAGTGGGACAGCGCCGCGTGCTCGCGGGGTTGTTCTGCGAGTGACCCGGGGTGAGTGCGTCGTCTCCCTTGGCACCGACGATGGGCTCTCCCCTGGCCGAATCCTGCACCTCGCCGACCCCGCCCGAGCGGCGCGACTGAAAGTGATCCGGGCCGAGCCGACCACCGCGGTTGCTTCCCTGCTCTCGACCGGCGGCGAGCAGTCGGTCGTGGTGGGCGACACCATTTCCACAAGTCCGATCGCAGCAGTGGCGCCCACCCGTGTATCGCACCCCCCCGATCAGGAGCCTGCGGACGGGCGCCGGGCTGGTACCGTCAGTGCCGTCAGTGCCGTGGTTGTCCGTGTTCAAGGCGACCAGCTTGAACTCTCGCGCGGCGAGGGCCAAGGCGTGCGCCGGGGCATGTTGGGGAGTGTCGCCCGGGGGGGTACGGAAGCCGTGGCGGTGGTAGTGACGGCGGCAACACAGCACTCCGCCACTGCCCGCGTGCTGGGCGAGCAGGCAGACAACGCCGAGCCCACGGTGACCGTAGGGGACACGGTCGAGTGCACCGCCGCCCCGGAGGGCGAAAAGTCGAGTGGGATGCGTGAAGTCAATCAGCGCGACTTCGAGCAGCACGCGATGGAGCGCTTCTGGCCAGCTTCCGGAGCGCAAGGCTCCAGCGGGCTGATCAACGTGCCGGTTGCGGAGACCGCAGGAGACGGGAAGGTCACAGTCGGCTACACCCAGACCCAAGGCTACAACACGGTGACCCGCAGCGAGGGCAAACTCGGCGTGCACTACCTCAACGTGGGGTTCCTGCCCCGACTCGAGATCACCGGCCGGTTCACGAAACGCGACATTCTGCCGGGCGACCGGGAATTCGACAAGCTGGACCGATCCGCCAACGTCAAAGTCCAGGCGCTGACGGAGGGGGCGCGCCAGCCTGCTGTAGCGCTGGGCATGGACGACGTCGCCGGCAACCAGATCACCCGGGCCGCCTACGTGGTCGGCACCAAGCAGTTCGGCACGGCCCGACTGCACCTGGGGTATGGTCGGGAGCGGCTCGGCGGTGTCTTCGGAGGGGCGGAGGTTCGCGTGACGCCTCAGGCGTCGCTGATGACGGAGTGGGATACCGACCAGATCAACTCCGGTCTGCGCTGGCGACTGACGGACAGCCTCAATGTCGATGCCCACTTCCTCGGCATGGAGCACCTCCGGTTCGGACTCAACTACACGGCGTCGCTGGGAAGCCGTGACGAGCCCGATTGGCCCGGCGGGGGCGACGAATACGTGCGACCCACTGCCGAGTCGGGCGACTTCGGTTCGGTGGTCCGGGCGATTGCGGGCGCGCTGACTGCGGCCGACTTCGAGGATGTCACGGTTGAAGTGCGGGACTCCCTTCGCGAGCGGTTTCCAGGTCTCACCGTCTTCGTTGCCTATGCGGACCGGTCACGGCCGCGCACCCCGCTCGCCGGACTCTCCGAGGCGCTGTACCACGCGATCATGGACAGCCCGGCCAACGTGCGCAACGTGTGCCTGACCGTCAAGTCGCGCGACGTTCCCGTCACCTGCCTCACCACGCGGACCGACGACTACCTGAAATTCCTGAACCGCCAAGTCTCAGCCGACATGTACGGCAGCAGAATCGAGGTCGCTGTGGCCCCGCCAGGCGGCGCTGTGGCGCTGTCGGGTGGCGCGGCTTTGCTGGGTTCGTTGACCTCGGCAGCGAACCCCAGCTACTTGCGGACCGACGTCAGTGTGCGGCCGCGGCTCGAGTACGACCTCGGCAGCCCGGCGGACTACGTGCGGACAAGGGGTCTCCTGACCGCTGAGTCAGTTACGCTGCTCGATCGGGGAACCACCGGGGAGCTCCAGCTCGGTCAGACAGTCTGGAACGAGTTCAACCGCCTGGCGGACCGGGACCGCCTGCACCTCAATCGGGCCCTGCTGCGGCAGGTGCGCCGAGTGGGCGACAGCACGTTCTTGCAGGGGGCCGTCGGCTATTTGGGCACGGAAACCTACGGAGCGTCGGGCGAGGTGCTGCACGTGCTCTCTGACGACCGCCTCACCCTTGGCCTCCATGGCAACGCCTTGGGCGAGAGCCTCGGCGACTTGGGGCACAAGTCAGTGCTAACAGACTTCCGGTATCGCGTTCCGAACCTCGACCTCACCGCCAGTGTCAAGTACGGGCGATTCCTGGGCGGGGATCGCGGAACGGAGCTTGCGCTGGATCGCTGGTTCGGCCATCACCGCCTCGGTCTGGTCGGCGCCACAACGGATTACGGCAGCTACGGCGGGATTCGCTTCTCCTTCCCGATGGGACCCTCGCGGTACGGGACGCCCGACGCAACGCGCGTCCACTGGTCCGACGAAGCCGACTGGAGCTACCAGTCCAACCCAGGCGGGGACCGCGGGAGGAAGCTCAATGCCGGCGGCGACTTGGAGAAGACCGCCATGCAGGGCGAGCGGCTCTACCCGAGCTACGTTCTCCAGCACCTCGAACGGCTGCGAA
>PEVN01000504.1 GCA_002779825.1 Armatimonadetes bacterium CG06_land_8_20_14_3_00_66_21 | reverse complement strand
ACGAACGGCCGCTCTACGAGACCGACGGGCCGAAAGGGTGACCCGTGTCCGTCCGAGCCGCTGTTATCCCCGCCCCTGACCAACCTGTCGAAGTCCGCACCTTCTCCGATCCCGCCCTGGAGCTTGGCGCGGCACTGCTGCGAACCACCTACTCGGAGGTCTGCGGAACCGACGTGCACCTGTTGCACGGACAGCTCGCAAGCGCGCCGTACCCGCTCATTCCCGGGCACCTCAACGTCGGCACACTGGAGACCATGAACGGCCCGGTCACGGATGCCTTCGGCAAGCCGGTGCATGAGGGCGACACCGTCACCTTCCTCGACGTCCACGAACCCTGCAACCACTGCTGGTTCTGTCTGGTGGCAAAGGCGACGACCCGGTGCCCGGCGCGGAAGGTCTACGGCATCACCTACGGCGCAGAGGACGGGTTGTTGGGCGGGTGGAGCGAAGTCGTCTACCTCAAGCCGGGCGTGAAGATCCTGCGACTGCCGGAAGGGCTATCGCCCGAACTCGCCATCGCTGGCGGGTGCGCCTTGCCGACGGCGTTCCACGCCGTTGAGCGCGGGCAGGTCGGGCTGGGCGACACCGTGCTGGTCCAAGGCTCCGGCCCCGTCGGCCTGACGGCGTGTGCGCTTTCGCGGCTCTCCGGTGCGCAACAGGTCATCGTCATTGGCGCGCCGCAGGCGCGCTTGGATCTCGCCTGGAAGCTCGGCGCAGATCAGGTGATCGATGTCGAACAGACGACCGCCGCCGAGCGCGCCTCCGCCATCGCCGACCTGACCGACGGTCGCGGCGCGGACCTCACGATCGAGGCGACCGGCAACCCCGCAGCCGTGCCCGAAGGCATGCGTCTCACCCGCGACGCCGGTGTCTACGTCGTCGTCGGCCAATACACCGACGCCGGCTCCATCGAGCTGAACCCGCACTTGGACCTCAACCGCAAACACCTCGACGTGCGCGCGACCTGGGGCATCGACTTCTCGCACCTGCACAAGTCGCTCAACGCCCTGGCGCGCTTCCGCGACGCGTTCCCGTGGACCGACATGATCAGCCGGTACTACGAGCTGGAAGAGGCGAACCAAGCCCTCGACGATGTCGCCGCCGGTCGTGTCGTCAAAGCCGTGCTGTGTCCCAACGGCAGGGAGGGCGCCGCGTAGAGCCCGAGCGGCTGTCCGCAGGAAATCACTTGTTTTCTGGGAGGAAAGGCACACCCATGCCAACACCACTTCGGGGTCTCCTCATAGCGGCACTGCTGAGCGGCTCGGCGGCCGGCTTGCACTCCCAACAGACGGGAGCCGACAAGCCCGTCCTCCTGTTCTTGGGCGGCAATCCGGTGGAGCGTCCGCCGGGCAACCCGGACCCGTACAGCTTGCGTCCGCTGGTGCCCGATGAGCAGCTCCAGGGCCGCTTGCAGCAGGGGGGCTACGGGTGGTTTGCCGACTGCTTCTCCACGAAGCTCACGCCGGAGTTCCTGCGGCAGTTCAACGCCGTCGTGCTGCTGGACGTCCCCACCGCTGAGGCGAACCCCGCGCTCACCGCCGGCATCCGCAGGGGGCTGGACCTGCTGCGGCAGTACGTCGCTGAGGGTGGCGGGCTGCTGCTGACCGGGTGCACTGAGTACGGCATGTGGGCGCTGGGGCGCGACATTGAGGAGATGAACCGCTTCCTGGAACCGCTCGCCGGCAAGGTGCTGTTGGAACAAGTGGGCGAGAAGGAAGCCGGGCTGCGGATCGGCAAGCCCACCCAGCAGAGCCCCAGCGACCTCGCCTGGACGGGCAACGTCGTCCAGCAGGCGCTGACTGCCGGCGGCGGCGGTCTGGCGTATCCAACCTCGACCGCCTGGTGCTACTACGCCCACCCGGTGCAAGTGGGAGCGGACTGGCAGGTGTTGGTGAAGGGGTCGGCGTCGGCCTACAGCTACACCCTCCCACTGGGTACTTCGGAGCTGGGCACCGACACAAAGACGGAACGCCCGGGGACGTATACCTCGGCGCCGCCGCTGCTGGCGGCGCGAGAGAGCGGCAAGGGCCGGCTGGTCCTCTGACCCAGCGTGCCGAGCGCCTATCTCATCGACGGCTACCACCCCTTCTGAGGCGGTGGGCGCGTCATGTCGCGCGGGTTCGACGGGCAGCATCCGTCGGACGGCGAGGCGCTGGTGAAGAACCTGCTGGCGTGGCTGGCGGCGCCCTCCACGGGCACGTTCGGTGGCTTCAAGCCGCCGCCCGCACAAGCGGAAAACAAGCAGCCGGGCCTGTACGCCATCGACTGGGATAGCGTACAACTCCCGCCGCGGCGCGTGCCCAACACCTACCGCGGTCTGCTGGGGATGCGCAGCAGCCTCTCCTCCGGTGCGGACTCGCCCGAGCAGATGATCGCCGCCGCCAAGGAAGCCGGCTACGACTTCGCTGCCTTTGGCGAGGAACTGGCGAAGCTCACGCCCGGGAAGCTCGAGCGACTTGCGAGGCTGTGCCAGGAGCAGTCGGGCGAGCGGTTCCAGGTGTTCGCCGGCTTCACCTACGAGACTGCCACCGGCGCGCTGATGCTGACCTTCGGCCGCAACCTGTTCTGACCGAAGGACGACTGGTGGGCGGACAGAGACAAGCGGATCATCAGCCGCAACAACTACCCGTTCCGCGGCTGCCAGTACCCGCCGGTGATCCTCCTCCAACCCAACAAGAACCCCAAGCCGGCCTGGCTGCAGGGCAACTACAAGGGGATGGCGGTCTTCACCTACCAAGGCGGGCAACTGGCCGACGACGCCACCGAGACCTACACGCGAGTGTGCGGCGATGACTTCAGGCTGTTCGCCACAGCGGTGCATCTGGTGGGATCGGTGGCCGAGGTTCACGCGGCAGCGAAGACGGGCGCGCAGACCTACTGCCAGTGGCCAGAACTGCCGGACGTGCTGAACAGCGTCTCGGGCCACTACGGAGGCGAGTACAAAGGCAGCTACTACTTCCAGTGGAACACCTTCGTCAGCAACGGGCCGCAGCTCGAGGACTTCACCGTCCACAACTTCGGCACTTCGGACCTGGCGATTCCGGGCGGCGACCGCATGCGGCTGCACGTGCGCGCCAGCTCCGACCGCGGCTTGCAGGAGATCAGCATCACCGACAAGGGCCGGCACTTCCACCGCTTCCTGCTTCAGGGCAAGCGCGAAGCCGACCTCACCCTCGATGCCTGGCGCGACCAAGGGCATGACTTCGTGCTGCAGGTCACGGACGCGGACGGCGGTCGGGCCCTTAGCTCCTCCCGCAACACCCATGTGCAGGAATACCAGTTGGTGCGCTGCACCGACAACCTCAACACGTACTTCAGCGGCAAGTTCCTGGCTGGGAAGTTCTTCGCGGTTCGCGGTCTGGAGAACTACGTGGACCGGCAGGCAGGGGGCATGGTTGTGCTGCCGCGGGTGGAGAACTTGCCCCAGACGCAGCGCTACGCCGTCGACCAACGCCTGCGGCAGGTCAGCCGCTTCGGCAGCGTGTGGGAACTGGGGCTGGATCGCTTCTACCCGGAGGCAGCCAGCGCCAACTGGAACCACAACGATCAGGCGCTGCCGGCCGACCTGCAAGATACCTTGCGCGGCAAGGTCACGATCACCCAGTACACGCCTTGGGCCGAAGGCACTTCGCTGTATCTGGTGGATCAGGAGCTGGAAGTGTTCCGCGACATTCCGGCCGGCTACGGCAAGTTCCTGGTGTTCCAGCCGCCGTGGCTCACCGAAGCCGAGACCGTGCTGGTCTCGCGCAAGCAGGCGACCCCTTACGTCCTCGCCATGAAGCCGCGCCTGAACTGGGTCGCCGGCCCGGCCGACGACGTCGAGTACGTCGCCCAGCTCGGCCCCTTCGGCGGCAGTCGTGCGGTGGTGCCACTGTCACCCAACCTGGGCTATTACGCCGTTTGCGGACCTGGCGACCCGCCACGCAGCAGCTTGTTCCTGGAGCGCTATCCGGCCAACGAGCCCCTCCACGCCGGGCAGAAGCTCAACCTGCGCTATGCCGCCGTGTGGGGGGCCATGAATGGTGCGCCCGACAACAGCTTCATCGAGAACGTTGTCACCAAGCTGGGCCTGCGCGGGCAGCCTGCCTACCAGGTCAAGCCGCAGCTCGGCAAAGTGCTCGACACCGCCCTCGTGCTTCGTCTGCAGGCCGAGAGACGTCCCAGGCGTTCGGGTTCCAGACGACTGGTCACGAAGAAGGCTGGCAGGTCGCCGGAGACCTCCAAGTCCAGAACCACTTGGCGCTCTCCGACGAGCGGGTAGGTGATCCGCACATGAATGGAGTCCGCCTGCTCACGGACCACCGGCCGCTCAAGGGCCTGCGACGGCGCCGCCCAGCCGCTGCTCTCCATGAAGGAGCCTGTCAGTGTGTAGTCACGGTAGGGAGTCTTGAGCGTCAGCGTTCCGTTGTTCAGGTCGGCGGACAGAGACTGATCGCCGTGGGTGAGAACGACCGCCTCGTCGGTCAGCGTAACCGTCGGCGGCACGGCTACGGCAACACACGCCGGCAGTGTCAGGAGCAGCGACGATAATACCCTCCAGAGCATGGCACTGATCCTCCCGCTTTTCACGGAGCCGCCTTTGCGGAATCGCCGAAAACGTGCCATGATTGTAGGGCCGGGCAGACGACGAAGTGCAGGGCCCACAGCCAAAAGGAGAGCAGCACCATGCAGCGACGCCAGTTTCTCAAGTCCACAGCAGTTACCGGAACCGGGCTACTCTTTCTCCCCGCCAGCACACTGAGAGGGGAAGACGCCCCGAGCAACAAGCTCAACATCGCCCTGATCGGCGTCTGGGGCCGAGCCCTGGCGCACCACGGTGCGCTCGCGACCCAAAACGTGGTGGCGCTGTGCGATGTCGATGAGAACCACTTGGCCCTGGCCGCGGAGAAGTTCCCGAAGGCCAAGCACTACGTCGACTGGCGCAAGTGCCTGGAGCAGAAGGATATCGACGCCGTAGTCTGTTGCACGCTGGACCACACCCACGCCTTCGTCGCCAACTGGGCGATGAATCGCGGGCTCCACGTCTACTGCGAGAAGCCGTTGGCCAACAGCGTCGAGGAAGCGCGCGTGGTCCGGGCGACGCACCTCAAGAACAAGGGCAAGCTGGCCACTCAGGTCGGCACGCAGCGCCACGCCATCGAGAACTTCAACCGCGTCCGGGAGCTGATTCGCGACGGAGCCATCGGCGACCTTGAGTCCGCCTGCGCCTGGGGTGACCGGCAGCTCCGCCGTCCCGGGTACCTGCCGGCCGAAGGCGAACCGCCGAGCACCCTCCACTTCGACTTGTGGCTCGGCCCCTCGCCGGAGCACCCCTACAACCCGGGCTACTTCGCCGGTCAGCCTGGCATGAACTGCCTGAACTGGAACATGTACTGGGATTTCGGCAGCGGCCAAGTTGGCGACATGGGCAGCCACACGATGGACCTCGTCTGGAATGCCATCGACGCCGGCCTGCCCACGTCGGCCGAAGGTAAAGGCGAGACGTACAACCCGGAGGTTACGCCCGTCGAGCTGACGACGACGTTCGAGCACCCCGCCAACAACTGGCGCCCTGCAATCACCGTTGGCTGGTACCAGGGGGGTGCCATGCCTGAGTCACCCAGGTCGTATGTGGACCTGAAGAGGATCGATCATGGGGCGGTGTTCGAGGGGAGCAAGGGCGCTCTTGTTGCCGACTTCGGCTCCCGCGTGCTCATCCCCCACAATGACAAGGCCGACCTGACCTACTACAAGCCGCGGACCCAGGAGCAGCTCATTCCGCCCTTGGGTGGCTTCCAGCAGGAGTGGCTCAACGCCTGCAAGGGCGACCTCAAGACCTCGTGTGACTTCGACTACGGCGGCACGCTGATCGAGCAGATGCTCCTGGGGCTCGTCGCCTACCGAGTCGGCAAGAAGCTCGACTACGACGGCGCCACCGGCCGCGTGACGAATAGCGCGGAAGGCAACGAGCTGCTCAAACGCAAGTACCGCCCCGGCTGGGCCCTGGACGCGTAGCGCTCGCGAAGAGCCCGGGCGGCAGCGCGCCCCCCGGGCGTCACGCGCCGGTGGAAATCGGTATGCCATGCCGATGGATCTCGCCCACGAAGCCGAGTTCGCCTTGGCGCGCGTCGAACTCCTCGGGGGTATAGCCGAAACACTCGCCGGGAACGTTGTAGTCCCAAAGACCCCACAGCAACTCCAGCCTCCGCGGCCACGGCATCCCTTGGAAGTCGCGCGAGATCACCGCGAGGTCCACATCGCTCTGGTGAAGTCCGTCTCCGCTTGCGCGCGAGCCGAACAGCAGCACTTGGTCCACGTTCAGCCGGCCTTGCAGCCTTTGGATGTAGTCCTGGATCATCCAGTCGATTTCAGGTGTTCTGCCAACCAATCTCGAACCTCGATTGTCGCCGCGCGTACTTCGGCTGCCAGGGACCTGTCGTAGGCGTCTGCCGGCCGGCCGCCGGCGGCGTCCGGGTAGCGCGCAGTCATGTAGTGGGGGTTCACCCGAAGCACGCTGGTGCGGATATTGGCCGGCACCTGCAGCCCCGTCAGCTTGAGCAGAGAGCCCAGGTTGTGCGTTGGCGGGGGAATCGAGGCTGCGCAATCGTAGACGGCCGCCTTCAGCAGCTTCTCCAGGCACTGGTGGCACATGAACGCGACGTACGACCAGCGCCCCGAGTCGAACATGGCCTCCGCGACGTCGAAGTCATCTGCGGCGCTCTCGATCCAGGCAGTTGTACTCGCAGCCATAGGGACTCTCCGCAACCCTCCAACAGTGAATGCCATTATACCCGGTGGCATTTCGGGGTCGGCGAGATCGGCAGACCCGCGCCGAGGGCGGGGCCCCGGGGAGGGCGTGCTCCGCAGCCCCGGAAGAGTCAAGTCGAGACGCCGTTGCGCGGGGCGACGACGGGTGGTACACTTCCCCCCGTCGCGACGGCCGCTACGCCTCGATTCGGGCGGCGCCCGGCCTGTCCCGCGAGGTGCTTGAATGTCCAGCTTCCGGATTCCCTCTCTGCTGACGGTGGTGATTCTGTTCATGACTACCCAACTCTCTGCGCAGGAACCCATTGCCCTCGGCTCGCGGCTTGAGCTGCTGGTGGACGACTCCCTGATCGAGTCGATGAGTGGGGGCGCTCGCCTACAGCTTCACCAACCGGAACGCCGGGAGATCGTGTTCCGCACCGACGCCCCGTGGGAAGGCAACGCCTGCGGCTACCAGTCGGTCTTCCGGGACGGCGACGTGTGCCGGATGTACTACCACGGGATTCACTACCGCCACAGCGGCGAGCCGGCGCAGGCGCTGGAAGACCACCCTTGGTACCTGTGCTATGCGGAGAGCGACGACGGGATTCACTGGCGGCGACCCGAGTTGGGCTTGTTCGAGTTCAAGGGGTCGACGGCCAACAACATCCTCCTGACGCCGGAAGCGGTGACGGAGATCGGCGGCGACCCTGCCCATACTGCCGTGCTCAAAGACGCGAACCCCAACTGCCCCGCTGACGAGCAGTACAAGGTGCTCATCGTCGGGCAGAAGCCTCACGGGCTGTTCGCGCTCAAGTCGGCCGACGGCATTCACTTCAGCCTCATGAGCAAGGAGCCGCTGGTCACGGAGGGCGCCTTCGACTCCCAGAACCTGGCCTTCTGGGATCCAGTACGACAGGAGTACCGCGAGTACCACCGGGGGTTCAAGGACGGCGTCCGCGACATCATGACCGCGACCTCCAAAGACCTCCTTCACTTCCCGGCGCCGCGGTGGCTGGAATACCCCGGGGCCCCCAAGGAGCACCTGTACACCAACCAGATCCTGCCCTACTACCGGGCGCCCCATCTCTTCGTCGGGTTCCCCGCCCGGTATACCGACCGGGGCTGGCTGGACTCAATCCTCGACCTGCCGGGCGTAGACGAGCGCCTGGCTCGCGCCAAGGGGCACCCGCGGTTCGCGACCGCCATTACCGATGCGCTCTTCATGAGCAGTCGCGACGGGCTGACCTTCAAGCGTTGGCCCGAGGCGTTCATCCGACCCGGGCCGCGGCAGCGGGAGAGCTGGGTCTACGGCGACAACTACCCCTTCTGGGGACTGATCGAGACCAAGGCCGACGTGGCAGATGCGCCAAACGAGCTGTCGCTGTACGCCTCCGAGGGCTACTGGGAAGGCACTGCGGTGAGCATCCGGCGCTACGTGCTCCGTGTCGATGGGTTCGTCTCCGCGGCCGCGCCGCTCTCCGGGGGAGAGGTCGTCACGAAGCCGCTCACCTTCGACGGCGGCAACCTGACCCTCAACGCTGAAACCTCCGGTGCCGGCGGCATTCAGGTGGAACTCCAGGACGCCGACGGCAAGCCCCTCGAAGGCTACCGCCTGGAAGAGTGCCCGGAGATCCTCTGCGACAGCCTCCGACACACCGTCCGCTGGGAGTCCCAGGGAGGCGATCTCCGCGCCTTGCTTGGCAAGCCCGTCCGGCTGCGGTTCGTCCTGCGCGATGCGGATCTGTACGCGTTCCAGTTCGTGCCCTACGCGCCGGAGCCAACCCGCCCGGAGGTCGCTCGCTAACGGCACTACACCCGCTGGGCGCAGGTCTCCCGACCGCGCCCCGGCTCGACCGCAGGTCTCCCACACTCCGGTGCCGTTCACTGTCAGGTCCTGGAGACCTTCGGTCGGTGGGGTGTTCCGGTCAGGAGACCGAAACACAACGAGCCTCCGTTGCCTCGGGATCGGGCCGAACTCGAGCAATGCGACGCTCTACGTGGATGCCATACGGGTGAGCGTCACACCAGAGCCCGGGCGAACCGGGTAGCGCCCTTCTTGGGCCATTGCAGGGCGCAGGTCTCCCTCACTCGGGTGCAGTCTGCTCCTGCTCTGGGTTGGCTTCCTGTTCGCTCGCCCGGGGCAGCAACCGGTCGAGCACGAAGCCGACCACGAAGGCGACGACGTTGGTGACCACCGGCCACAGCAGGAAGTTCAGT
Organism: Armatimonadetes bacterium CG06_land_8_20_14_3_00_66_21; assembly: GCA_002779825.1. GTDB lineage: Bacteria > Armatimonadota > Abditibacteriia > CG2-30-66-41 > CG2-30-66-41 > CG2-30-66-41. The sequence goes on along the minus strand of PEVN01000504.1, from coordinate 10,638 downwards.
CCCTGGTCTTTAGGGACCGGGTAGACCAGCGCCAGTGCCGGCTTCACCTGCAGGAACAGCATCATGACCAGTAGCGAAGTCCACGAACTGGCGATGCCGACAATGGCCGCCCACGGGTGGATCCGACGCGGCAGGAAGGCCAGCGCCATAAGACCGAGAATGCCGCAGGTGGAGACGGCCATCACTTTGCTCCAGACCACCTGCGCCAACGTGATGCGCATGAACAGCAGCGCCATGACAACTGCCAGGATGCCCCACAGCAGCGAGAGCCATTTCGCCGCCCGGAGGAAGTGCTCGTCCGACTTGCCCGCGCCGCGGAACCGATGGTAGAAATCCTCGACGCAGACCGCGGAGTTGGAGTTCATGCTGGACGAGATGGTGGACATCGCCGCGGCGAAAATGGCCGCGATGACCAACCCGGACAGACCTTGCGGCATCCGGGTCACTACGAAGTACGGGTAGAGAGAGTCCAGCCGCTTCGCTCCCTCCAACACGGCGACGTTGTGGTCGGGGTTGGTCTGGTAGTACACGAACAGCGCGCTCCCGATAAAGTAGAACAGGTAGCCGAGCGGGATGTAACCCAGGATCGACATCCAGACGCTCTGGTTTGCCTTGCGCGTCGACTCGGCGGACTGGTAGCGCTGCGTCATGTCCTGCTGGGTGGCGTAGATGCGGATCGTCTCGATGACGGTTTGGAGGATCAGCCACAGGGTGACTACCTGCGTGAGGTCCAGCCGGGTGTCGAGCACGCGGAACTTGTGGTGCTGCGCGGCCACCGCGAAAAAGTCCCCGCCCGGCACCAGGACAAACACCAGCGTCAGCAGCGCGCCGACGACGAAGATCACCACCTGTACTGCGTCCGTCCAGATGACGCCCTTGATCCCGCCCAGGACGGTGTAGACCGTTACCACCGCCCCCATCGCGATGATCGTCAGCGGGAGGCTCGCCCCGGCGATGATGTGGAACGCCAGCGCCGGCAGGTAGAGCACAAGGCCCATGCGGCCAATGGACAGCAGGATGAAGGCCACCGAAGCGATCAGTCGGGAGGACACGTGGATCCGCCGCTCCAGGAACTCGTACACGCTCAGGCAGCCCTCTTCGCGGTACCGGGGCAACACCACGCGGGTAATGACCACGGCGGTGATCAGGAGGAACGGCATCTGGATCGTCCAGGTCCAATCGGCCGCCCCGAACGAGACAGCGGGGAGCGCCATCATGGTCAGCGACGACAGGTAGGTGCCCAGCAGCGACAGCCCGAGGACCACGTGGTGCACCTTGCCCTCGGCGGTGAAGTAGCCGACCGCCCCCTTTGTCTGTCGGCCGGCCCAGATGCCGAGGGCCAGCATGGCGAGGAGGTACACGGCCAGGACCGTATAGTTGACCGCACCGAATGCGGGGTGATCGATGGCGATGGCCTGGGGCGTCATAGGCTCTTCCTCCCGGTGTGTTGTGGGCTCGGCGGTCCTGCGCTACAGTCGAGAAGCCCTATTCGCCGAAGACTGGTGGGCTCCTCCAGCCGCCTGGTTTTCGCCGAACCTCCCACCACAGGAGCCGAACCATGACGGACAAACTGCTCTGGCAGGGCACGGTCATCGCCGTGCAGCTCCGGATCCGGCTGACGCGCTCGTTCGACGAACGGACCCACACGTACCTCGGGTATTCATTGCGAATGGACGGCACGGTTGGCGGACACCCGGGGGCATTCCTGCTGGGGATCGGCAAGGGCGCACAGGAGAAGCACGCCTTCCGCCCGGGCGATAGCGGCCGCGGCGCATGCGTGCTGGTCCCCGATCCGCGCCTTGAGCCTGTTGGCTTCTACAAGGTGAGCGGGATCAAGCTCCTCGCCCGCGGGCCGGAGTCAGTCGGGCCGCCACCACCCTGGATCGGCGCGCCGCCCGACCTGCCCACCTACCGGCAACGGGGTCACCGTCGGCTCTACGACCGCACCTTCGACACCAAGTGCGCTTGCTGCCTGTGGGCCTGCCGCATGGCAGTCGAGATCATCGTCGACCGCTGGAACCCGGCCGACAAGCGCTACCGGTTCGAGACCTTCTGCTACGGTCCCAAATCGTGCCCGGTCTACAAAGCCGGCCCCACCCGCAAAGTGCCCGGCCGCAAGGGGATGACGTGGGAGGAAGAGGACTGGGTAGATCAGGCCGCGGTGGCGCATCGGGGGGAAGCGGAGTGACAGCCTGCGGGGAGTGTGCCGCGACGCCAGTGAACGCGCGGCGCCCTTGTCACGGCCACACCGCCTGCTATCATAGGGAGCGGTGGTGACGCCAACCCAATTGGAACGGCCACCCGCACACGCCCGCGAAGGAGCAGGGAACGCCAATGAAGATGATCGTTGCTGTGATTCGACCGCACCGACTCCAAGACGTAAAGGCTGCCCTCGCCGAGGAGGGGGTCCTGGGGATGACGGTCACCGACGTGCGGGGGTGCGGTCGGCAGAAGGGCCACGTCGAGCGGTACCGCGGCGCGGAGTACACCATCGATCTGCTCTCGAAGAGCCGGCTCGAAATAGTGGTTGACGACGCCCAAGAGCAGACTGTCACCGACACCATTGCCCAGCACGCTCGCACCGGTGAGATCGGCGACGGGAAGATCTTCGTGCTCCCGGTCGATCGTGCCGTCCGGATCCGCACCGGCGACGCCGACGGCGAGGCGCTCTGATCTCGGCAGCGCGCGCGGGTTGACGGGTCCGGCCGTCGGGGAACCGGTCCCGACGATTGTCGGGGGCAGCCGTGCCGCTGCCCGCTGGTTGCGCCCCCTTCAGGGACGAATCTTCGCCATGACGCCGGTCAGCTTGGTCCGGTAGGCCTCGCCGATGCTTGCCTCGGCGTCGCCGAGCGGCTTGACGGGCACCAAGTCCAGGACCTCCTCCGCGGAGAGACCGGCCTCGTTCATGGTCGCCAGGGCGCCGGTTACCATCGCGGTGAGACCCTTCCGGGCAGCCTCGGGCCTGAGACCGAACGACTCCGCCAGCGCCCGCAACTCGTAGAGCTGAAACCACAGGTGCGTGGGTCCCATGGCGGTGAGGACGGCATAGGCTTCCAGCGTCTCTTCAGCCACGATCGGCGCTTCGCCCACGGCGGAGAGCAGCTCCAGGAGATCCGCCTTATCCTCGTCCGTCAGCGCCTCGCCGAACGCGACGGGGTTGTAGCCGCAGCCGACGAGGGACGGCGCGTTGGGGATCATCCGGGCGATCCGCGCGAACCCGCCCAACAAGTCGGTCAGCTTGGCGATAGTTAGCTTTGGCGCCAGCGACACGAGGACGGTTGCCGGTCGGAGCGACTCGCGGATTCCCGCCGCCACCTCGCCCATCAGCGGCGGTGCACGGCCAGGAACACCAAGTCTTGCTGCGCCGCCAGCGCGTTGTCGCTGACGGTCTCGAGGCTTGGGTGACGGGCCTTCAGCCTGGCCAACACCGCCTCGTCCGGGTCGCTGACGATCACCCGCTCGGGCAGCCTGTCGGCCTTTGCCAGACCACCCAACAGAATAGTGGCGGCTCGGCCGCCACCGACGAATCCCCCTGTCTTGCCTGCCCTGCTATGGCTCCTTTCTCCTGCAAGCGCGCGCACTTCCCCGCCACTTCTCACGCTGCGCCAGCCGACTGGAAGCCAACCAACTCCTTCGTCATCGTCCTCGCCGCCGCGTCCACGAACTTGCTGCACACGTCCTTCTTCACGCCGCCCATCAGTTTCTGCATCCCCTCAGGCGTGGTGAGATCAAGTCCGCAGAGCTGGCGGCAGTTGGTGGCGCCGAACTGCTCCTCGAACTGCTTGTAGACGCGCGCCGTCGCCTGAAGCGTACGCTTCTTCTTGGTGGCGTAGTCCTTCTCCTGGGCGGCGACTCCCAGCGACAGGACGAGCGCCGCGCCGGTAAGGCTGCCGCACGTCTGGCCTTGCAGCCCGACGCCGCCGGCGAGACCAAGGGTGATGTCCGGGATCAGGTCGCTCTTGACGCCAAGGGCTTCGCAGCCTGCCAGCGCCACTGACTCGCAGCACGTCAACCCACCGGGGATGAAGTGCTCGTAGGCGGACTTGGCGAGCTTGTCGGCGTCCAACTCCGGCTTGCCTTCAGCAGCGCGGGCAACGCCGTTTGCCGCCAAGGCGCCAGCGCCGAGCGCAAGCCCGGCGCTGCAGGACTTGAGAAATTCGCGTCGTTCCATGGTGCACCTCCGTGCTATCGGTCGAATGAGAGTCCGCCACCCATGAGGTAGAAGTAGGTGGCGATCCAGTTGCCGAGTACGGTCATGACGCCGAAGAGAATCATGCCGACGCTCATCAGCGCCCAGCCGGACATGATGTTGCCGATGACGCATCCGGTCCCGAACGCTGCCCCGCCGCCGACCAGCAATCCGCCGAAGAACGCGATCACGGTCTGGTCCGGGGGCTTGGGCAGGAGCTTCGCCTGCCCGGACATCTTGGCTGCGACCCAGGCGCCGACGACAACGAAGGTCACTACGAGAATCAGCCACCACGACACTTTCTTCTGCGGCACGACGCCAGGCGGGAGCGGCAGTGGCTGGGCAGCCGTCGGCGGTGGTGGCGGCGGCGGCTTCTGGTAGCCGTGCTTCAGGTTGCCGTCGGTGAGAAGCAGACCCGATTGCAGCACGCCATGGGTGACGCCGAGCGGATAGTTGCGCCCCGTCGCAGCCGACGACAGATACGCCGGGACGTTGAGCAGCCCGATCAGCAGCCCGGCCTGCCAGGGCTTCCAGTGAGCCGCCGTCATGGCGCGCGCGAACGAGAACGGCTGTCGCTCGGCCGGCTCGCCACCTTTGCCGCGGCCGCGGACGACCGCCACCACCAGCGTCACCAAGGCAATCACCACGGCGAGGATGCCGAACGGCACCCCGAGCACCGACGACAGCGTCACCGGACCGCCGTCGGCGGCCTTCACGACGAACGTCTTCTGCGCGGACTGGAAGGCGGCGCGCAGCGGCCCATACTCGACTACCGCGATGCCGAAGAACATCCCCAGCAGCCCCACCATGGAGTTGAGGTTGCCCGCTCCGGCCTTGAACAGGCAGCCGCTGACACACCCGCCGGCCAGCACGGTGCCCACGCCAAACACCAGCCCGCCGATCAGGTAGTTCACCCACAGCAGCGGCTTCGGGGCGAGCTGCACCCAGCCCAGCCCGTCCAGCACGGCAAAACCCACCATGCTGGTGGCGACGACTACCCACACGCCGAACACCTTCCGCCAGTCCTTCATGAGCAGCACCTCGCTGAAGGCCGAGGCGCCGCACAGGTCGCCCTTCTGCAGAAAGAACCCGAACAGAAAACCAATCGGGATCGCCGTCAACACCCAGAGGCGGGTGGCGGCGGCGATGATCGTGATGGCAGCCAATCCCACCAGACTCACTCCGGTGTAGGTCGTCCAGGCGTTGTTCGTCTTTGCTTCACTCATGGCCATGGTCTCCTTTCAGGGCGGGGCGCCCACGGACTTGTCTTATGGCTGTATGCGCATGTTAGCATGTTTGCCGTCCAATGAACAACTCCTTCCTGACGCGTGAACTCAGCGCATTCCGTCGGTGAGCATTTCAGAAGAACTTCTGCCACTGCAGCAGCAGCGCGTCGTTGTCGGTGGGCTGGGCGCGTTCTCGCTTCCACACGTAGTTGACCTGGACCTTGTCCTCGCGCCCGCGGAAGAAGTAGTTCAGACCGAGCGTCGTCTGTTGCAGGTCGTGCCGATCCGTTACGTTGGTGTTGGGGTCGAACTGCTCGCACTTGAGGGCCGCCTCCAACCGCTGGCTGAACGGATGACACGCCTGAATGTAGAAGCCGTCTCCCGTGAGGCTGGGCATCCCGACGGCATCGGGGAAGAAGCGGGCGTGGAAATCTCGCCTCGTAGCCGGAAGCCGGGCCGGTCCAGGGCGAACTCCAGGTTCCACCGGGTATCGCGACCGCCGAAATCCGCGTAGCCGAGGCCGGCCGTTCCCGGCAAGGCTTTGCTGAAGTCCATGTCCTGCGCCACCCGGGTCGAGAAGGCGCCGCCTACCCGCAGGCGGCTTTCGTCGCCGGCGGCTGCCGTCCACGTCAGCCGGGTAGCCAGGAGCGGCGCCACGCCCCGTGGGTCCACGTTCGCGCCGTGGCCCTCGAACAGGCCGATTGCCCACCACCCGCGCTGCCGCGCAAACTTCGTCTCCCACTGCACGCCGCGGTCCCGGGCGAAGCCTTTGCCGTCGCCCAGCTTGCCGTTGGGAATGAGCGAATCGGTTGCGAGGGAGCGGTTGATCACGGCCAGGTCCCAATCGGCGGTGAAGCGTTCCAGCCCAACAGGCGGCTTGAACTGGCCCAGCCTAGCCTTGCCCCGTCCGCCCGGCCATTGCACCCAGGCTTCCTGGAGGTAGGGCTGCTCGTCGGTGGCGCTGCGATTGTTGTCTTTGTAGAGGCCCTGCACGTAGTAGCGCGCGCCTTCGCCCAGTCGGTCTGTGAGCATGAGCTTCAGGCGACGCAGGCTGCCGTAGGTCTCGCCGTCTTCCGGGAAAGTGAGGCGGTATTGGGCGTAGGTCTCGAGCGCGGGCGCCGCGGGGGGTGTCGTCGAGCCGAGAAGTGCCGAGACGGCGAGGACCGCCAGCGTGGGGACGTCCCTCGCCTTGGCGGGGGTGACGCAGGTCTCGGAACCTCTTCGCCAGCCGTGCTTGTGCAACTCAGCTCCCCCTCGCTTGCTGCTGTTCGCTACCCGTTGAGCATCCTTGACCGCAGCCTTGCCCTTCGCACTGAATCGTCACGTGGTCGATCCCAAACTCGTCAGTCAGGCACTTCCGCAAAGCGTTCAGCGCCCGGGGCTGCAAGTCGGCTTCGTCGTCTGTGAGTACGGCGTGGGCGCTGAGGGCGACGAAGTCAGCACCGAGAGTCCAGACGTGCAGGTCGTGGATGTCCTGCACCCCTGAGCAGGCTTCCAACCGCGCGGTCACATGCTGCAAGTCCAGCCCTCGCGGGGTCCCTTCGACGAGGATGTGCACCGCCTCGCGGATGACGCGGGCGGTGCCGACGAACAACAGCAGCGAGATGCCGAGGCTCAGCACCGGGTCAATGAGATACTGCCCGGTCAGCCACATGAGGAGCCCACCGACGATGACCGCTGCCGACGACAGGCTGTCGGCGAGGACGTGAAGGAACGCGCTGCGGACGTTGAGGTTGCCGTGCTGATGACGGTGCAGCAGCCCGGCGACGACGAGGTTGGCCACCAGCCCCACCGCGGCGATGGCGAGCATCTCGAGGCTCTTCACCGGTTCCGGGCGCCGCAGCCGCAAGAGCGCTTCGTAGAAGATGAATCCCGACACGGCGAACAGCGACAAGCCATTCAGCAACGCCGCCAATGACTCCGCCCGATGAAAGCCGTAGGTGTGCTGCTCATCGGCCGGCCGCCGGACCAAACGCAGCGCGGTGTAGCTGAGCACTAAAGCGAACAGGTCGAGAAACACATGCGCCGCGTCGGACAACAGCGCCAGGCTGTGCGTCCAGAACCCGCCGACCAGTTCGGCGAGGAAGACCAGGCCGGTCACGGTCATGGACCAGCCCATGGGCTTTTCGGCGTCGTGGTTGTGTGTGGGCAACATCGGGTAGCAGCGAGAAACGGCACGGCAACCGGTCACATCAGCTTCAGCACGGCTTCCTTCGCCGTCATCGCCGGACGCACGCCCAGTTTCGCGGCGGCTTCCGGCACCTCCTTCACCACCGCGTCCAGGATTCGGTCAAATCCGGGAATGGCCCAGATTTGGGCTACCGTCTTCCCTTTGCTCGCCATGAACTTCACGTCGAAGTTCATGCAGACCAGAGCGCCCTTTGGGCAGCGGACGACGTAGCCAAGCGTTTCGTCGTCCGCGCCGTTGATCTTCATGGCGAGTGCCTTCCCTTGGGGAAAGGAGAACTCCTTGATCTCGACGAGACTCGATACCGTCGGCTCGGCGGACTGCTGCGCACGCTCCGCGGGGGCAGCTTCGGTCCGCTCCCCGAGCACCGCCAATCCGGCGCCGGCGGCGAGCAGCGCGCCGAACTCGCGGCGGGTGTGGGAGTTGCGGTCTGAGTTCTCAGATTTCAGCATCGGCGTTTGCTCCTTACTCGCATGTCGCCGCCCCTTGTCGCAGAAAGGCCCGCAACGCCCCTTTCTGCCGCACCTTCGGAATCGCTTTGGCGGCAAGCCCTTCGAGGTTGCGCGCCATCTCCGGCAACCGGTTGCCGGGGAAGCCGATGACCGCCTCGCCTGGTTCCATGTCGGTCGCGTCGCGGCAGCCATAGCAGCCGAAGCTGGCGTTCACCTTCCCGGTGACGAATGGTAGCAGTGCTGCGTCGACGCAGGTCGCCTGCAACACGCCAGTGCTGAACTCCATCCGCCCGCCTTGGTCAAAGCGGTCGGCCAGAGCCAGCCACATGACTTGCTCGGCAGCGCCTTCGACGATCACCACGTCCGGGTCGAAGGGCGCCTCGGCTAACGGGCACAGCGCCACGGCCGCATACTTCCCCGCCGGCAACTGCGGCATCGACTCGACGGTGCGTCGCGCAGCGGTCGCGTTCCCGAAGATCCCGAACGCAACCAGCATCTCGCCGCTTGCCAGCTTCTCGGGACGGGGTTTGAAGCCGAAGGCGGCGGCTGATGCCGGGCAATAGATGTTCTCCGGCGTCAGCAGCGCCTTGAGGCCATGGCGGGCTTCCATCAGTGCCTGGCAGAAGCGGCTGGATTGCCGCGCTTGGAACCCGGCGACTTCGTCCACCCGCTCCAGCCACTTCACCGCCACGGGTTCGGTGGCGAGATCGAGGTTCTCCTTCAACTTAGCGGCAATCGCACTTCGCTCCATGGCTTTCCTTCCTTGTCGTCACACGACTCGCAACATGCAATTCTGGCTGCCGAACTCGTTGTCGGCTCGCTCGGCGTAAGCCGGGTCGTCAGCCCACTCGCCATCGACGACGAACCGGTACTGGTACTCGCCGGGCGGCAGGTACTTGGTCGCCGTCCAGTTGCCTTCGGCGTCGCGCTTGAGGGGGACGGCTTTGAGCTTCCATCCCCAGGCGTCGCCCGTCGCGAACACGCTTTCCGCTTCCGGAGCGTGCAGACGAAACGCCACGCGACGGCGGGTGGTCTTGCTCCTATCGGGCTTGGGCATCTTGTTCACCTCCCTTCGTAGTTTCCTGTGCTCCGACCGGAAGGTAGCCCGCGGGCAGGACCCACGACAGACTACTCCGCAAAGCCGGGCGAAAGGCGGGAGACGCTCTCATGTCAGCACCCACCCCATCAGCGCCGCGACCACGATCGCGCCCACGAAGGCGAGCGCGTTGCGAATCACCGAAACGCGCCACCCGAAGAATCGCGCCTCCACCGGAAGGGTCAGCACGCCCACCATCATCAACGAGGTGATGAACGCTGCGAGCACGGCGACGGAGGCCCCTTGGGCGCGCAACACGCCGGCAAGCGGATAGGCGATGAAGCCGGGGATGAGCGCCACGCTGCCGATGCCAATGGCGGTCCAGAAAGCGAGCGGGCCGCTGCCCGACAACCCCCGGCGCAACGCCTCGGACCCGATGCCGGCCAGCGCCAGACTCACCACGGCCAGCACAGCAACCAGAAGGGGCGTGATGTTCCAGAGCATCCTCAGCCCTTTGGCCACCGCGGCACGGGTCTTGGCGCGACTAACCATGAGCGAGGCCAGGAGCGCTATGCCGGTGAGAATCCAGAGAGCGATCACGTCTGCTTCTCCTCTGGCTGCCCGTCCGGGACTGAACGGGGAGACTCTCTCATGGAGCGATCTCCTTCGTGCGGTTGAACAGCAGATACGCCGCTGGCATGAAAAGGAACGTCAGGAACAGCGAGAAGGCCAACCCGCCGATGACGGCGATGGCCATGGGCTGCAGCATCTCAGTGCCTTCGCCCCAGCCGAGGGCGAGGGGCAGCAGACCGACGACGCCCACCAGCAATGTCATCACCACCGGCCGCAGACGGGCCAGAGCGCCTTCGACCAGGGCGTCGCGCAGCGACCGCCCCTGTTCCTGAAGCTGCCGCACGTAGCTGAGCAGCACCAACCCGTGGTTGATCTCGATACCGGCGAGAATGACGATCCCGATCATCACCGTGGCGCCCAAGGGTCTTCCGGTGACGAAGAGCGCCAGGGAAACGCCGATGAGCGACAGAGGCACCCGAACCATGACGACGAAGGGCAGCGAGAACGACTCGAACTGAATGGCAAGGATGACGTAGGCGAAGAACAGGGCCAGCGTCAGGATCAGCCCCAGGCTGCGGAAGTTCTGCCGCATCTCGCGGGCGGTGGAGCCCAGTTCCATGGCGTAGCCGGGGGGCAATTGAAAGTCGGCCAGGTCGGCGGCGACCGCGGCGTTGGCTTCGCCCGGACTGACGCCCATACCATCGGCGGTGACTTTGATCATCCGCATCTGGTCGTAGCGGTCGATCTCGGTGGGTCCTGCCGCCGGGACGACTTCGGCCACGCTGGCCAGCGACACATTGGCGCCTCCCGGCAGCGGCACAGGCAGCGCCTCCAGCGTCGCTCGGTCGTTGACAGTCCCTTCGCGGGTGGTGACGCGGAGATCGTAGTAGTACCCGCCTTCGTGGTAGCGGGTCGGCACGGCGCCGTCAACGTACGTCCGCACGGTGCGCGCCACGTCGGCCGCCGTCAGCCCC
>PEVN01000228.1 GCA_002779825.1 Armatimonadetes bacterium CG06_land_8_20_14_3_00_66_21 | reverse complement strand
ATCTACAACCCCTACCAACCCCTGATCCGCCAAGGCCCCTTGCCCGCCGCCGTGCAGCAGGCGCTACAAGGCATCCTGCTCTTCCCCGCCCAAGCCGCCGCCCTCCCCGGCGCCGTCCACCTCAAGCCCGGCACCGCCCCTTCACCCGTTCTCCCCCTCACGCCTGTCGTCGTTGACCCGCTCACCGGCACACCCGCACACCCGCTCACTCCCGCGGCCGTTGACCAGCGCTCGGTCCTGTACCTGATGCGCCTACAGGCCGGCGACCGCGCGCCGGAGGTCAGGCAGTGGCTGAAGAGTCTGCCCAAGGACCAAGTCATCTCCCTCTTGGAGAAGACGCCATGGCGCAAGGACGACCACGCCGTTTGCGACGCGCTGGTGCAGACGCTGTTGGAGACGCACGGAGTGACACCGGAGAAGGCAGCCGAACTGCCGCCGCTGTGCGCCCTCCGGGTGGCGCAGTCACTGGGGAGTCGCGGTGACAAGCGGTGCGAGCCCGTGTTCGAGCGGCTGCTGGAGCAACACCGCGCCAACGAAGCCCTCGCCGTGCCCGCCGTCCTCGCATTCGCGGAGTACTACCGGTTCATCGGCGACTACGCCAAGTCGGCGGAGACGTTCCTGCGCGCAAAGGACCACACGCAGGCGAGCAACACGCTGGCGAACTGCACGGTGGAGGCGGCGAGGGCGTACATGCAAGCCGGGAACGAGGCGGAGGCGGAGCGGCTGTATGGGGAGGTGGCGAAGTACGGGTATGGGTGGGCGACGGGCGTGGCGTTGTACGATCGGGCCAAACGGTTAGTGGACTTGGGGAGGCACGACGAGGCGCGCCGCCTCTTACAACAGCCGGTGTCAGGACAGTATGCCGAGCAGGTGCAGGTTGTCCTTCTGTCGACCTTGGGTCTATCGCACTACATGACGGGTGACTTCGCGAGTGCGAGGAAGTACTGCCAGGAAGCGCTCACACAGTATGAGCGCTTGCGCGATCGGCTGGAAGGGGAGGGTGTGGACGAGAAGGCCCTTCAGGCCCGGACGCTGCTGACGCTTATGGGGCAATGGTCGAGACAGCCGTTCGTCTGCGAACCCCGAGAGATCCGCGTGGTCGCTGCCAAGACCGGAGAAAGGGCAACGGCAATCACGCGTCGGTTCACGATCTCCAGCTCTCGTCCATTGAGGTTCACTGCCAGCACCGACGCGGCGGACGTTCAGGCGTGGCTCGAGGACACTGGTTGGGGGAGACCGACCTCTGATTCGGAGAGAACCCAGAGCGAGATAGCCGGGTACATACGGATCTCTCTCGGTACGCGACCAGCAGCGCGCACAGCCACACTGATTCTCAGTAGTCCCGACATTGCAGGGGTCGAGCTTCGTGTGCCCATACGACTCGACACGCCAGTGGATGGCAACGCGGGCACGGCCGCCCCGGAGCTTGCCGGCCAGGAGGAGGTGACCACAATGAAAGCGGTGCCCTCCGAGGCAGTGGAGTCAGGGGGAGCACTGAAATGACGGGATGCGCGGGCGCAGACCGCGGCGCCCAAGTAAGCGACAGAAGCCTCGAAAGGGAGGAATGGACATGAAAGACGCCGGAATGGTTCGGTTGTGGAGTATCGTGGCTTTTTCTGCGTGCCTGATGGTGACGGGCGGGGCGCCGGCGCACGCGACGAGGGCCGCATGTGACCACACAGATTCCAGATGCAACTGTGGAACACCCCCGCCGCCGACGTGCCCGCCCAGAACGGGTTGCGCAGTGATCGGCCCCTACCGAGTTGAGGCGGAGGACGGCACATCCTGCTGCTGTGCAGATTGTGACGGGGATATGGTCTGTCATACGATCACGTGTGACTACCACGCTTGGCAGTGCTCATACGTTCCCTACCCAGGGTCAGGTTGCCTTGGCGGGTATCTGCCCAGTCCCATCTACTCCGTGGGTGTTCAGTCCACTTCGCCGAGCTCTTGCCCGTGAGTTGGTCAAGTTGGGCTTTGGGCGCGCCTCACGCCTGAAAGGGAAGAGGAGATGATATGAATGCCGGATGAAACGCGTCTGGAGCAGTCCAGATCCACTTGATCGACAGCGCTCCAGCGCGTAGCTATGGGCGCGGAGTTGGAGGCGACAAGCCTGTTGCCGCCTCCGCTGGTTAGGTCATTTGCGCCAACTGACGGGGGCGACTCGCGATGGCCATCTTGCGATGGCAAGACCCGGGCTGTGACTTGGTTCAGGATCCGGTGACCCAGCCGCCCATCTTGGTTGCGTGGGCCCGCAGACTTGACGCCGGACCGAGACTGATCGCCCGGTCCCAAGGGGGCTTCCGCCCGACTTGATACACTGAGGTGCTACATTGAGGCTGACGCGCAGACGTGGACTCCGGATTGCTGCCGCCCTTGTGATCTCACTGGGTGGCTGGCACTTTGCCGGGCACCATATCCAGGCGGAGCAGGCCGATCCTGGAGCCCTTTGGAAAGATATCCCGCCCGAAGGGCGCAGCCTCAAGGACACCCGGGGGAGAGTACCCGGCGATCCGGCGAAGGCCATAGACCAACTGAAGCGCCTTGGGGAGATGATCCGCGTGCACCGGGATTCCCACGCTGGGGAGCTGCCTGGCGGAATGGGGGCATTGCTGCAGAGCGTGGTTGAGGACCCCAAGTCATACGGATTCGCCACAGCACTGGATGTCAATCCAGCTTTGCTGAGCGAGGACTGCCGGTTCCAACCCGCACTCCCCGAAACTTGCATCCCGTTTCTGGTCTTCAACCGGCGCCGTGACGGGACACCTGTAGGAAGCCCAAAGCCGAACGGGACACGTGACCTGTGGGCGTATACTGATCTGTACCGTCACGTGAACACCCGCTTTTTCGCGAAGGGAAGTACGGTAAACCCCGTTGGATTCTACTTGGTTCTCTGGGATAACGGCGAGGTGGAGAGGGTACCGTATGACGACATCCTTTATGTGCCGCGCCGCCCTGACGGTACCGACTGGGCCGTCGCGTTCCGAGGGGCATCGGGGGTCCCGTCGGACTGCATCACCTTCGACGAGTTCCAGACGAAGGTGGCAAGAATGGCTGCGCCGTTTCGTGGGAAACCGGTGCCGCAAGGCGAGACAGTGGCGTTGCCAGACAACGGCGGTCCCGAAGCTCTAGTCTCGCTATCGCGGCTGCTCGGCGCCCCCATCGAGCGAGAGAAGCTGTGGGAGTTGCTGGACCCGGCAAAGGAAGTCTTCTCCCTGAAAGACATCCGGGAGACCGCCACGCAGTTCAGGCTCAGCTTGCGGGAGGAACGTATCGGTCTTGATGAGCTGGAGCGCCGGAGCCGCCCTGCCATCTTGCGGCTG
>PEVN01000491.1 GCA_002779825.1 Armatimonadetes bacterium CG06_land_8_20_14_3_00_66_21 | reverse complement strand
GAGACGTCCGGCATATTCGGCGTGACCTGGGTCCTCGCGACAAGCACCTCGTTGACGAGTTCCTGTCGCTCCAGTTTGGTGAGCTGGCCTGGGCGGGTGGTCCACAGGAGCAGTCCGTACACAACCAGCCCGACTATACCCAACAGCAGGGCATTGAGGGCCATGATCCCCAGCCACTTCCCCAGCCAGATCTGCCACCGTGGAATCGGCTTGGTGGCGACAAGCTGAATGTGGTAGTCGTCGACATCACGGCAGAGCGTATCGCAAGAGAGCCACATTGTGGCCAGCGACAGAATCGCGCAACTGATGCCCAGCGAGTAGGACAGCAGCACCTGCACGTGTCCGCGGACGGTGCCGTCTCCCTTGACGGTGAGCGGGAGGACAACCACAGTCACGAGCAGAAATCCCAACAGCATGATGAACGCCTTCACGCGGAAGGCGCCTTTCATGGTCAGTCGGGCAATGGCAAGCGTTCGACGCATGGTCAGCGCTCCTCGTCCTGTCCCTTCGCCGAGGCGTCGTTCTTGCCGGCGAGGAGACCTTGGAGCAGTTGTGTGTCGGCCTGCTCCTCGGCCTTTGTGGCGGACTCCGCAGCGGATTCGGCGGGTTGCTGCTCCGGCTCGCCGGGCTTCTCTGCGCTGGTGACCAATGCCGCCAGCCGTTGGCTATCGAGCTGAGGCTCTACCGGTGCCGCGGCTTCGCCGGGCGCCGGTTCGGTCGTCGGTTCCGTTGGCTCCGCCGCGGGAGCCTGCGCCAGGCGGTCGAGGATGCTCTCGGCGGGCTGTGCGTCGCCTGAGGCGGCCAGGTAGTTGGCAACCGGCCCACCGGCGGCGGCGCCGGAGGAATCCGGCTGGGCGGCGCGGGCGCGTTCGACGACCTCCAGGAAGAAGCTCTCCAGGCTCCGGGTGGGCGTATCGACGCGCACAGCGTCTCGCCCGACTTCCTGCCGCATCTCTTCGAGCAGCCGTTCCATTCGGTCGCGCTCCATGACGGGTGCCGTCACTCGGAACACGTCAGGGCGGGCAAGCAACTCCTTGATGGGCCCCTGCGCCTGGATGTGCCCGTTGTAGAGGATTGCCACCCGGTCGCAGACATCTTCGACATCGGACAACAGGTGGCTGCTCAGCAGCACGGTCTTGCCTCGCCGAGAGAGGTTCTGGATAAGCTCCTTGACCTCTCGACAGCCCAACGGGTCGAGCCCGGAGGTCGGCTCGTCCAGGATGATGAGATCAGGGTCGTTGATCAGCGCTTGGGCGATCCCGATGCGCCGGGACATGCCTTTGGAGAACTCCCCGACGCGTCGCCTGCGCGCCTGGGTCAGTCCCACCATGTCGAGGAGCTGCTCGATGCGCTCCGTCCGCGTGGGGCCCTCGAGGTCGAAGAGCCTGCCGAAGAAGTCCAGCGTTTCGTTGGAGTCCAGGTAGCGGTACAGGTACGACTCCTCGGGCAGGTAGCCGATTCGCGCCTTGATCTTCACCACCCGAGGCGACTCGCCGAAGACGCTCAACCGCCCCCGGGTCGGGTAGAGGAGACCAAGCAGCATCTTCACTGTGGTGGACTTGCCCGATCCGTTCGGGCCCAGGAGCCCGAACACCTCGCCGCGGTGGACTTCGAGATCCATCTCGTCCACGGCGCGCACCTTCGGGCGTCCCCAGAAGTCTTTGAAGACCTTGGTGACTCCTTTGGCGGAAATGACGGCTCCGTTGTCGCTCATGACAGATTGCCTCGCGTGGGCAGCGGCCTGTGGCCGCTGACTGGTGATCACTGCTGGAGGAGAAGCTACCGGAGGCGACTCCTCGAGGTTGTGCTCAGTTGTAGTGTGGCGTGTCTCGGGCGTCAGGCTACCGCGCGCCGAGGGCGGACTGCGCTTGCGCAGTCATCGCGGGCGCCTGGGGTAGTGTTAGCGGCGCAGTGTGCGGCTGCATTCCCTCGCCCTCGCGCACCAGGCGGGCGCTGTTGAACGCCACGGCGAGGGAACCGACGTTGTGCAGCACAACCGCTACCACCGGGCTGAGCCAGCCGAGGCTGGAGAGGACGAGTCCGCCGACGATGAACAGGATGCCGATGGCAAAATTCTGGTTGATGATGGCGCGGGTCCGCCGGGACAGCCGGATCAGGAACGGGACGAGTTTGAGGTTGTTGTTCATCAGCGCAATGGTGGCGCTGTGGATCGCCACGTCGCTGCCGGCGGCGCCCATGGCGATCCCGATGTCTCCCGCCGCAAGGGCCGGGGCGTCGTTCACTCCGTCGCCCACAACCGCCACCGAGTAGCCCTTTTGCTTGAACTGCTCGACGAACTCAACCTTCGTCTGCGGCAGGCAGTCGGCGCGCACGTCGTCGCAGCCGACCTCTTTGGAGACGCGGCGGGCCACTGACTCCCGGTCGCCGGTAACCATGGCGATGCGGAGCATGCCGTCGTGTTTGAGGTCGCGGAGGGCTTCGCGGGCGTCCTCCCGCACCTGGTCCTGGAGCGCGACCCAGCCGAGGCAGCGTTGGTCACGCGCCACGAAAATCAGGCTGAATCCCTCCGCCTCCGTGAGGTCCACCCCGGCGGAGACCAAGTCGACCTCGTTGTCGTGCATCCACTCGAGGTTGCCAGCCAACACGTGGTGCCCATCTACGCGGGCGCCGACGCCGCGGCCGGCGGTCTCCTTGAACTCGGCCGGCTCGGCCAGCGTGACCCGAGCCTCCTGAGAGAGCGCCACCATTGCCCTGGCCGCGGGATGGTTGCTGTACTGCTCAGCGGAAGCTACCAACCGAAGCAGCTCCGCGGGCTCCACGCCCGCGGTGGGAGACAGGCGACTGACGCCAAGTTGCCCGGTGGTGAGCGTGCCGGTCTTATCGAACACGGCTGCATTGAGGCTGGCAGCAGCCTCGATGTCCGCTACGTTCTTGAACAGAATGCCCAAGCGGGCGCCAGCGGAGAGTGCGGCCACAACCGCTGTGGGTGCCGCGAGAATCAGGGCGCCAGGGCAGGCGACGACGAAGATCGCGATTACCCGGGGCACTTCCTGACTGAAAAACCACACCAAGGCGGCAATCATGAGGATCGTGGGCGTGTAGAAGCCCACGTAGCGGTCGATCATGCGCATAAGGGGCAGTTTGGTCTGCTCCGCCGCGAGAATCAGCTCGCGCACGCGCCCCAAGGTTGTCTCGCCGCCGACCCGGGTGACCTCGACCTCAAGCACACCCGTCAGGCTCTGTGTGCCGGCAAACACCTCGTCGCCCGGTTGCTTGTCGGCAGGCAGCGACTCTCCGGTGATGGTCGCCTGGTTGACCGCCGCCTGGCCGGAGAGAACGGTGCCGTCTGCCGGGATGTTATCGCCGGGGCGAATCCGGACGCGGTCTCCCAGCGCCAGGTCGCTGACGGTCACCTCTTCCTCAGAGCCGTCCTTGCGAAGCCGGCGCGCGCTAGTGGGGGTGAGCCGAACCAGCGAGGCGATGGAGGCGCGGGCGCCCAATGCCGTTCGGCTCTCGACAATGTTGCCCAACAGCATGAAGAACGAGACGATTCCGGCGACGCGGTAGTCGCGGATGGCGAAGGAGGCCAGCACAGCCAGGGAGGCCAGCTCGTTCATGCTCATGACGCCTGAGCGCAGGTCGCGCCAGCCGCGCATGATCAGCGGCACGCCCAGGAGCAGCGCGCCCACCGCAGCGCTGACCTCGCCGGGCATGTCGCTGTCGCGATACACCCAGTTGGCAAGGTAGGAGTTCAGGATGAAGACGCCACCGATGAGCGTGCGCGTCAACTCGCGCTGGACGTTGCCGATGCGGTCGTCCACTTCGGCCGCCGTCTCGGGGTCGGAGACAGCCTCGGCGACTGCGGCGCCAAGGGTCTCCTCCTGAGTCTGACGGGTCGATTGTGCGCTTTCTTCAGGCATGAGTTCTCTCAATGACCGTGGCCGTCGTCCGCTCCCGGGGGCGGCCCTGCAGGCTGCTGCTGCGGAGCGCCCTCAGGCTTGGCTTCCGCCTCGCCCTCGACGGCTTTGCGGCTCTGCTCGGCGATCACCTTGGGGTCGCGGCTCAACTGCAGCCGCAGCTCTTCCTCGTCATGCACCAACATCTTCTCGTCGGCGTTGGCGAGGACGCGGTTGAGCGTACCGAGCCAGGTGGTCTTGCGAATGACAGCGGAGTTCTGCTTGTACTGGGGAAGCAGCTTCAGGAACGCCTCGGCGTCGGCCCGGGCGCGCTGCACGGTGCCGCCGGCGAGACCCTGGGCTTCGCCCTTGATCTGGGACGCCTTCCCCTGCGACTCCAAAACGACGCGCTTGGCGTAGCCTTCCGCCTCTTTGCGCAGGCGGTCGCCCTCCTGCTCCGCGGCGAACACGATCTCAAACGCCATCTTTACCTGTCGAGGTGGCTCGATCACCGGATCGAGTCGCTCTACGGAACACCCCAGGTTCTGGGCGGTGATGATCCGGGAGACTTCGGCAACGACGTCGTCCGTGAACTGGTTCCTCTCGGTGCGGTACGCAGCGTCGGCGGCGTACCGGGCGGAGACGATCACCACGGCGTTGTCCAGGGCAGCCCGGAGCAACTCCTCAACGGCCTTCTGCTTCCCATTCTGCGCGAAGTCCAGCGCGTAGCGCACCGGATCGACGATCTGGTAAGTGAGCTGCCACTGAGAGTGGAGGATATTCGTGTCGCCGGTGACGGTGTAGCCGTCCATCAACGGGCGCAGTGTCGGCGGGCCCGGCCCGGGGTCTTCCTTGCGCGCCACCGCTTCCTTCTCGGCATCGTTCAGTTGGTACCAGTGCGTCTCGGACTTGACTGTCTGGAAATTCTTGACCGGCACTCGGATGACTTCATCGAGGGGGTACGGAAAGCCGAAGTGCAGTCCCGGCTGGCGCACTCGGTCAGCTTTGGTGCCCACCACTTTCCCCAAGCGAAGGACGAGGGCGACTTCGTGCTGCTTGACCACATAGACGCCCGTGAAGACGATGTACACCAGGATCGCAACCATCGCCAACTGCAGCAGTCGAAAGCTCGACTGCAGGGCGCCGGCGAGTGCCTGTGAGCCTAATTCGTGATCTCGGTCCTGGGCCATCGGTTCTCCTTTCTCAGACAGTACCTCGGGTAAGCAGCGCTCGACGCTATCCGCCGCCCGGGCTCTGCATCAGGTCGTAGGGCGGAGTGCGCGGATCCAGCACGATTGTGGTGCGGTCTTTGGTGGTGTTCTCAAGTGCCTCCAGCTTGCGCAGGAAGATGGCGAACTCGGGGTCCTTCTGGAAGGCGGCGTAGTACTTCGCCGCCTTCGCGTCTGCCTCGCCCCGAATGCGCTTGGCCTCGGCTTGCGCGGCGGCGAGAATCTCGGCGCGCTTGACGTCGGCGTCCGCCTTCACTTGCGCGGCTTCCGCCTCGCCCTTTGCGCGAAGTTCCACGGCTTTGCCTTCGCGCTCTTTGATCATGCGCTCGAAGACCTTCTGGGTAACCGTCTCCGGCAAGCCCAACATCTTGATCCCGAGGAACTCTACGGCGATGCCGTAGCGGTCCCGGGCTTCCTTCTGGATGGAGGTCAGCATCTCGCCCTCGATCTGCTCGAAGTGCAGTTCCGACTTGTCCAGGGACACAAGGTGCGAGAATGGGTGCTTTCCCAGTACGCCGTTCTTGTAGGTGCGGACCAGTCCCTCAAGCATCTGGCGAGCCCCTTCAACCGTGCCGACCGCCTCGAGGTACTTGATGGGCTCGGCGATCCTCCAGCCGCTGTAGACCATGACCAGGACGTTCTTCCCATCCTCGGTGGTCGTCTCCTCGAACTTCCCTTCGAAGTTCTCGATACGCGCGTCGAACTTGAAGACTCGCTGGATGGGCCAGGGGGCCTTCAAGTACAGCCCCGCCTGCTTAATGGGCCGGCCGGGCCTGCCAAAGGTCGTCACGCAGGCCACTTCGGTGGACCGAACGGTGAACGTGACGAGCGACAGCACGAAGAACGCGGCCAGGACGCCGCCGGCGATCATTGCTGCGCGATTGCTGGTCATCGTGTTGACTCCTTCTGCGGGAGACGGACACTCCGCGGGCCACCCCTACGGGCCTGCGGAGGGTCTTCCGGAACGGCTGCTACTCCTTGGCGGGCGTCGCCGCGCTGAGGTCGAGCAGATCCGGCCGCAGTTTGTCCTCCAGGTTAAGAATGGTGACGTGCCGGGAGTCTTTGGTCGTGACTAAGTACTTCCGGTTCGACTCCAGGGAACGCTCCAGGTGATCCAAGTACGCACGGTAGCGGTACACCTTGCCACCCGCGTGGTAGGCGGCAAGCTGATTGACAAATGCCTGCGCCTCGCCCTGGGCGACGAGTTCCTTGTCTGCCTGGTAGCCTTTGGCGTCGGCGATGCGCCTGGCGCGCTCGGAATCGGCCTTCGGTACCGATTCGTTCTGGTAGGCTCGGGCAGTCTGCAGGGAGGTCTCTTTTTGCTCCAGGGCGCCGATCACGTCCTGGAACGAGGCGGCAACCTGCATCGGCGGATGCACATTCTCCAGCCCGACGAAATCGACGCCGACGCCCAGGCCGCGGCCGCGGTCGATGGCGTCTGCAGATTTCTGCAACGCCGCCCGGATGTCGTCGGCGATGGTGAGGCGTTTGTCACCCATCAAGTCGAAGAGGTCTGTGGCGACAAGCCGCTTCAGGGTGAGGCGGTGCGCGAGGTTCGAGAGCAGTTCCTGTGCGTCCGCAAAGCCGTAGGCATACCGGTACACATCGGTAATGTGGTACTGGACGACGGCGTGGATGGCGACCAGGTTGACGGGCACAGCCGCCGGTGCCGCCGAACCGGCAGAAGAGGTGGGCGCTGGCGGCGACGAAGCGGCTTGCACCGGCTTGGCTGTAGTCGGTGTGCCCGGCTGCGCCGGTGATTCCCCATCGGGTTCAACGGTGGTCTCCCGGCTCGCCATGAGCCAGAAGTCGTTTTCGTGCCCGTGGCTCTGCGTCCACAGCAGCACCCGTTCGTCTGCGGAGTGCTCTTCTTCGCCGGTGTCTTCGTGGGCCCCATGTCCGATCTCGACCCGCAACGCCTGCTTGCCAGGGAGCTTCCGAACCTTGTCGATGGGCCAGGGGAACTTAAGGTGAGCGCCCGAAGACAGCGTCTGCGGGGAGGGGCGGCCGAAGCGCTCGCGGATGCCAACCTCATCTGGACCAACGAACGCAAAGCACGAAAGCAGATACAGGCCGAGCAACTGGGCCCCGACCAACGGCAGTACTGCTCGCTCGACGAGCTGGTAGAACCACGTCTCCGACACCTGGAACCCAAACTGGTAGTCAACAGCCTGAGCGATGCTCTGGAACAGGCTGCGCGGGCGGGCCAGCAGTTCGCACAGGCGGCTCTCGTAGAGGGCGCGCGCTTCGGCGCCGATCCGCGGGCGGTAGATCTCGAGCACCGCCGTCACCAGGTACTCCACGCCCAGAAGCAGTAGCACCACGATGCCGATCCAGGCGGCCAGTGTGTCCAGTTGGACGGTGCGGTCGTGCTTGAAGTGGGTGACGATTGCCGCCAGGGCGTTCAGCAGCGCAATGGCGGCGCACAGGAGTTGGTATCCCGCAGGCGCGATCAGCAGCCGGTAGTCTCTCTCTCCGGCGATGGCAGCCTGGATCTTGCCGCTTACGAACAGCACGAACGCGACACTTGCCAGGAGTGCCAGCAGCGCGGGGCTCTTCTCGCCGGAGATCCCGGAGGCATCCTTCAGCCCGGGCATCAGCACGAACCCGAGAAAGAGGTGGAGCGCGGCGAACAGAATCGTGAAGCCGGGCACGAGGTAACGCTCGAACTGGCTGAGCGCGTGCTCCGCGGTGAATGCCTCCAAGTTCTCCTCGGGGGGAGCCACGAACAGGGAGGAGTCTTCCTTCTCGCGAAGCTCTGCGTCCTCCAGCCCTTCCTCGACCTTTCTCCGGACGAGCCGCAGGTGGAAGTAGGCGAAAGCGGCCAGGAAGACCGCCAAAGAAAGGAACGCAGCGCAGACCAACGGCCCAACCCCGCCCGACCAGCGCGCGAACCCGTACATCACGCCGGCCAGGAGAAAGGTGACGATTGTGCTGAGTAGGCCGAGTCTCTCTGCCTTAACTGCCATGGTCTCTGTCCGTTAGCATACGCGGCCGAGGCCGGCCGCCGCTCGCGCGTACCTGACCGGTGCGTGCCAGGTTGATTGCCGCGCTCAGAACCGCGGCGCGGGCTGATTGGCGACGTTGTCGAGGGGCGGCTGGGTCACCTATCCCAGTTCGCGCTCCTCGAATAGGAACAGCCCGAAGGCGAGGAACGCCGCCAGGTACAGGAATGCGTACCGCGCCGCGCCCAAGACGTATGCCCACGGAATGGGGGTCTTCGCCGAGAGAGCATCTGCCATCCAGAAGTGCTGCCAATTGGGGATG
The DNA here is from genome assembly GCA_002779825.1 of Armatimonadetes bacterium CG06_land_8_20_14_3_00_66_21. Classification (GTDB taxonomy): domain Bacteria; phylum Armatimonadota; class Abditibacteriia; order CG2-30-66-41; family CG2-30-66-41; genus CG2-30-66-41. The sequence goes on along the minus strand of PEVN01000491.1, from coordinate 21,356 downwards.
ATGCCGTACACAGTTGCCCAGAGCAGGTTCTCGTCGGCGTGCCGCCCAAACAGGTAGTCGGACATCAAGCCGATGAGGAAGATGCCGACTCCCAACGTCAAGGTGGGGATCGCGTCCAGGCGCGTCGAGAGCGCGATGGTGAGGCTGGCCGTCATCATCAGTGCCAGGAAAATGAGTGCGCAAGCGGGCACCAGTTGCCAGTTCACCAGATCGCCGTATTTGTGTGGCTTGCCGGCGGCGTCGAAGAAATTGACGACCGCAAAGCCCACTACGAAAAGCAATACCGTCAGCCAAACCGCATCTTGCTGGAATTGTCGTTTCAGGAAGTAGTTGCCGAACGCCGCCAGCAGGTAGCCGGCAACAATGGTGAGGTAGTAGGGCCAGGCGACAACCGGGTCGATGTGGAAGTCTTTCGCGGCCATTCGGCTGGAGGCCAGCGCCGCCACCGTTCCGGAAAAAGTAAGCACTGCCAGCGCCAGACAAAGGCCAACGAACTTGGCGAGGATAAAGAGCGAGCGGTCCACCGGCTTGGAGAGCACGGCCAGGGCGGTCCCGCCCTGAATCTCTCGGGTCACGGCGTTGGATGCGCCGAAGGCCGCGGCCATGAGGCCGATAACCCAAAGCGCCGCCAGCGAGCTGTCGTGCACGAACTTCTGTTGCCCGCCGAGAGCGTAGGCCGAGACCACCGGCAGGAATCCAATCAGCCCGAAGGTCACCGTCAGCAAGATGACGTAGATCGGGTCGCGGATGATCTCGAGGGCGCTGTTGCGGGCGATGGTCCAGAACTGTTGGAGCTTGACAAACATCCCTGCTACTGAACTCCTCGTCCGTCGTGCCGGTGCGGCGGTTCGCCGGAGCGCATCGGCCACAACCGGGGGGCGGAGACCCTCGCACGCGGGGTGCTTCCCGGTCTTCGGCAGTGGTTCGTTTCCGGTTAGTATTATGACCCAATCTCGCGGCCGTTTACAAATGCCGCGCCCGGCAGCGGCGCACCGCGGCTCCAGCGCGACGCCCTGCGAGGGGTTTATGTGCGCTGCGCGTTGTGCTACACTCAACTCGTTCGGGTGGACCTCGTGTCCACCCGTTGTTCTTATCTGAGGGCTACACAGCTACTGAAGGAGCCGGCTGCATGTTTCTGCTGGGTACACAACGAGTCAACGAAGAGGCCCACCTCGAGATCGGCGGGTGCGACTGCGTCGAGTTGGCGCAGACGCACGGCACGCCCCTCTATGTAGTAGATGAAGCCGAGCTGCGCAAGCGCTGCCGGGAGTACCGCTCGTCATTTGAGCAGCGCTACCCCGACGTCCACGTCGCCTTTGCCGGCAAGGCGCTTCTCACCATGGCCCTTTGCCGGCTCGTCGAGCAGGAGGGGCTGGGGCTGGATGTGGCCTCGGGCGGAGAGCTGCACACGGCGCTCCAAGCCGGCTTCCCGCCGGCGCGGACGCACCTGCACGGCAACTACAAGGCCGACGACGAAATTCGCCTCGCGCTCACGAGCGGCGTCAGCAGAATCATCGTGGACAGCGACCCCGAGCTGGATCAGATCAACCGGCTGGCAGCCGAAATGGGCAAAGTGGCGGATATCGCCATTCGGGTGAGCCCCGGGATCAAGCCCAAGACGCACACGAACATCCAGACCGGCCAGGTCGACTCGAAGTTCGGGCTGGGCATCGAGACCGGGCAGGCGATGCCCGCGATCAAGCGCACCTCGACCCTCGCCAGCCTCAATCTGGTGGGCGTCCACTGCCACATCGGCTCCCAGCTTTTCGGGCTGGATTCGTACGCGCGTGCCATTGAGATGATGGTCAGCTTCCTGAAGGCAGTGCGCGACGAGACCGGGCTGGAGTTGGCGGAGCTGAATCTGGGGGGCGGGCTGGGCATCAAGTATGTGGAGGCCGACGAGCCGCCCTTGGTGGCGGAGTTCGCCCAGGTCGTGACTGACGCCCTGAAAGAGGAGTGCGCGAAGGTTGGTCTCGGTCTCCCGCGGCTCGTCTTGGAGCCCGGGCGGTCCATTGTGGGAGAAGCCGGCACGACGCTCTACACCGCCGGCGTCATCAAAGAAGTGCCTCAGGTGCGGACCTACGTGTCGGTGGACGGCGGCCTGTCAGACAACCCGCGACCGGCGCTCTACGAGGCAGAGTACGGGGTGATCTGCGCCAACCGAGCCGGCGAGCCGGCCACGGAAGTCGTGACCGTCGTTGGCAAGCACTGCGAGACAGACACGCTCTTCCGCAACGTGCTGCTGCCGCCGCTCCAGCCGGGTGACATTCTCGCAGTCCAGTCCACCGGCGCCTACAACTATGCCATGGCCAGCAACTACAACCGGTTCCCGCGGCCGGCTATGGTGCTGGTGAACGAAGGGTGTGCCGAGGTCATCGTCCGTCGCGAGACCTACGAGGATCTGCTCCGCTGTGACCTGATCCCGGCTCGGTTGCGGTAGCGCGCCGCGACGGGGCTTCGACTCCTTCCGTCGCCCGTCGCCCGGACACTTCGTGCTCAACTTCTGTGCGTCTCCAGTCGCCCAGCTTGGCGCTCTCCGCAACACCGGTCTGGTTGTAGCGTCGGCCGCGAGGGGCGCCCTCCCGGCACGCCATTCGTCCAACACTCGACACGCCGCCGCTTCGCCTCCCCCATGAACATCGTCACCAGCCACGTCGGCACCGACTTTGACGCGCTTGCGTCGATGATCTTGGTGACCAAGTTGTACCGGGACACGACGGCGGTCTTCTCGGGCTCCGTGGATCGCCGCGTTCAGGAGTTCTGCAATCTGTTCGCAGACTCGTTCAGCGTGGCGCGCAGCCGGGAGATTGACCGAGACGAGGTCGACACCCTAATTGTCGTAGATTGCGCCGACGCCCGCCGGCTGGGGGCTTTCCAGGAGTTGGCGGCGTCGGGCCGGGTGCGCGTCCATGTGTTTGACCATCACGCCCCGGACGAGGTGGATGAGGAACTCCGCGGGATGTCTCCCGAGGTCTACGCCTTTGAGCCGGTCGGTGCCACGGCCACCATGCTCCTCGACCGACTGCCGTCGGCAGACAGCGTCGAGTGCAACGAGGCAACGCTCTGCGCGGTGGCGCTCTATGAGGAGACAGGCTGCCTCCTCCACTCCAATACCACGGTGCGGGACGTCGAGTGGGTCGCAGAGCTCCTCAGACGAGGGGCGAACCTCGACTTGGTGTCCACGTACGTGAACCGCTCGCTCCTGCCTGAGCAGCGAGCCCTGTTGGACGACTTGGTGCTGGGTGGCGAGCACCACCAGATTCGCGGCGTACCCATCTCGGTGGCCGCGGCCAAGGTGGATCAGTACGTGGCCGGGGTCGCCGTCCTTGCCGCGAAGCTGTTGGACATTCAGAACGTGGCCGTCACCATCGTCCTGGTCGAGCAGCAGGGCGCCGTGCTCGTGGTGGGGCGGAGCCGGGTGGACGCGGTTGATCTGGCCGCCGTCATGGCCTCCCTGGGCGGGGGCGGGCACCATCGGGCCGCGTCCGCCGTGCTTAAGGGGGCCACGTTGGCCGACGCGCGCCCCCGGGTGTTGGCGGCGTTGGAGCGACACATGGTGGAGGTCGCCACCGCGTCGACGATCATGACCCATCCCGTCCGGACGGTCCTCCCGGAGACCTCGGTGGCCGATGCGGCCCGGGTGATGCTCCGCTACGGGCACAGCGGCCTGCTGGTGGTGGACGCTGCCGGCGCCATCGAGGGCATCGTCACCCGAAAAGACGTTGATGGCGCCCAACACCATGGGCTCGCGCACGCGCCGGTCAAACACTGCATGACGCGGCCGGTGGAGACGGCCGCCCCCGATACGTCGATTCTGGAGTTGGAGTCGCGCATGGCCGCCTCCTCGGTCGGTCGGATCCCCATTGTTGGCGAGGGCAGGCTGGTCGGCATCGTCACGCGGACGGATATCCTCAAGGCGCTCTACAACTGCGTCAACCCGTGGCACCGACAGACATTCCGCCGGGCGGCGCCGACTGCACCGGTGCGCGTCGCCGACAAACTGGCCGACAACCTGGGCGAGGAGGTCGTCGCCCTCTTGCGGCAAGTCGGGCGCCTGGGCGTCGAGAACGCCACCCCTTGTTTCCTCGTCGGCGGGTCGGTGCGTGACGTGCTTTTGGGTGCCCGCAATGTGGACCTCGACCTTCTGGTCGAGCACAATGCCATCGCCTTGGCGGAGGCGGCCGCAGAAGCGCTGGGTGGCCTCGGTCGCGCCCATGGGCGGTTCGGCACGGCACAGGTGATCCTGCCGAACGGCCGCAAGCTGGACTTCGCCACCGCTCGGACGGAGTTCTACGAACACGCGGCCGCCCTGCCCGAGGTCGAGTTCTCGTCGATTCGGGAGGATCTGTATCGCCGTGACTTCACCCTCAACACCATGGCTGTAGAGCTGTCGCCCGACTCCTTTGGCGAGCTGATCGACTATTTCGGCGGCGAGCGAGACCTGCGCGATGGCGTCCTGCGCGTGCTGCACAACCTCAGCTTCGTAGAGGACCCAACCCGGATGTTCCGCGCTGTGCGATTCGAGCAGCGGTTCGGGTTCGCCATGGATCCGCAGACTGAAGCGCTGATTGTCGCCGCTCGCGAACCGGGAGCGTTCGAGGCGCTCAGCCCTGAACGGCTCCGTAACGAGCTGGTGCTGCTGCTGAAGGAAGCCGATCCTGTCCCGGCGATTCACCGCCTGGCTCACCTGGACCTGCTTCGGGAGATCGACTCCTCGCTGGAACTGGACGACAGCATGCTGACCCATCTCCGTCGCGTGCAAAGAGTTCTGGCCTGGGCCAAGCAGACCCTCCCCGAGGAGGCGATTCTGGAGTGGCCGCTCATGTTCTGGCCGTTGCTCCAGCCGCTATCAGTCATCACGGTTCGGTCGCTCTGCCAACAACTGCGGTTTGACCGGCAGACAACCAGCTTGCTGATGACGGCTCAGGAGAGCGGCCCGCCGTTGGCCAAGACGCTGTCCTCAGAGCGGGACCTGCCCGATAGCGCGTTGCTCAACCTCCTGGCCGGTATCTCCCTGGAGGTGCAGCTCGCGGCGTTGAGCCTGGAAGATGCCGAGTTAGGGCGCGCGCGTGTCGAGCACTTTCAGCGGCAGTTGAGGCGCGCGGTGCCAGACGTCACCGGCGAGGACCTCAAATCGCTGGGGCACCGGCCGGGTCCGTCCTTCCGGCTCGCCCTGGAGGCGGCGCTCCGCGCCAAACTTGACCAGGGAGCCAGCCGCGACGAGCAGTTCGAAGCGGCCAGAGCGGTGCTCGAGAGTGCGTCGCCAAAGGAACGAGAGAATGCCTGACCTCGCCGAGCGAGTCCTACACCTCCTCCTGCTCGTGCCCGTGTTCATCCCGGCGATTGTCCTGCACGAATACGCTCACGCCTGGACGGCGCACCGCCGCGGCGACATGACGGCGAAGATGATGGGGCGGCTGACCCTCGACCCGAAGGCGCACTTCGATCCCATCGGGGCACTGATGTTCGTGATCTCGAGCCTGTCCGGCATAGGCTTCGGCTGGGCGAAGCCCGTTCCGGTGAACTTCGCCAATCTGCGCAACCCCCTGCGGGACATGGTGTGGGTTTCGGCTGCCGGCCCGCTGTCCAACCTGTGCCAGGCCACAGTGTGGTACGCGCTGTACTGGGGGGTCTGTTTCGCCCTCGGGCGACCCTCCGGTGACTTCCTCAGCACGCCTCAGTCGCCCGTCGGCGTGCTCTACTACCTGCCAGCTCAGGGGCTGATCCTGAACCTGGTCCTCATGGCGTTCAATCTTCTGCCCATCCCGCCGCTGGATGGCTCGCGAATACTGGTGGGCACGCTCCCGCCTCGCCAAGCGGCGTTCATTGCCGGGCTTGAGCCCATTGGCTTCGTGCTGCTCCTGGCGTTTCTCTACTTCGGCCTGTTCGGGTTTGTGACGCACCCGCTGCTCATGGTGGCGCTGCGTCTTCTGTTGCTGCCGTTCCAGGTGGGGTGAGCGGGAGAAAGACGAAAAGGACACCAGCGACGACAGGGACGGGGGAAGCCCGTCGCTGGTTGTGCTGCGCGCTGGTCGCCGTTGTCCCCGCTGTCCCTGAAGTCCTCTGCGTCCTTGGTCCTTTGCTGTTAGCCCCTACCTTCGTTCTTCACGTGTGCGCAAACAGGGGTGGCGAAGGCTCCGCCGAGAGTGTATACTACTGGTTCCCGAATCCGGGCCCAGCCCGGACCCGGGACGGCCCTGGCATCGTTCCACTCAGTCGCGCAACAGCCTGTCTAGTCCCTCTTGCGGGGACCGGACAGATAACGGCACAACGCAGCAGCCCTGCCGCATAGACGCACGCCGACAGCTTGGTCTGTCCGGCGAGCGTTCTCTGTTGCACCCCTCGCAGCACTCGCGACTGCAATCATCACACCCAAGGTGCCGAAGCAATGGTCGCAGAGGAAATCACTGCCGTGCTGGAGCCGCTGGACGACTGGCAGCGGCCGGACCGGTTCTCGGGTCACCCCATTCGCGTCGAGGTCTACGAGGGTCCGCTGGACCTGCTCCTCCACCTGATTCGCGAGAACCAGGTGGACATCTACGACATTCCGCTGGCCAAGATCACCGATCAGTACCTCCGGTACTTGGCTCTGATGGAATCGCTCAACATCGAGGTTGCGGCCGAGTTCATGGTCATGGCTGCAACGCTGATGGAGATTAAGTCGCGCCTGCTGCTCCCCGTCGAGACGGTGGAAGGGCAGGAAGAAGAGGAAGAGGACCCGCGAGCGCAGCTCATCCAGCGGCTCATCGAGTACCAGCGCTACAAGGAAGCGGCTGAGTCGCTGCAGCGGTTCCGCGAGCGGCGCCTCCAGATGTTCACCCGCCCCCCTTGGGCCGATGGCGGCTACGACGCCCGCGAGGCGGAGGGCACGGAGTTGGCTTTGCTCAAGCAGGTATCCGTCCTCGATCTGCTGGACGCCTTCCGTGCCTGTCTGGACCGCGTCTCCGACCAGCCGGCCACAATCCAGCGGGAGCGGGTCACGGTCGGCGACAAGATCCGGGAACTCAAGGTTCGGTTGCGCAGAGCGACGGAGCCGTTCACCTTCTTCACTGCCTGCGAGACCTGTCGAACGCGGGGCGACGTGGTGGCGACGTTCCTGGCGCTGCTGGAGCTAATTCGCGGAGGCGAGGTCCGCGTCCGGCAGAGCCGAATGCTGGCCGAGCTGTGGCTGCGACCTGCCGCCTTGAAGCGGCCAGACAGCCAGCCGGCACCGGTGGAAGCTGTAGCCCTGAGTGAGGCGGCATGACCGACGACCAACGGGCGACAAGGGTGTCGACCCACGGAATCCTCGAGGCGTTGCTGTTCGCTGCCGAGGCGCCGCTGTCACTAGCTGAGTTGGCGGAGTTGATTGAGTCGGCGCCCGCAGCGACTCGCGAGGAACTGGAGGACCTCAAGCTTGCCTACGAGCAGGGAGAGGGCGGGCTACACCTTGTCGAGATCGCCAAAGGCTACCGGCTGATTACCAAGCCTCAGTACGCACCCTACATCCGCAACCTGAAGAAACCTCGCGTGGCTCGAGTCACCCGCGCCGCCCTGGAAACACTGGCCATCGTCGGCTACCGCCAGCCAATCACCGGACCTGAGATCGAGCACCTTCGCGGAGTCAGCTCCGCCGGTGTGCTGGACACCCTTCTGGAGCGCGGCCTCATTGAGGTCGCTGGCCGGAAGGAAGCACCTGGTCGCCCGCGGCTGTATAGGACGACGCAAGCGTTCCTCGATCAGTTCGGCCTGGCGGATCTGAGCGAACTGCCGGAGCTGCCGGAAGCCGAGATTGCGGAACTGACGGAGGCGCTCTTCAAGGGCGGGGGGCTGGCCGACGTCTCGCAGGAGGAGATCGAACGGCAACTGGCGCAGTCTCGCTCGGGGGCCGGCCGAAGCAGCGAGCAACCCTCGGCCGAGCCCGAAGAGCCGCCCGCGCCGACTGAGGACTCGCCGGGCGCCGCTCCCTCCCCCGTGGCCGAGGCCGCCCCGGCAGACGAACCAGCCGCAGACGGCGAGCTCGAGCCCGCGGGTGGGCACCAGCCGCCCGTCGACAACGTCCTCGACTGATGACTGGAGAGAGGTTGACAGCCCGGAATCCGGGGCCGAACGCCCTTGCCCCCTGCCGGTGTGCCCGGCGCGGGCGAGGCGTCGGGACAGTGGTTGCCTCTGCGTGGGGCGTTTGTCTGCTGCTCCTCCACCCGCTCTCCGCGAACCCACCTCGGTGGGAGACCCAAGTACCGGGGGTCCGCGCGACGGCGGGGATCCTGGTCGAGGTGGAAACGGGCACGGTGCTCTGGGAGCGACAAGCCGACAAGCGAATGTACCCCGCCAGTCTCACCAAGGTGATGACCGCGCTGCTCACGCTGGAGCACGGCGACATCGATCGGGCGGTCACGATCAGTGAGCGGACGGCGAACACCGGGGAGACGGGTATTTTGGTCGAGGCCGGCAACCGGTTCAGCGTCCGGAGTCTGCTGTACGCGTGCCTGGTGTACTCCGCAAACGACGCCTCCGTCGCCCTGGCCGAAGCCACCGCAGGTTCTGTCCCGCGCTTTGTGGAGTTGATGAACAAGCGCGCGGAAACGCTCGGCGCCACGCATACCCACTTCGCGAACCCGCACGGGCTGCACAACGATAGGCACTACGCAACGGCGGCCGATCTATCCCTGATCGCTCGTCAAGCCCTCGCCGAGCCCGCCTTCGCCCAGATCGTTCGCACCAAGCGAGTCGTCATCCCGTGGCCCGGCAAGAAGTGGAACCACGTTCTCTACAACAAGAACCGGCTGTTGAGCCGGTGGGACCAGTGCGACGGGGTGAAGACCGGGTACACGAAGCAAGCGGGGAACTGCCTGCTTGCCAGTGCCACTTGCAAGGGGTGGCAACTCCTGGCCGTTGTATTGCAGAGCAAGGATACCTGGACCGACGCGCGGACGCTCCTCGAAGCCGGCTTTGCGAAGTATGAGAGGCTTGTGCCCGTGGAGCGCGGGCAGCGTCCCGGAACCGAGGCTGCCGTGAGGCACGGCCGGGCGCCCTGCCCATTGAAGATTGGGCGCGCCGTCACGTGTATCGTCCCCAAGGGCCGGCAACTCCGCTCCAGTAGCACCGTCGGCGAATTGAACGCGCCGGTGCGCTCAGAGCAAGCGGCCGGCACATTGACCTTCCGTTGCGGCAGACAGGTAGTCGGCCAGGCGCCGTTGGTTGCCGGCGCGGATGTTCCCTTGGCGTTCTGGTGGCGCGTGCGGCCCTATCTGCTACGATTGCTCATCCTCACGGTTGTCTTGGCGGGAGTTCGACTCCTCTATGGAACGTTTGCAGAAACTGATCGCTTCCGCTGGAGTCGCAAGCCGCCGTGGAGCGGAAGAACTCGTCGTCGCCGGCCGGGTTACGGTCAACGGGGAAGTGGTGACGAAGCTCGGGACGCAGGCGGACCCCGACACCGACTCGATTGAGGTGGACGGCGAGCCTCTTCTCAGGTCGGTTCCGCTGCAGTACGTTGCCCTCAACAAGCCGGTCGGCTACGTGACGACCCGCCAGGACGAGTCTGCCCGCCCCACCGTGATGGACCTGCTCCCCCAGGACCTGCGGCAACTTCACCCGGTTGGAAGGCTCGACATGGACACCTCGGGGCTGCTCTTCCTGACGAACGACGGCACCCTCACCCATCGGCTGACTCACCCGAGCTTCGGCGTCCGAAAGACGTATATCGCTGTTGTGCGCGGGAAGCTTGGGGAGGAGGCAACTCGGCGGCTGACCGAAGGCGTCGTGCTGCGGGATGGTCCCACCAGCCCGGCCGCAGTGGAGACCTTGTCGCTGGGAGAGACGACCTCGCGAGTCCGGATCACCATCGTGGAAGGCCGAAAGCGGATCGTCCGCCGCATGTTCGCCTGTGTGGGGCATCCGGTCGTGTTCTTGCAGCGAACAGAAATCGGCCCGGTCACACTAACAGGAATCGGGCTGGGCCTACATCGAGAGCTTACGGGCGACGAGGTGTCCGCGTTGCTCGCCGTTAGTCGCGACAAGTCTGCCTGACGTCGCCAGCCGCCGACCCACTTGGCTGCTGGCACTGAACGTGCAAACGCCCGCGCCCGCCGAACTGCTTCGGCGGGCGCGGGCGTTTGTGGTGTTGCCGATCGTTAGGAGGACACGGTCTTGCCGGAGCGGATGCACCGGGTGCAGACACGCAGTCGCCGAGGACCTTTGTCCGTCTGGACCTTGGTCCGCTGCAGGTTGGGCATGCGTCGGGTCTTCGTCCGCCGATGCGAGTGACTGACCAACATCCCCGTCTGGGGACCTTTTCCGCAAATGGAGCACCGTTGTGCCATTTCATTTCCTCCAAGACAAGCAGAAAGCCGAGGCCGTACAGGCACCGGCCGCGAGAGGCCAAGTCCAGCCCGGCGCCAGGAGTGCCAGGCGAACAGTAAAGTATAGCACCCCCGGTCGCCGCTCACAAGGTCCACGAGCCAGATCCGGTGCGCTCCAGCCGAGGTTCACTTCCGGCAGAGCTCGTTCACGGCCAGGGCGGGATCGAGTGACCGGAGCGTCTCGATCGTCGCCGGGTGGCAGGTGAAGAACAGCACCTGCCGGTCGCGGGCAAACTCCAGCAGTTGCGCGGCGGCCGCGCGTGCCCGCCGGGGGTCGAAGTTCACCAGGATATCGTCCATGATCACCGGCAGCGACTCGCCGTGCTGGTCGAACTCCTCGATGAGCCCCAGTCGGAGCGACAGGTAGAGTTGCTCTTGGGTGCCGCGGCTGAGGTGGGGCAGCGGGACGCGCTCGCCGCTGGGCGACTCGACGCGCACCTCGGCCTCACCGACCGGGGAGATGATCCGCGAGTACCGGCCGTCCGTGAGGCGGGCGAAGCGTTCCGACGCGCGCTGGATGACGCCCGGCTGACGGGTCCGCTCGTACACCTCGCGCGTCCGTTCCAGCAGGTGACCGGCAAGGACGGCAACCGCCCAGTCTGCAGCGGCGGATTCGGCATCTGCCGTAAGCTGCTCGCGGCGGCTCAGCAGTTCGGCGAGATCGTCACTGCTCGCCAAGCGGCTGAGTTCGTCCTCAACGCTGCGGACGTCTCCCGCCCGCTCGGTGATCTCCGCATCCAGTGCATGCAGTCGCTCGGAGGCCTGCTCCAGCGCCAATCGGGTGGTCTGCGGGTCGAGAGAAGCGAGCGAATCGCAGGTTGCCTCGAAGCCCTCGACACCGACGATGTTGCGGATTTCCTGGGTGCGTGCCGCCGTCTGTCTCTGCAGCTCCTGTCGCTGTGCGTAGAGGTCTGCTCGTCGGCGGAATTCCTCCGGCTCGGCAGCACCGCCTTCTCGCAGTAGCGAGGATAGGGAGTTCTGCCGGCGGGTCAGGGCTTGCTGCTGCTTGGTCAGGGCGGCGGCCAACTCCTGGAGTGCGGCTCGGGCTGTGTGCAACTCTCCCCGCGTTCGTTCTGCCTGCTTCAGTTCGTTGGCCAGAGCTAGTACGTGTGCGTCCTCCAAGTGCTGGGGGAGGTCTCTATGCAGGCCACTCAGCAGCTCGGCGACCTCCTGCTCGAAGGCCGCCAGGTCGGTCGCCGACCGGTGCACCAATTCGCGGCCGCGCTGAACCTGGGTCAGGCGGGTGACCGCAGTCTCGACCCGCTCGAAGAAGGACCGGGCCCCTTGAGGCGAGAGGCTGTCGCTCAAGTTCCGTTCCGTCAGCCAAGCCCGCCAACCGGTCTCCAGGGAGGCGAACTCTCTCGCCGCATCGGAGGCTTGCCGGCCGCGTTCCTCGACCTCGCGTTCCGCGCGGGCGACTGCCTCCGCAGCCTTGCGTGCGACGGCTTCATGCCGCTCTCGCTCTTGGAGAGCCACTAGCGCCCCCTCGACTGCGGCGTAGCTCAGCTCGACCTCAGGCAGGCGAGCGTTGTGTGGCAGATGCGCGGCGTCTGCAAATCCGGCGATCTCCTCGTCCAAGCGGTCGAGGGTCCGGCGCAGTTGCCCTCGCTGATCGTGGTGTCCCTCGATTCGCTTCATCAGAGCGATCAACTGCGCGTCCAGTCGGGCATGCCAGTCACCGGCGCGACGCTTGGTCACCCGGTGCCGCCACCACTGGTACGCGGCGCCGAGCAGCAGCACGGCCGCCAGGAGCAGCCGGTCGAAGCGGGAGCTTCCGCCCGTAAGCAGAGCCCAAGCGAATGCCGCCACGGCCGCCGCGCCGACGGCGAGCACCGACCACCTCGGCAACACCTGTGGCTGGGCATCTGACTCCAAGTGCAACCGGCGCTCTTCCAGGTCCTGGAGACGGGCGGACAAGTCGTCCAGTCGACGACGAGCGTCCGCGCGCTCGGGCAGCAGCACCCGGAGCTGGCGCAGCGCTTGGCGGCGCGCGGTCCACTCCGCTGCGCCGACTGTTTCGGCAGCGGCCTGTGCGGCAAGCGTCTCGCGGGATTCTCCCAGGTCTCGTTCGGCGGTCGCAAGTTGTTGCTGTGCGTGGGTGAGTGCAGCGTCCGCTTTGCGGACGGTCTCACGGGCCTCCTCCAAATGAGACCCGAGGGCGGTGATCTGCTCCTCCACGGCGAGGGAGCGATCGAGGCTCAGCACCGACGACTCGTCCCACTCGGGGCCCAGCCCTCTCAGCGTATCCCGCAGCGCAGCTTCGCTTTGTGCCAACTCCGCGCGTTGGGCGGGAAGGCCCGTGCGCAGTTCCCGAATGCTGCCCAAGCTCTGAGTCAGGGACTCAATGCGCGGGCCGACCGTGAGAACTGCCTCGTCCACAGGCATCTCCTCAATCCCCCGCTCCAGGTCCTCGCGTTTGCGTGTTTGGGCGTCGAGACTTGTCTGCAGCTCGCCAATGGAGGCCAGCAAGCGCTCCAGCCGCGCCGTGCCGTCGGCCGGGAAGACCTCGACGACCGAGAGAGTGGCCAGCGCGTCCTCCGCCTCGCAGAGGGATAGGTAGGGTCCATGCGCTTGGAGCAGCGCCTCCAGCCGGCGGCATTCGGTTCGGAGCTGCCCACGTTCGTCCTGCTTCCGCTCAAGCTCCTCCCCCTTGGCGACAAGCTCCTGACGTTTTGGCGCGTAGGACTGGAACTGCTCCTGAAGCTCGCGGATCCGGCCGTTCGTCTGGGTCAACTCCGAGAACAGCCGGTTGAGTCGGGGGTTCTGCCCGCTGGGACGAAACAGGTGCGCCGCTTCCTTCTCCAGTTCCCGCTGCACGTCGGACAAGGCCCCGCCGCCAAGGCCAAGTCCGGCCCCGTAGATGCGATTGCGGATTCCCTCCTGGCTCAGCGTGCCGAAGTCCTGCAGTTCCCCCAGCCCGAAGGCGTACACGCTCTCGAACAGATCCTGGGTCGCAGACCCCAACAGCCGCTGCCAGTCGCCGGCGTCGCCTTGCGAATCGCCAGGACCCACCAGTGTCACCGGTCCGCCATGCGGGCCCGGCCGGCGCTCCACCCGGAACGTACTCCCCTCCTGTGTCTCGACGGTGACCCAACCCCCGTGTTGCCCGCCCTCCTGTGGCTCGTACTGGTTGTTGGTGCCCTTCTTCGTCGGGAACCCAAAAAAGAGCCGCCGAACAAATGCCAGCAGCGTCGTCTTGCCGGCCTCGTTCGGGCCAAGGAACGCCTGCAAGCCGGCCGACAGGTTGTCGAGGGCGAAGTCGTGGAAGACGCCGAACCCGTCGAGGTGCAGCCCGCGCAGAATCATCCCTCGCCCTCCTTCACCAGCAGGTCGAGGCAGCGGGACTCCGCCTGCGAGAGCCACTCAGCCAACTCCGGATCGCTGAACTCCCGCAAGTGCCGCGGCGCCCGCGAGTGCTCGAACACGGGCTGCAACAGCGCTCGGAGCGCCGCCAGCCCGTCTGCCGATTGCGCGAGCGCCTGCGACTGGCGCAGCAACTCGCCGACAAAGTCCTGCCCGGCACTCCGTGATTCGCGGTCTACCGGAGTGCGGGTGGAAATCGTCAACCGGTCGAGCCACACAAAGGGCCGCGCTGTTCCCAGCGACTCGCGCAGGGCCTCGACCAGGTCGGTGACGACCCCCGGTCGATGCAACTCCCGGCTCACATTCGTGCGTCCCTCCAGCGTCAGCCGCACGATGAGGTCGCGCCCGGCCGCCTTGCGGGCGAGCGCCTCGCAGTGCTGTCCCACGGCTGTTCGCACATCGCCCAGCGTGTCGTCTTCCCCAAGGGCGACGACACCGCTCTGCCACCGCACGCTATCGGTAGGGACGAGGCAAAGCGAGACGTGCCCGGTCTCGTCGACCTCCGCGAGATAGCACCCGTGCTCGCCGGTCTCGACTGGACTGCGCCCTTGCGCCGTGCCGGGGTAGCAGACGGTAGGGGAGGTGTCCTTCAGCACTCGAGGGCGATGCACGTGCCCCAACGCCCAGTAGTCCATCCCGGCGGCGGATAGGTCCTGCAGTGTGCAGGGGGCGTAGCTCTCATGCCCCGTGTCCGCCCCCGCGTTACAGTGCAGCAGTCCGATGTTGAACGAAGCGCCTGGGTCCGCGCGATACCGGAGAGCCAAGTTCTCTTGGACGTTTCGGGTGGGGTAGCTGACGCCATGGACGACGGCCAGCGTCTCCCCCCGGCGTTGCAGCGGGACAGCCTGCACCTCCGGGCCGAAGATCGTCACTCGCTCCGGGTACGACAGCTCGGCGATCCAGCCATCCAGCGGGTCATGGTTCCCATGCACCACGAACGAGTCGATCCCGGCCGCCGACAGACGAGCCATCTGGTCCAGAAACCGGAACTGGGCCCGCAGGCTACGGTCGGCACTGTCGAACACATCGCCTGCGATCAACAGGCAATCGACCCGCTCCTCCAGGCACAGATTCACGACGGCATCAAACGCCTCGAAGCTGGCCCGCCGAAGGCGTTCAGCTACCGCGGCATCGCCGGTTTCTACGCCGCGGAAGGGGCTGTCGATGTGGAGGTCCGCGCAGTGGACGAAGCGGAAGGGGGTCAATTGGCGACCTCCACGCCCGCATGTATCGACTCCCACAGGGCCTGCGCTGGCGGGACGAGATCCGGGCTGGACACGTCAATGTACCCGTGTGGCAGGAGGTACACCAGCGATTCCTGGTCGCGCTCGATCACGGTCTTCGTTCCCCACACATGGTTGAGTTGGATCCAGTCGGCGGCGTCGTAGTACCGCGTTACATCATAGGAAGCCGTTGCCGCGTCGCGCCACCGCTGTGCAATGACTACGCCCAGCCCGGCATCGAGGTCGGCTGCCCACGAGAAATCGAGCCAGCCGGCTTTGTCGGCGTTGTCCGGGCGAGGTGCCTCGCCGAGGTAACCGAAGAGCAGGTCGCGGTACTTGTCCGAGTTATTGAGTTGCCCGCGGTTGACCGGTCCACCGACGCCCGGCTGGCAGGCGAAGACGCCGCCTTTCTGTGCGAAGCCGGCACCCTCGCCGGCGCCGTCCACCTCCAGCGGTTCGAGCGGCTGCAGCCGCCGAGCGATCTCGATTGCCGGGCTGTCGGCATAGAAGGTGTACCGAGTGAGCCCCTTTGCTGTGGGCGACTCGAAGGGAATGACCACCTGTGTGCCGACCCGCGTCGCTGTGACCGTGGCAGGTCCCGGGTTACCGTAGCCGGCTGCCTTGAACGTCCACGGCGTCTTCAGCAACTCCGCCCCCTCCGCGCTCGCGCGCAGGGAGATCAGCGCGTCGCTGTCGCAGTCCAGTTCCGCAGCGTAGCCGCGCCCGGAGAGCTGCAGCCGGGCATCGGGCGACCGTGGATTGGCTTTCGGCGAGACTGCGCCACCCATGCCCTGGACCAGGAAGTAGCGGATCTTCCCGGCTGCCGTGGTCCCCGGCGCGGCAAACTGCAGCCGTGTCTCCTCCCCTCCCGGAATCGAGGAACGGACCGCGGCGGGGAGGTCGCCCAGCTCGCGCCCGTTCTCGCCAAGTTCGCTGACTTGCCATTGGCCGGCGGGAAACGGTGTGCTCACGAGCAGACCCGTTCGAGCAAACGTCGTTGGCGGCAGTGCAAGGAGCTGCGCTTGGGGGTCTCGGAGTCCCGGCAGTCCGGAGAGTACGTGCGTCACGGCGGCGTCGAGCAGCGTCACCCCAGGTTGTGCTGCCAACGACACCTTCAGTACCCGGATACCAGCAGGCGCTGGCACCCGCACCTCGACGGGCACGCGCTCGCCCGGCGTGACCCGAGCCACCACGCCGGTCGCTGGGACCCTTCCGGGCTTGCCTGTGTCGGAGACGGCCTCCGTGGCCGGCTGCGCCCAACGGGCCTCCCACCGGACATTCCTGGCAGGCGTGGCCCCGACGTTGGCGATCTCGGCGCGGAGGGTGACCTTCGCGCCTGACGTCGCGCCAAGTGAGACCACCGTCAGCCCGGACTGGGCGAACGTCAACACGGGGTTCAGGTAGTACTCTTCGCAGAGCTGGTCCGCGTACTCCGCAACGCCGGGCGCCGCGGAGCCAGAGGTGAAGAAGCCAACACCGGGCCAGTCTGGGGCGACCCGCTTCAGGTGCTGGATCTGCCGCAGCACGTCTTCCTTTGTCGGGGTGGCGCGGATCTCGCCGGTCTTCTCGTCTTTCACGATGTTGATGCCCAGACCGGGGACGCACTGTGCGACGGTGCCCGTTTCCCGTGCTGTGCGAAGGTACGACTCGAAGCTGCCGAGATGGTTGCCGCGGTAGTTCAGGTAGATCTCCGGCAGGAAGAGGTCCACCACGTCTGCCACATCGCGCCAGTAGTCGTGGGCGCCCATATACCAGACGGCGACGAATCCCTCGGGGTGGCGCTTCTTGTGCTCGCGGATGGCAGCGATGATCTTGTCGGTGACCTCCCCGGGACCACCGACTTCGTCGATGGCGATGCAGTCGTGCTCAGAGTAGCTGTCCGCAAACCGCTCCGTGGGCCACTCCTTGTAGCACACGCCGCCTTTCCAGTGGCAGGGCCACGCGCCGCGGCGAAGCCAGAGCCGCTCCTCTGCTTCATCCTTTGCCGTCGTCGGCACGTTGCACCACCGGAACGCTGTCGGCGAGCCGAACCAGGCGAAGTAGAGGTCGCGGGTGACCACCGGGACGCGGACGCGGAGGGCGGCAGCGGGGACCGGGTGACCTGGAGACGAGGCGACGGTGAAGGTCAGTTGGTGCCAGTCACAGGTCTGCGGTTGCCACTCGAATGCCACGTCGCGTGACTCGTCGACGGAAAACGGCTCCGTGACGGTCTGTCTGCCCAAGAGCCGATCCGGCTGGTCGGGAGACGAGTCGCGCAGCTCAACCGTGCACGGAACCAGCAGCGGCGCCTCGGCCGTGCTGGTCAGCGTCACCCCGAGGCGTACGCGGTCGCCAACCTTCGGGATCATCTTCGAGGTGAAGAAGACCTTCTGTGGCAACGCCCGACGGGCCGGCCCAGCCGCGCCCGCAGCGCACACCCACGCCATCGCCACCACGGCGCATGCTGCGGGTGCGGTGGTCAATCTGCGATCTGCGGCCGCAAGTCCCAACTCACACCCCCGCTTCGTCGAACGCCCTGCGCAACGTGCCATAGGAGAACTCCGCCGCCGCAATCGGGTCGTAGTCTTCCTTCGACCAGAGCTGTCCGCTGACCTCGACGCAGAGGCAGCCATCCCAGCCGGCTGCCTTCATCGCCCTGAGATAGGCAACGTAGTCGAATCCGCCCGCGCCAGGCAGCAGGAACTGCACCTTGCCGTCGACCAGGTGACCATCCTTGACGTGGGTGTGGATGGACAACGGCACAAGTGGCGAGACGCACTCATCAATGCCGAGACCCAGCAGGTCGAAGTGGCTAATGTCGAAGTTGAGCCTCACCGCCGGCAAGCCAACTGCCTCGATGAGCCAGACCGCCCGGTCCGGCCGGTCGAGGGTCCCGCCGACGTGCGGCTCAGCGGCCAGCAGGACGCCTTCCCCAGTGGCGATGGCCGCATAGTCTCGCAGCCGCCGCACCAGTTCGTCGCGCTGCTCCTTGTACCGGTCCCTACTCCCGCCCATCGTGAACGTGATGACAGGTGGCGTCCGTGCGTCGAGGTCCAGCGCGAGAGCAGCCGCCCTCCGCAGTTCGTCAAGGTTGCGATGGTGCTCCGCCGGGTCGTCGGCCAACACATTGACCAGCAGCATCAGCGCCGGCACGGCCAGTTCGCATTCCGTCAACAGGTGCGCCAGTCGCTCCCGCGCCGCGTGGTCCAGCTTGTCCGGACAAGTAGGGTACTTCGGCCCGAGGGCAAGCTCGACGCCGTCATAGCCGATCTTCGCGAGGGCTGGGAGCGCGACCTCCAGGGGCAGGTTGGGCATGCCGTAGGTGCCGTAGGCGATGTTCATGTTCCTGGGTTCCTTCCAGTCGACGCAGACTGCGTTGGCTTCGCCGACCGGAAACGCAATCCTGCCTCCGGCCGCGAGCAGTTGCCGCGCTCAGTCGCCACGGGCCGGTGCGGACTTGGGCTCGGCCGCCATACTGCGGTCGTGGCCGGACTGGGACGGATAGCCGCGGTGCAGCGGCACACTTCAGCCGTCCCGATAGACGGCCCCAGCAGTGACAAGGGGTCCCACGGTCCCAATGGGTGACGGTTCGGACCGATCCGGGCTGAGCGACCGTCGCCCGCAATGCCGCAATGGTCTGGCCCACCCAAGAAAATGTCCTCTCGGGGGTTGTCACGGATCCGGCGGCGGTGTCCACTACCCACGTTGATCTGTAAGTCGCCAAAGTGAAGGCGGATTGCGATGTTCCGACGATAGGGTGCACTATCAGTAGGTCTTTCCCTACTCCAGAGCGCAGCGCAGGCAGCCTTCCTGACTACTTGGCATGACCCATCCCCCCAGTGGGTGTCTCCCATAGCTGATCCCGACGACTATGCGGGCCAAGACCGATTTGAGATCGTCAAGGAGTGGTACCAGGAGGAAGGAGGCGTGGCGTACCTCCGAATGGACTTGGCGGACAACTACTTCAGTGGAGGCCCCCCTATCGGTGGCGATACGTGGGGCGTTTACGTTGATCGGGGCACCATTCCGACGCCCGGCACAAACGCCTTTGTGGCTCCGGGACTAGACGGAATCGACTACCGGGTCACCTTTCGTTACTTCGGGGGAGGGTACTCGACGGCGCAGGAAAGATGGAACGGTGCCGCTTGGGTAGCAGCAGGTGGATCCTCCGACATCACCGAGGCCAAGATCCTTCAGTGGTCGCTGCCCATCACGTGGTCTGGCGGGGTGCACACCACGGCTGCGACGTTCAATGGCGCGGCTCTCTACGACAGCATGCAACTCAACACGTTAGAGCCGGGCGTGCTCAGCCTATTCGGCATCGGTCTGGGGGTGGTGTGTTGCCGTCGTCGCCGCCGTGTTGCGAGATAGGCGATTATGCACGGGGCGTACGTTAGGTGATGTCAAGGCCGTCCGGATGTATAGGGCGGCTTTTCTGCTGTGTTCACAGCGCGTCCGATGGTCTGGTGGGAAATGCTTCGTGATCGGTGTTCAGTACTTGGATGGGTAGCTGCCCTCCGTGATGGCACTGACCGGAGCATGGGGCGAAGGCGCGGATTGGCGCCTTGGACTGCGTGTGGCGCGCTGATCGCTCTGGCAGGGCTGCTCTCAGGGTGTTCGCAGCGATTGGGCTCCGCCTCGCTCCCCATCCGGCGGTTTGCGGTTGTCCTGCGTCAGGGCGAACTGTACCTCGCAGAAAGACGGGCGACCAGAGCCATCGATGCGTTCGACATCGCCGCTTCATTAGGCCCACTGCCTCCGGCCAGCCGGGTTCTGCTCGCCAAGGCCTACCACGCCGCCAAGCGACCCGACTTGGCGGAGCACGTCCTGCAGGAGTGCGTTGCCGCTTTTGACAGTTCGCTGGCGTCCCATCGGGCTCTTGCCGAGTTCTATGAAATGACAGGCCGCCCTCGGCAGGCCATTCAGGAATATGGCCGACTCCGCGCGGTTGCCCGGGGCAAAGCGCGCACTCACGCCACCCGGGAGGTCGCGCTGCTCCAGCAGCGCACGGGGAGAGAGAGCGAAGCTGAACGGACCCTCGAGGCTGCCCTTCGGTGCGACCCACTGGACGTGGGCGTCTCCCTCGTGCTTGCCGAGCGGTTGGTGCGCACGGGCCGAGTCGACGCTGGAATCGAGTGCCTCCAACAGGCGGCGAAATCTGCGCCCAACTCTCCGGACGTACTCACGGCTTTGGCCACAGCCTATCGCGCCGCGGGGCGGCCTGGTGGCGCCGAGAAGGCGTACGGCCAAGCCCTGAAGATCGCCCCGCACCATCTCGCAGCGACAAACGATCTTGCCTACCTCCGCGCGATACGGGGACACGTCACGGCTGAGGCGGAGCGCTTAGCCACAACTGCAGTCAAGACCGCTCCCGACAACAGCAAGTGCCTCGACACCCTCGGCTTCGTCCAACTCAGGCGCGGACACGTTGACAAGGCCCTCGACACGCTGGAAGGTGCGCTGCACCGGGCGCCCGGCGATCCGCTGATCTGCTATCATTTGGGGATGGCGTAC
This sequence comes from Armatimonadetes bacterium CG06_land_8_20_14_3_00_66_21, assembly GCA_002779825.1. Classification (GTDB taxonomy): domain Bacteria; phylum Armatimonadota; class Abditibacteriia; order CG2-30-66-41; family CG2-30-66-41; genus CG2-30-66-41. Next base: position 934 of record PEVN01000491.1, on the reverse strand, counting down.
TCGCAGTTCGGCGCCCGAGGACTTGCGGTCAGCTACCTGTCGGCAGCGTTGGACGCGAAGAAGCCCTTTGAGGAGAGCAAGGACTGCCAGCGGCTATTGGATCGGTTGAGGAAGAAGTCTCAGAAGTAGGGCATTCGTTCACAAGGACGACCAATGGGCAAGAAGGAAACCAGAGGGCTCGTCGTTCTCACCTTGGGCTTTTGCACTGCCTTCTCGGGGGTCTACTTCTGGCGTTGTGTCCGAGAGCTGACGGAGCCTTCGGCCATTGAGTTGGCGCAGATTGCGCGCAACGTCTCTCGCGGCAAGGGGTTCACGACAGACGCGGTGTACCCGCTGAGCGTCGGTTTGGTCGGCCGCGTGAAACACCACCCCGAACTCACCACGCCTCCGCTGCCGACGCTGCTGACCGCCTGCGCGTTCGCCCTACGCCGCCCCAGCGACCGCGTGGCGCAAGCGGCCTCCGGCATTCTGCTGATCCCGACACTCGTCCTGATTTGGATGATCGGGAGGCGCGTGAGCGGGCCTGGCGTGGCTGCGGTGGCGTGCCTGGGCTACGTGCTGTCAGGGGCCGTGCTGCTCAGTGCCTTTTTCGGGCGGGCCGACGCAGCTTGCCAGCTTGCTCTTCACCCTCTGGCTATACCGCGGAGTGTGCCGGCGGGAGTCAAAGCTGAAGCAAGGGGAACTCACTCCGTGGACGGCGAAGCAGTTGTTCTGGTCGGGCGCTCTGTTCGGGCTACTCGCTTTGAGCGATTGGCACTTCGGCTGGCTGTGGGCTGGCGCGGCCGTTCTCGTCGTGCGCTGGTCGGCTGGCCAGCTTGCGCGCCGCGTGGTGCCGTTGTTCCTGATCGGGATGATGGCCGTTTGTCTCCCCTGGCTCGCGCGCAATCAGCGAGTGACGGGGAGCGCGCTGTTCTCGATCCGCAACTACTACGCG
>PEVN01000227.1 GCA_002779825.1 Armatimonadetes bacterium CG06_land_8_20_14_3_00_66_21 | reverse complement strand
ACGACAGGTGAGCGCCGTGTCCACGAAGCTCACGTCCACCTTCGCCATGGCAGGCGGCAGGTGGCGGGCACACTGGACGACGAAGTCGAGATACTCCCACTTCGGGTCCTGCCGGTACAGCCGCTCCACCGACACCTGCAAGCCTGGCAGGTTGTACTGCTGCTCGGGTCGCGTCGCGTTCGCGTACCGCTTCAGGATGGCGAAGAACGGCTCGCGCTTCTCCGGCGGAATCTCGGGATACGCCTTCACCGCGTCCCACACGGTCTTGTCGGCCGGCGGCATGGTGAGGTAGAACGCCGGGATCAGTCGCAGCGACGCAGCGCCCAGACCAAACCCGTTGTCCGACAGCCACTGCGAGATCTGCGAGAGCGACGCCCGGGAGTCCCGCAGTGTCTGGGCCAGCGCCGCGACGTTCTGCGTATCGCCGTCCAGTAGTTCGGTGACGCCCAGAAAGACCGCCTTCGCTTTGGGCGCGTCGGCGAAGTTGGCATCGGCGATGGCGGTGGGGGAGCGCCTGTCCTTCGCGAGCTTGACCGCAAGAGCGAGGCGCGAAGCGGTGTGCCAGGTCTTGCGGCCGGGAGGCGTGGACTCGAGCAATTGCTCAGCGACGTGGATGTACTCAGCCCATTGACCTGGCTGGAAGAGGGCATCCGAGGGGACGCGCAGTGGCGGTTCGGCAGCAGCCGGCGCCAACGCCAAGGGTAGCAGCAGCAACCTTCCCCAGAATGGCCGCATGGGGGAGTCGCAGATCACAGGTCTTCCCTCCGATGCGGACTTGGCGTCGGCATCCTCGTGCAGCGCCTATCGCAGCAGTGACGCCGGAGTGCTTCTGGTGCCCGCGCCCAGAGGGCTCGCATGGCTAGTCTCCTCCTACACCTGCCTGTCGCAGCCCTGGCGCCGCGACCGATCTCGCTTGTCACCAATCAAACTCCACTGGCCTAAGCCCAGGGGGCAGCGTGACGTGGACGCAGCCGCCCTTGGCGCCCCAGATGACGAGGTCTATCCCTCGCGACACTGAAAGGAGGCAGTTGTCACCGGTCAGGAACGCCACGCGCTCTCCGTTGGGTGACCAATGCACCTCATACACGTGCGACATGTATCCATCCACCGGGGTTGGCGACTTCTGCGGGTCAACGTACCAAATGTAGGGCGAGCATCTGCCCTCCCCTGAGGCGTAGTCTGGGTCCACCATCACCAGGAGGGAATTGGAGTCCGGTGACCACTCGATAACCTGGGTGTATGCGGCGCCCTGCACCACGACTGGCCTGGTAACGCGAGTACGGGTATCGTACACATAGCTCTTTCTGCGGGCGTTGCCATTGTCAACGGAAATGCTGTCGAATGCCACCAGACTCCAACCCGGTTGCCACTGCGGGTTCAGCAGCAGCGTCTCTGCCGGGTCGGGGATTGGTATTGGCTGGCGCCCGTCTGTGCGTAGATCCCTGACAAATAGACGCGATGCATACACGCCCAGTCCGGGCAGCAGCTTGCCATCTTCGTAGGCCACGCGAAGCGAGTCTGCCGCAAACGACAATGCCCCAACACGCTCGCCCGCCTGCGCCCAGAGCTGAGTCGGCGGCACTGCCCCCCCAGGCTGCGCAACCTCGCTGTAGGGCTGCACTGTGGGCCAAGGAGCGCCGAGACCGCAGTACACCAACCTATCGCTGTCCGGCATCCATAGCGCATCTGCCGACAAGGAGGCAGGTAGGGAAGTCACTTCGTAGGTGACATGTTCTTGGACGTCGGCCACCCACACAGCGCCTTCCCGCCAATAGAGGAAGCGTCGGTGGTTCGGTGCCCAGAGCGGCCTACGACCATAGGTGACTACGCGGGTCACCTGACCATCGACCGCGACAGCGTAGATGCCTGGCGTAGAGGTCGAAGGTCCCCATGTCGTCGTCTCACACAGTATCTCCTGGCCGGTCAGTGAAGCGCCCAGGGGCCTGGCGTATACGCTGCCCGGACAGGTCAGAAAACATACAGCCAGGCAGCACTGAAGACGCTGGCGGGTGTCGGTGCTCATAGAACTCACCTGCTCTTGATCTTGAGGTGCCCGCGCATCTTCCGAACATGTACTGGCCAGGCATGCTCTAACCACTCCGCCGCTCCGAAGATCCTGTAGGTGGACGGTAATAGTGTGTAGAGTTGGGCACGAACGTGATCATCCATGACGCAGTCGCCGACCGCGTCATCGTGGGGATGATGGGCGCTACCCGCGGCATGCGCGAGTTCGTGGATAATCGCATTAGTGACACCCCTCTTGAGCGTGTTGGGGTCGTCATCGGGCTTGGACGTCTGGTCCTTGAAGCTCTGCCACGAGAAGCGGACCTGGTCTGGGACATCCTTGGTACCAGCATGCCGATTCCTGGCGATGAACGTGAATGCGGGCCATTCCATTGACATGCGCTCGTCATTCTGGAACACCGTGGTGACGTGGAACCGCACAGCTGTCTTCTTCTGTGGATCGGTGAGTTCCGCTCCGCCGATGAGCGTTGTGATGATTGGTCGCTTCAGTACCTCGTGGTGTTCGCGATAGGTTGCCCCGACGACCAACTCGAAGACGTACTTTATCGCCGGCCAGTCCACCTGCACGTCGTTTGAACCAGGGATGCCGAAGGAATCCCCTCCGTGGTCGAACCAGACCTCGAAGACCGTCGGAGACGTTACCGCGTTGGCGGCCAGCATCCTGGGGTTGTCGTGCGTGCGTCGGTCCGTGGCGCCGTCACCGTCCTGCGCGATGAAGACAACACGCCACTCGCCGCCCAAGTCATCGTCGGTGAGGCCATACACCTTGATCCCGTCCGGCTGTTGGTCGTTGTCGTCGTCCGTACCTTCATGCATCACCCCCTGCTGCGTCGGCCCCGACACCACGGCGCGCTCCTGCAAGTCGGGGTCAATGGCCACTAACCCTACTTCGTCGGCATCCACGTAGCTCTGGTCGTTCAGGTAGTACCGGCACCGCAACTCTGAGGGTCCGTCTTCCGGTTCGCGGAACCACACATCGTGCCCGCTACGTCCGTCGGGCTCCGGAACGGTCACCGGCACCCACAGGCAGTACGGCGCCTTGAGGATGTAGTGGTCGGCCTGCCAGTAGACCTCGGGAGGCGTCTCCCCCTCGTACTTGGCCACACAGAGGTCGAACGTGTACGTGCCCCA
>PEVN01000040.1:20922-23123 GCA_002779825.1 Armatimonadetes bacterium CG06_land_8_20_14_3_00_66_21 | reverse complement strand
AGGACCCGAAGACTGAGACCATCGACGTTGGCGGTCTCCCAGTCGCTGAATGGCGACGCTTGGCGGCACGACGCGGTCGGGATGAGAAGCCACCTCGCCCATTCGATAGCTGGTTCGAAGTCGATGTCTTTCTCAAGATCGTGGATCGTGGCTACCGAGTCATCCCGCAGTTCGAGGTGGCTGGGAAACGCATCGACTTGGTTGTTGAAGGCATGCGGGGCCGGCTTGCCGTGGAATGCGACGGTGACGATTCCCACGGGCTTGAGCAATACGAAGCTGACCAGGCGCGCCAGCGAATGCTGGAGCGATGTGACTGCACATTCTGGCGCGTCCGAGGAAGCACGTTCTACAGGGACCCGGAGGCGGCCTTGAGGAGTCTCTGGGAGACGCTGGACGACCTCGGCATTCACCCGTCCTCCGCCGAGACCCCGGAGGACGCGGGGGCGGACGACGAAGCACCCCATGCCGCTGAGCCTGAGGGTGGCGATCTTGTAGTGCCCGCTGGCACGCCCGCCGACGTGGCGCTGACTGAGCGGCCAGACGTACCTCGCGATCCGGACGCAGACGCAGAGACGCGCTCTCACCCCGCCGAGCAGGCGACGCAGCCAACGGAGGGCCCTCGGGATGCTGACGAACCGAGTCAGCTCGCACTGCCGCTCGCCCCGACGCTCTTTGACCGTGAAGCAGCCGGCGATGGCGCCATGCAACGGCCGTACCGCCACTGGGCTCCGCGGCCGTTGCCGGACCCTCGCACGGCGAACGCGAAGGACATCCTCCCGGGCCTGGTGGAGATCATCGAGGCAGAAGGACCCATGCTGTGTCACCGGGCGTACCAGTTGTACGCGAAGGCGGCGGGAATCGGCAAAGTCGGTCGCCAGGTTCGGTCGGCGCTGAACCGAGCGCTGTCGGCTGCGGTGCACGCCCACCTCGTAGAGCAGGTCAACGAACACGCCACGGAGGGGCAGGTGAACACAATCGTCCGCAAGGCCGGTACCCCGCCAATCGTCGCCCGTGCCCGTGGTGACCGGCGGTTCGAGGAGATCCCGCCCTCCGAAGTGGCGGCGGTCATGCGGGCCGAACTCCAATCCGACCCGTCCATGGGCACCGAAGAGCTCTTCCGCGCCGTCCAGCAGCGGTACGACATCGGTCGCCTGACCTCCAACATGCGCGAGTCCTTGCAGACCTATAAGGAACGCTTTGTCGACACTGAAAGGCGACTGAAGCCGGGAACTCGGCTGGTCGCCCGCCCGGCGAAGAGGCTTGGCGACGAGGACGCGTAGCTGCGGTGAGTAGGCGGAGGTAGCGATCATGCCCGGTACATGCCTGAGTGACCCGGAGGAGCGGGAAGCTGTCATCCTGTTCGCCGACATCGTGGATTCGACCGCGATGGCAGAGGAGCTGAGCCTGCGCGCATACGGAAAGGTGATCTGGGAACTCCAGCAGATTGCTGAGCACGTGGGGAGCGGTTTCAGTAAGGTCTGTGCCTGCCCCGGCTCTATTGCCTCCACCCGAGGGGACGAGATTTGCCTCACCTTCCACTCGCAGCCGGGGCAGACTGCCCAACTCCAACGGAACGTGCAACTCGCTCTCCAGAGCGCCGTGAATCTGAAGCTCATGTGGCTGGTGTCGGACTACAACCGCGAGCGAATCAAGCAGGACCACCTCCCTCGCGACCTCGCCATCGGAGTCCACCTGGGGCAGATACTCCACGGTCGGTTCCCTGCTACCGCTCCACGGAAGAGTTCGGAGGGATTCGCGTTCAGTGTCGCGAAACGGATCGAGTCGGCCGCCCGGGCGGGCCGTGTCTCGCGGGTGTACCTCTCCGACCCCATCGTCCACCCACTCAGGCAGCAATGCAAAGACCTCCAGTGGGACATGCCCGCACTGAGTGCACGAGGTCCGCTCGATCAAGCCAAAGGGCTGCCCGCCGGACGCTACAACGTGCATGAATTGGACGGGATAGGGGATGTGCCATTCAGTAGTGCTGACAGCCGGCTTGGCTTGGAGATAGATCCGACCATCTTCGCCATCTGCGAGCGTATTGGGCTCGCGCACCCCAACGAGACGTGGCTGTGCTGGCTGGTCGCGATGCTGTGCCGTCAGCAGGCCGGTCAGACTCGCTGGTCAGACCCGCCTAATACTACAACCGTACTTAGCTCGGGGCAGGTCTCCGACCGCCCCGAAACGCTTGACCGGAAGGT
>PEVN01000040.1:0-20913 GCA_002779825.1 Armatimonadetes bacterium CG06_land_8_20_14_3_00_66_21 | reverse complement strand
ACCGGAAGGTCTCAAAGGGCTGCGAATCCACGGGATTCGAGGAGACCTGTCGGTCCGGGGAGCGGCGGGGTCAGGAGACCCTCGCCGAGCACAGCAGGCCGGTCAGACTCGCTGGTCAGACCCGCCTAACCACGATTTGTCAGCCCAGTGGTACTGCCATGCCACCGAGGTCTTCCCGACCTGGTGGCGGCTGTGGAACGACTGGGGGGAACTCTACATGCTCGGACCGAACCGCGACCTTGTCGAAGCGCTCCGCAAGCTGAGGCAGGCGGTGGCGTGCGCCCCAGATGCGCTCGTACCTCGGCACAACCTCATCAACGCGCTTCTGTTCGCCAACAAGCCAGAGGCGGCAGCGGAAGAGGTCCGCAAGGTGCGCGACCAACTCCCACGCTGTAGGATGGACGACCTGTCGAGTCCCTTGCCATGGCTCCCGAACGAGTGGGACCACAAGCACTTTGCCGACTTGGTGAAGGAGAGTTGGAGCGATTCCGCGCCTGACTCTCTGACGTAGTTCCGCAGTTGGCAGAGAACCTGACTGTGCGCAAGACCATGGAGAAAGGGCGAAGGTTGAGGGTGGTCGTCCTGCGCGCCAACCGCCGCAAGCTGACGGTGGACCCCGGCAGGCGGGCGGTTCAGGAAGCCCTCGAGCGCGAGTTTGGCGCCAGTCTGGCGAACCTGACGCCCTTGAAGGAGCGGATCGCCGCCACTGATCGGCTCACCGACCTCATCGTGTACCGGCTGTATGGGCTAACGGAGGAGGAGGCGATTGTCGAAAGCGAGACGGGCCGGTAGAATGGGGGGCGCGAAAGGACGAATGCTGCCATGCCTACGACTCAGACACTGCGCGGCGAACTCGGATACCTGGTGCAAGCCACGGGACGACCCGAATCGCTGATCCTCGCCGACGCTTTGGAGACCGGTCTGGCACAGCTCTACCGCAGGCAGGTAACCGACGCCTATGTCGCCGGTGAACTGCGACGCGAGGACGCGGTGGCCGAACTGGGGCTGGAGGCCGTTGAAGACCTGGACTACGCCCGCCGCGCGGTCGAGCAGGATGTGGCCTGGGGACTCCGCGGTGAGTGAACACGCCGTCAGCGACACGGCCCCCCTCTACTGCCTCCTCGGATCCCCCTTGAGCAGCGGCAGCGGATGCGGGCGGACGAGGATGCCGCCCTGTTCGTAGGACTCCATGGCAGCCCAGGTGTATTCGAGGGCGGCCAGGGCGTCGCGGCCGGAGGCGCGGAGCTTCTCCAGGGCGACGCCGTTGGTGACGTCTTCGAGGAAGGCGTGGATCCGGCGGGGGAAAGTGGCGCCGAAGTCCGACACCCCTGACTCGTGCACGACGGGCAGAGGCGAGGAGCCCATGGCGAGCTTCTCGGGCTGCGCGGCGCCCTCGGTGCCGGGGGCGGGGAAGAAGGTGCACTTCTCCACGCAGTTCTCGATGACGAAGGTTCCGCGCGTGCCGGCGACCTCAATGCTCCACCACCCGCCAAGCCCGAAGGTCGCGTCGCCGCGCTGGCTGAGCAGGTAGCCAATGCAGCCGTTCTCGAACTTCAGGTGGATGCTGTTGATGGACAGCATTACGTCGCCGGCGGTTTTGCGGAAGGCGGGCCGGTCGATGAACGCCTGCACGTGGGTCACGTCGCCGCAGAAGTAGCGCATGACGCTGAGCGGGTGCGACAGGAACGCCTTGACGTGGAAGTACGGGAACCCGTCCACGTTCGGCGCCTTGGACAAACCGCCATAGGTGCGCTCGCCGCCGGCAAACCCCATCTTGTGGAGACAGTACACCAACTCGCCGAGCTGTCCGTCGTCCTGGTACTTCTTGGCGATCTCCGCGGGTTCGGTGAAGTAGTGGTTCAGGTTGCAGCCCAGGTAGACGCCCTTCTCTGCCGCCGTGGCGACCATCTCGCGCGCTTCGCGGACATCGTTGGACAGCGGCTTCTCCACCAGCACATGTTTGCCGGCATCGAGCGCCTCCATCGCCGGCTCGTAGTGCCAGCTCCCATTCTCGTTCCCGCCGGTGGTGACATCGACGACGTCCAGGTCTTCGTGTGCCAGCATGTCCTTCAGGCTGTAGTACGCCTTCACGCCATGCCTCTCCGCGGTCTCGTCCGCGCGTTCACGGACCACATCGCAAACCGCGACGAAGTCCGACAGTTCATCCTTCGCGTGGCAGTCGGCGTGGTTGTTGCCGATGCCGCGCATGCCGACGATTCCTACTTTGAGTGCCATTGGGTGGGCTCCTTCTCGGGTGAGTGAATGGTGAGTGAACAGTGTTCGGCAATCAGTGGCCAGCGGCGGGCGAGTGGGCTGTCCGAGGGCCGGAGTGGTGCCGTCGCGAGGCGACAAGCACCGGTGAACCGCACCTGCGGCACCCCAGCGCCGGCTTGGCGTCAGCGCGCTCCACACGCCTGCAGACACGCCTGCATGTGGCCGCGGGTCTCGGCGGCGATGGTGACGCACTGCTCGAGGGTGTACCCTTTGCCTTTGGTGCCGATGACTTCGAGATCGACCGGGCCGGTGTAGCCGTTCTCGTGGAGCACGCGGAGGTAGCCGACGAGGTCGATGTCGCCGCGGCCGCACGCCTGGTCGCACGGCTCCCCGGGGCCGTGCTGGCGGCCCTTGCAGTCGCGGATGTGCACATGCTTCACGCGCGAGACCACGGCGGCGATGGCCTCCACGGGGTTCTCATTGGCGCGATGGATGTGCGACGGGTCCATGTCGATGCCAAAGGCGGGGCAGGAGATCTCCGCCATGGCGCGCAATGTCGTCGGCGTGTTGTAGATGCTGGCGCCGACGTGGGCCTTGACGCAGAGCGTCACGCCGAAGTGCTGGGCACGCTCGGCCAGCTTGCCCAGCGAGTCAATGGACTGCTTCAGCGACTCTTCGTCGTCGCTCTTCCCGCCGGGACCGCAGTTGACGAGGGGGATGCCAATCTCGACGGCCGCCTGGAATGCCGTCTCCATGGTGTTCGGGTCCTGAGAGGGTTGCTCCATGCCCAGCAACTCGAGCCCGTACGCCTCCTTCAGCCGCTTGATCTCCGGCGCGATCTCCCGCCAGCGGTCCAGCACCAAGTGTTCGCTCATCCCGCCGATGGCCGACAGCTCGATGCCGTCATAGCCGGCCATGGTCAGGTGCTTGAACGCCGTCTCCAGGTCGAAGGCGCCGAAGAGGACTGAGTTCGCTCCAAGTTTCATCTGTGTTGCTCCTTTGCGGTCTGTCATACGTGTGTCTGGTAGTTCGTGCGAGACAGCCGAAAACCTGTGCTTGGGGAAACACGCAACGGCCAAGCTACGGCGCTGCGTCGGGGCCGAACACGCTGAACGTGGCGACATGAATGCGGCCGTCGTCGCCCGGGTCGGTGACGTGGAAGGTATACTCGCGAAGGTTAGGAATACACCGAAGCTATTGCACAAGTTCGACGCTTCTGCGTGCACAGCACTGTGTTGGGTGCTCACCACACGCCCCCGGGTGAAGTTCTGCGAACTTCCACTTCGGTGTATTCCTAACCTTCGCGACTATAGCAGCAAGGCCGCCGGCTGTGATCGGGCGCTCGGCGCCTTGAGCGGCCTGCATCAGTAGCGCAAGGGATGCCACGGCACCACCAACCGCCTTGCAAGCCGCCTTGCGCCCGGTTGCTGCGAGTGGCGGTTCAGGGCGCATACGTGATCCACATCGGCGACGCCCACACGATCTCGCCGTTGTCGAACTCCTTATCCAGGTCGCCGCCCTGGAGCGACTTGATCTTCCGGGTCTCCTTCTCGCCGACCTGCAATCCCCGGATGTAGTAGTAGCTGGTCTTGCCCCGTTGCGCGTCAGCGTCGGTCCAGTCGAACTCAACTTCCGCCTTGTTGGGTCGGCTGGAGTAGACGTAGACATTGTCCTTGACCACGACCACCTCGGCGAAGGGCGCCGTGCCGACCAGCTTCACGTGCAACGACGGCGGCTTGCTGACGGTGAACTCGTCTCCCATGAAGTGGTCGCCGCTACGCACGTCGGCAATGATGTTGTCGGTGGCGCCGTACACGTGGCGCTTCTTCATGGCGTCGAGGATTGCTTCACGGGTGGGCTCCTCGACCCACACGTTGCAGTAGCTCATGTGGGTGGAGATGTGGTCGCTGGAAGACTGGAAGCCCAGGCGGTAGCCCTTGAGCAGCGCCCGTGACACGAACCCCAGCGGTCGCCAGCCGCCCAGCGAGTAATCGGCGCTGTTGGCGCGGGGCGCGTCCGACCGTTCGTAGCTGTTGCGGTCGCCTTGGTAGATCTCCACGATCGGCTCCACTTTGGGATCGTTGTCACGCCAATCGGTGCCCATGTCGGTGCCGCTGGTGTGACTGGCGCAGACGCCACCGAACGCGCCCAGGTACTTGTACAGCATGAGCGTATCCGGCGCGCTGGGCCGCTTCGCGTCGGCGGGGAGGTTGTCCAGCGCCTCGCCGGCGCCGCCCTGCAGCCGAGCGAGGGGACGGACGCCCCTCTCGGCAAACACCACGTTCCGGTGACCGTCGGGGTAGTTGCAGCTCCGCTCGTATGTGTACATCGGGGTGAAGGCGCCGGGCATGGTGAATAGCGAGGTGGTCTTCTGGGTGAGCCACCAGTGGAACTCCCGGGAGCCGTTGTCGTGGTCGCCGCAGCCGAGCCAGTCCAGCGAGGCCATGTCGATGCCGTAGCGCCACATATCGAAGAGCGTCCCATCGCCGGAGCCATCGCTCGACAGCTCGGTGTGGCGGTGGAACTCGCCGCGCCACACGCGGACAGGCTTGCCGTTCAGCTCGGCGCGGTACTCGCGGATCGCAGCGACTTGGCGCGCCTCGTCCTGGGCGTCGGAGGAAGGAGTTGCCTCCGACTCGGGCTGCACCTCGACGAGCTTGCAGTCTTCGTCCGGCTGGCGGACTGCGCCGGTATCGGCCACGCTGATCTCCCTGTTGAACTGCCAATCCTGGTACGTTGGGTAGTCGCGGGTGCACGCCGGCGGGGCGTCCTTGCTTCGCTGTCGCGCCTTCGGCACTCCCGGACCGAAGAACGCTGCCGAGTGGAATCGGCCGTCCGTGGTCGACACGGCGTACAGGCCAGAGCCGGGGGCCGGGACCAGCGCCGATGGTTCATGCAGAAACCCGTCCGACCCAGGTACCATGAATGCCGTTCGCCACGTGTCGCCCTCCGGCGTGGTCAGGAACGTCAGCCAGTCGCCTCCGACGAAGCTCTCGAAGCGGGTCCAGCGGATGCGAGCGGAGAGCCAGATGCGCCCCTCGGCACCGGCCGTCACTCTCGGCGTGGCCGCCAGGAACCGCTTCTGTGACTTTGGCCAGCGCGGGTTACCGTCGGGCATGGGCATGGACAGATTGACGTCGGCTTCCGGGGCAAACAGCTTGTCGCCCTGCAGCACCTTGAGGCCGATCTCGCGGCTCTTGTAGAGTGCCGTCTTCCGCGGGGTCTGGTCGTAGGGGCCGGAGTCTTTGCCCCAGCCTTCCGGTGACACTTCGTAGGCAACCCACAATCGGTTCTGTCCGTCGAAGGCCGCGCTGGCCCGCGCCTCGTTCTGCGCACTGTCCGTGAGGCGCCGGACACTGCCCCACTTGCCGCCGCGCCAGACTCTCGCCAGCACGTCGTAGTCGCCGCGCTGGTAGCTGTCCCACGCCACGGCAACCTGACCGTCCGCGGAGGCCGCAATGGCCGGCTCCCACTCGTTGGCGGACCCGCTGGCGACCACGACGGGCTTGCCGAACGTGTCCCCCTCCTGGCGGGCAGCATAGAGGTCGGCATTCCCTCTGGTGAGGCTTTGCCAGGCCACCCACACCCTCCCCTCGGAGTCAGTAACAGCCACTACATTGAAGTCGGAGCCCGGAGCGGAGGTCAAGCGGATTGCCTCGGCCCACTTGCCGTCCGTGCGGATCTTGGCGAAGACGTCCCAGTTCTCGTCGACGTTGGCCGCCCAGAACACCCAAGTGCGGCCCTGACCATCCGCGGCAATGGCCGTCCCGAAGAGATCGCCGCCCTTCTCGGTGAGCGCCACCGGCTCCGTCCACCGATCACCGTTCATTTCCGTGAACCTGACCTGATCGCCGCCCGTCGGTTCGCCCAGCGAGGCGAAGTCGGTCGGCATCTCCTTGATCGGTGGGCGCGACTCGAACCCCACGCCGTGGGTGAAGGCGAGGTAGGCGACGAAGAGCGCGTTGCCCGGTCCCGCCACAGCCGCCGGGTAGCCGTCTTCCGTGGACGCCTTGACCACTGTTCGGTAGGTGGGGACGCGCTGGAACTCCACGTTCCCCTCGAGCTTGCGCTGCGCACCACCGTAGCCGAGACTACCCAGCGGGACGGTGAAGTCGCCTTTCGGCGTGGTCACCTCCAACGTGGCGGCTTGGCTGACTGCGGAGCACGTGAGCAGGAACCCGTTGGGCTCCAGCGGGAGCTTGCTTGGGTCGCGTCCCCGCATCTGCCAGAAACGCGGATAGAACCGGCGCACCTCGCACTTATAGTTGGTGGGCGTAGCGTAGTCGTCCTGGGCAAATCGCCACCCGTCGGTGGCGACCACGCGGCCCTCACTGAGGTGGTACGTGCCTTCCCAAATGGACGGCTCTGCGTCCTTGAGCCCGACAAGGATCTTGACGGTGATCAGCTTGCGTTCCATGGGCACGTCGAGCGTCGGCGCAGCGGCGACCGGCAATACCACGAGCGCCACGGCGCCAGTGAAGAAGGCGCGGCGGAACGTGTGTCCTCCGAGCATGGGACATACCTCCGAGGTACGCAGAATGCGGGTAACCAGAGTAGTATACCAACAGGGCAAAGGGCGGCGCGACACCTGGCGACGGACTCCACTGACTGCTGGGTGCACGCCACGACACTGTGGCGGGCCAGAGCAGTCGAGTCACCCGCCTCGATGCCGGGGAGGATGCGCCACTGCCCGTGGCGAACCCAAACCGGGCCAGTTGCGTTTGCATCGGACGCGGCCCGGACCGCCTTCACGCGGCCACCCATTGCTGTCCCTGCAGTTCCTCAGATTCTCGGTTCGTGCCCACACGTGCGCAGCAACGGCCCAATGTAAACGCGGATCGCCCCCCTACGAAGGAGAGTTGCACGACCATGGCACACTGCCTGCTGCTTGCCGCCGCAAGCGCGGCCATGCTCGCGGACCTCTGCTGGTCCGCCCCGCTGCCGCTGCTGCGGGGCGAGGGCACGACGTATGTCCTCTACCATGACGCCCAGGCGCCGCCCTCCGTGGCGCTGGCCGCCGCCGAGCTGCGGGACTACCTGTACAGAGCCGCCAAGGCGAAGCTGGCCCTCGTCCAGGAGCCGCACGACCCGATGATCTGCCTGGGTGACAACGCCGCCGCGCACGCGGCGGGACTCTCCTTGAAGGACATCCCGCTGGAGGGATTCCGCGTTGTCACCAAGGGCGCGAACCTCTACATCCTCGGTCCCGACACGAACGACGGCGAGTTGACGCAGAGCGGCGGCACGTCCGCCGGCACGCGCAACGGCGTCTACGCCTTCCTCGAGAAGTTCGTCGGCGTGCGGTGGCTGATGCCCGGTGAGCATGGCGACTACGTGCCGGCAACCACCGACGTGACCCTCCCCGACACCGACCTGACCGACGCGCCGTTCTTCCTGAACCGCCGCGTGCCGTACACCCAGGAAGGTCGGCCGGAGGTCAAGCGCTGGTGGGCGCGGCAGCGACTGGGCTGGAGCCTGTTCCTCAACCACAGCCACAACTGGACCGCCGTCCCACCCACCGCCTTCGATCAGCACCCCGACTGGTTCGCGGAACGAGGCGGCGTGCGCGTGCCGCCGACCGGCCGCTACAAGCTGTGCGTCACCAACCCCGGGCTGGTGCGCGCGTTTGCCGACGCGGCGATCCGGTACTTCGACGAGCAGCCGAGGGCGACGTCCTTCTCGCTTTCGCCGGCCGATTCGGCCGGCTGGTGCGAGTGTGCCGAGTGCACAAAGCTCTACGAGAAGGACCCGAATGGCCACCTCTCCATCACGCCGGCCATCCTCACGTTCTACGACAACGTCGCGAAGCTCGTCGCCGCGAAGTACCCGCAGAAGCTCCTTGCCGGGTACGTGTACTCCGATTACGTGTTCCCGCCCCGAGCGCCGATCAAGCTGGAACCCAATGTGTTCCTCGTGTGGGCGCCGAGCTTCGACTATGGCTTCACGCTGTTCCGACCGGCCCTCCGGCAGCAGGCGAAGGAGACCGGCCCGTGGCCGGTGATAGTCGCCGTTGAGGCGCCGACCCAACAACTCGACGTAGATGCTGTGCAACTGGAGGAAGGCGAAGTGGCGACACAGTTCCACGGACAGGCGGCGTCAGTGCGACTCGTGCCCGCCAAGTTCGGCAGCCTGTTCTTCCCCGGCGACGACACACGCTTCGCGCTGGAGATCGAGAACTACGCCGACCAGCCACGACACTTCGACTTTGCGTGGCGCTGTCGGTCGCTGTCTGCCCCTGCGAGGGACTGCTCCGCCGGAACGGGAGACGCAGAGGTGGCCGCGCGGGCGAGTCGTACCGTACCGATCCTGCCGCACGGCGCCGACCGACTCGGCGCCTACGACCTGGAGGTGGTCGTCCGTGGCGACGAGGAACAGGAGTACCGACCCGACGGTCGCTTCGGTCGGATCCAGCGGCCGCCAGACGCGGGTTACGACCGCCTCGGCATCAACATCCACGTCGGCACCGAGGAGTCCGCCCAACTCGTCCACCTCCTCGGTGTGGGATGGGCCCGGATCGACTGGAACTGGAGCATCTTCGAGCAGGCGGGTGCTGGCAAGATCGACTTCACCTCGATGGAGTCCTGGTTCACCCCCGTCGAAAAGCTGGGGATCAAGGCCCTGCCCGTGCTCACCTACCCGCCCGAGTGGGCGAAAACGGCCGACGGCCTGTTCGACCGGAAGGCACACTCCGAGTACGTCCGTCAGGTGGCCGCTCGTTTCAAAGGCCGCGTCCACGCCTACGACTTGTGGAACGAGCCGGAGAGCATGCTGGCCACCGGGGCACAGCAGGACTTCTGGGTTGAGGTCATGAAGGGCGGCTATGAGGCGATCAAGTCGGTGGATCCGACGGTAACCGTGGTTGGCCCCTCGGTCTCCGTGAACAGCGGCGGCGACTCCGGCTGGACAGAGGCTCTCGTCAAGCCACCACGTTCCATCGGCAGGTACCTGGACGCCTGGGACACGCACACGTACCCCGCCCCGCGCAGCCGCCGGCCGGAGTTGCGCCACCAAGGAGTCCACTCTTCCGTCGATGGGCTGGCGCAGTCGGTCCCCGAAATCCGCCCGCTGGTCAAGGGCGGGCAGCTCTGGGTGACCGAGTACGGCTTCACTACCTGCAACCCTAACGATCCCCGCACAGCCGAGTCGGCCCGCAACACGCCCGTGCTGGCTCCGTGGGAGGTCACCGAGCAGCAGCAGGCAAACTACCTCGTCCGGCAGACCCTCCTTCAGCTCGCGTACGGGATCGATAGGGCGTTCCTCTACCACCTCGGCCCCGACGGGGAAGGCGGGTACGTCGAGGAGCAGTTTGGCATCGCGCGCCGACGAGGCGAAGTCCTCTCGCCAAAGGTCTCCTTCATGCAGCTCGCCGCCCTGACCCGCTTCCTGCAAGGGGCAGAGATCACCGGCGTCGAGTTGCCCGACCCCAATATCCGCGTCGTCTCCCTTGAGCGGCCCGAGGGTCCGGCCAAGATTGCGTGGGCAGCGGAGGGGGAGGCGGAGTTGGCGGTGAACCTTGGCCCCCGCGGGCGATTGCAGGACCCGTTCGGTAATGCCCAACCGCGGCCGGCCGGCAAGTCCATTCGGCTGACTGAGGCGCCGTGCTACATTGTTGAGGTGCGGTGACGTGGCCGCCTCCTGGCGCCACCCCTCTTCGACCCGGGGGCAGGTGTTCCGGTTCGAGCGTGGTAAGTCTTCCCCGCCGTCCAACGCCGCAGTT
Organism: Armatimonadetes bacterium CG06_land_8_20_14_3_00_66_21; assembly: GCA_002779825.1. Taxonomy (GTDB): domain Bacteria; phylum Armatimonadota; class Abditibacteriia; order CG2-30-66-41; family CG2-30-66-41; genus CG2-30-66-41. The sequence goes on along the minus strand of PEVN01000040.1, from coordinate 10,982 downwards.
CTGCCACCTCGCCTCCCGAGGACTTCCATGCTCGCCCTGTTGCTCATCAACGCCGCCACCGCCTTCGCCCAGGAGAGACCCGCCATGCCCATGGAGATGCCGACTTCAGCCCACTTCCACTTCGGGGGTCCCCTGGGCGACCGCGTGCAAGCCAACCTCGACAACTGGCTGCTCCGAGCACCCCTCGCCAACCTCGGCATGGTCGAGATGTTCCGGCGGCGCGACCGGAAGCCAGTGCCCGAGTTGGTTCCCTGGGCCGGGGAGTTCGTCGGCAAGTACTTGATCTCGGCGGTCCAGGCGTGCCGGATGACGGATGATCCGCGCCTGGAGCCGTTTGTGGCCGGGGTCCTCAAGGAGCTGATCTCGACCCAGGCCGAGGACGGCTACCTCGGCCCGTTCCGCAAGGAGGAGCGGCTACTCGGGCATTGGGACCTGTGGGGGCACTACCACGTCATGCTGGCACTGCTAATGTGGCACGAGCGGACGAGTGACCGAGCTGCGCTGGCGTGCGCGACCAAGCTGGCGGACCTCGTCTGCAGTACCTACCTGGACGCCGACCGCCGCGTCTTCGACGCCGGGTCGCAGGAGATGAACATGGCGATCATCCACTCGCTCGGGCGGCTGTATCGACTCACGGGCGCGGAGCGCTATCTGCGAATGGTGCGGCAGATCGCGAAGGAGTGGGAGCTCCCGGGGGCCGGAGACTACCTGCGTGTCGCTCTGGACGGGCAGGACTTCTGGCGGACGCCGAAACCGCGGTGGGAGAGTCTGCACGACCTGCAGGGGCTTGTCGAGCTGTACGAGATCACCGGCGACGAGAAGTACAAGCAGGCGTTCGTCCAGCACTGGACCAGCATCCGCAACTACGACCGGCATCCCAGCGGCGGATTCACCACGGGCGAGCGCGCCATCGGCAACCCGTACTCTGACGGCGCCATCGAGACCTGCTGCACGACGGCGTGGATGGCGTTGACGGTCGACATGCTCCGGCTGACCGGCGACCCGGCCGCTGCCGATGAGCTGGAGCTGGCCACATGGAACAGCATGTTGGGCTCACAGCACCCGTCCGGCCGGTGGTGGACCTACAACACCCCGGTTGACGGCGTGCGCGAAGCCTCGGCCCATACCATCGTCTTCCAGTCGCGCTTCGGCACGCCGGAGCTGAACTGCTGTTCCGTCAACGCGCCGCGCGGGCTCGGGATGCTGTCTGAATGGGGCGTGATGCAGACGGCGGACGGCATTGCCGTGAACTACTACGGGCCCTGCGAAGTCAGCCTGAAGCTTGCAGACGGCGCCCTGCTGCGCCTGCAGCAGGAGACACGCTACCCCGCCGACGGCCAAGTCCGGCTGACCCTCGGGTTGGCGCAAGACGCCGAGTTCTCGCTTCAGCTCCGCATCCCGCATTGGTCCCGTCAGTCCCACGCCTCCCTCAACGGCACCCCCCTCGAAGCGGTGTCCCCAGGCGCCTACCTCATGCTGAAGCGCCGCTGGCGCGACGGCGACACGGTAGAGCTCTCGCTCGACCTGTCGCTCCGGCACTGGCCGGGCGAGCTGTCGAAGCGCGGGAAGGCCGCGCTCTACCGCGGGCCGCTGCTGCTCGCCTTCGACCAGAAGTTCAACGGCATGGATACGGACGCGATTCCCCCGGTGGACGTCCGCAACCTGAAGCTCGAACCGGCGACCCCACCCGCTGGCTGCCGCTTCCAGCCCCTGGTCCTCTTGAGGGCGGAGGCGGTCGATGGCAGCGAAGTGATCCTCTGCGACTTCGCCACCGCCGGCGCCCACGGCACGGACTACCGTGCCTGGCTCCCTGTCGTCAACGCGTCGCCGGCTGCCTTCCACCTCAAGCGTCCCCGGGAGGGAGAGCGGATTCCTGCCGGTCCTGCCCTGTTCGAGTGGACCGGCTACCGCAGTTCCGCAGGAGACGGCCGCGTCTTCAAGCTGGAGGTGGCGACGGACGACCGGTTCGCCGACCTCGTGGTCACGAAAGACAATCTGCGCGATTGCCGGGCAGTGGTTCGCGAGCAACTGCAGCCAAACCGACTCTACTTCTGGCGCGTGGCGGCCACCAACGCCAACGGCGCCACCCCCAACGAACTCGGCCCCAGCCGGTTCACCCTCGATCCCGCGCTGCCCAACACGGTCGACGTGGCGCTGCTCGCGCAACCCGTCGGCGAGGACGGGTTGATGGTCGCCTCCCCCTTGGACGGCGACGGCAAGCCCTCCTTTGGTCTGCTGGACATGGCGAGCGAAGTAGCGCCTGCCGCCGACCGATTCGGCAACGAAGGCAAGGCCGTCGCCCTGAACGGCAGGACCAGCCAACTCGTCTACCGGATACCTTACTTCCCCGAAGACGACTACTCGGCCTGCGCCTGGGTCTGCCCCGAGGGACTGCCCACCGACCGCCTCTACCAACTCGTCTCCGCCTGGGCGGTGTCGATGGACGACCCGCTCCGGATCGTCCTCCAGGGCGACCAAGTCTTCGCCCGCATCGAGGCAGGCGGCATGTACGGAACAGAGGGCGTGCCCCTTGAGAACGGCAAGTGGTACCACCTCGCCGCCGTGAAGCAGGGACCGAAGTTGTCGCTCTACGTGAACGGCGAGCTGAAGCACACCGCCGACTGCCCGGCGCAGGTTTTCTCGGCCGCGCAACAGATTGGTGTGGGAACCAACCCGCAGTACCAGGGCAACGAGCGGCTGGTGGGCAAGATGGATGAGTTTGCGTTCTATGCGAAGGCGTTGGGTCCTGAGGAGGTCGCGCGCTTCGCACAGAAGGACACCCCCTGACTCCGCGGCCCATGGCGCCTCTCACACGGACGCCCGAGCTTGCCCGGGGTCGCTCCCTTAGGTTCGCAGCAAGCGGCCCTGGCTCCCGAGAGACCTCCAGAGGTAACAACCACCATGCACGCGCCGAGACTGGCCGCGAGCTGTCTGCTCGCCTTCGTCGTCGAAGCCTCGGTAGGCACTGCCGTGGCACAGGACAATCTCGCCCGCCTTGACGGCGTGCTTTCCCTCGCCGATAGCCAGCATCGTGACCGCTGGGGCGTGGACGGCTGGCACCCCGGGTACGTTTGCGATGGCAACACCGAGGGCTCCGGCGAGGGCGCGCGGACGACCTCGTGGGCTTCGGACAACTGGGAAGTCACGCACACGGTCGCGCTGGTGTTCCCGCAGCGGGTGACAGTGAGCGAGGTCACTGTGCACTGGGGGCAGCCGAGTGACACGCCGCTGACGCCCACGCGGTTCCTACTTCAGGGCTACCGCGACGGGCGGTGGGTGGAGTTGGCTGCGGTCAGCAAGGCGCAGCCGGAACCGGTGACGGCGGTTAGCTTCGCACGCCAACCCGTCGAGGCAATCCGTCTCGTCCAGCCGCCGGACGGAGCGTCGGCGACGGCGGATCGGCGACTGTGGGTGGCAGAACTTGAGGTGACCGGCGCAGCGGCGGAACCGGCCGTTGTCGTCGACACCCAGGCGCTCGCTGCGCAACTCCGGGCGGAGTCGGCAGCCCTGCGCGAGCAGGAAGATGCCGCTCGCGTGGCGCCCGTGCTTGCGGTCGCGATGCAGCGGCGCAAGACGCGAGGCTTCATGGCAATCATCGACCGAGACGACGTGGAGCGCGGCCGAAAGAACGTGGCGACCCGGCCTTGGGCGAAGAACCTCGCGGCCGGAATCCGGCAGGATGCCGACTGGTGGCTGGAGCAGAGCGACGACTTCATCTACGGACTGGTGCCGGCCGGCAACCCGCGCGCGATCTGCCCGAACTTCGAGAAGGGCTGCCCGATCCACGGCGGCGCGCGGCAGAGCTTCACGGCGACGCTTGAGGCGCCCTACCAATGGAAGTGCAAGGCGGGTGGCGAAGAGTGGTGCGACGGCGCCGGCGTGAAGAACCCGACCACGGGCGAGTCGGTCACGGTCCACGACGATGGCAACGGCTGGCTGGCGCCGGCGGGCTTTGCCGAGCCGGGCAGGCGCTACTACTTCGTCGCGGCGTATCGGTACTTCCTGATTGGCAAACTGTTCTCCGGCCCGTACGAGGGCGATGGCGGGTCGAAGTACCAGGGCGGTACACCAGTGATGCAGCTCGCACTGGCCTACGCCGTCACCGGCGACAAGCGCTACGCCCACAAATGTGTGGTGATGCTGAACCGACTGGCCGAGCTGTACCGAACCTATGACGGCTGTGTCGAGGGCCCGTCGGAGCGGCAGGATGGGTACATTGGGCAGACTTTCGAGCGATTCCTCGTGCAGAACCTGATTCTGGCGTGCGACCTGATCTGGGACGAGGTCGAGAAGGATGACGAGCTGCACCGGTTCTTCGCCGGCAAAGGCGGCGTTGACCACGACGGTGACGGCAAGGTGACCGGCGCCGACTTCACCTACAACCTGCAGCGCAACTTGCTGGGCTACGTCTACGAGTACCTCCACCGGTTGATGCCCTACATGGACGGCGACTTCATCATGTACGAGATGACGGCCCTTGCCGCGTTGGCACGTTGCCTCGGCAATGCCGACATCGCCGCAGAGGCACTGGAAAGCGATCTTGGTCTGCGGGTGCTGCTGACGAACTCGTGGTTCCGCGACGGCAAGTTCGTCTACGACAGTTGCGGCTACAACGTGGGCAACGCGCAGACCCCGCTGCTCATCGGTGAGTGGATGCACGGACTCGCAGCGCCGCCCAGGTACCCCGCACCGCTGGACCTCTATCACCACCCCGAGTACCGCCTGTCGATGCTGTTCGACTTCCTGCGAAACATCGACTGCGACGGCCGCGTCCCGCAGATCGGCGACTGCGGCGGCTCCCGCGACAGGCAGCTTCGGACCACGCCGCCGTACGACTCCAACGACGAGCGGGCCCTGCTCCGACTGCCCGAGGGACGGGCGTTCTACCGCCACCGGCTGCTGGCGGCGAGTGGCGGCGATCTGGAGGGGTTCCGGACCGGAAAGGCCGACTGGTGGTTGCTGTTCCACGCGGAAGGAATGGACGAGTTTGGCGCAGGTCTCCCGACCGCGCCCGCCCTGCCGAAGGACAGGTCTGCCGAACAGGGCGCATTGGAAACCTCACGGTTGGCCAAGGGGGCGCGGTCAGGAGACCTGCGCCAAACAAGCGCTTCCCACCTCTTCGACGACAGCGGCATTGCCATTCTCCGCGCCGGCGCCACACCCGAGACGCGCCAACACGTCGCCCTCACCTTCAGCAAGGGCGCCTACGGCCACGGGCACACCGACAAGCTCGCGCTCAACCTGTTCCGCTACGGGTACGACCTCACCGCCGACCTGGGCTACCCGACGACCTGGACCGACCTCAAGTACGGTGGCTGGGAGACGGACACGGCGAGCCACTGCACGGTCATGCTGGACGAGTCAGAGCAGCGCAGCAACGTCACCGGCAGGTTGCACTACTTCGCGACAGAGCCGCTGTGCGACGTGGTGGAAGCCTCATGCGAATCGGCATACCCGGATGCCTCGCTCTACCGGCGAACGGTCGCCCTTGTCAAGGACGAAGACGGAGACCCGCTCTACACCGTCGATGTGTTCCGAGTCGCCGGGGCGGGCACGCGGGACTACCTGTTCCACTCGTTGGGAAAGCCGGAGGAGCTGACGGTCGAGTTGGCTGACCCGGCGACAACGTGGACGAAGCAGCTCAAGGGCTCGCTCACTGGCGAAGACGTCGAGCCGATGACCAAGGGCGGCTACGGCTTCCTCTTCGACGTACAGCGAGTGCGGACGGACGGGGCGTTCACAGCAACGTGGCACCCCACGACCGGGATGTCCCAGCCGGACCGCTACCTGCTGACGAAGCGGACCTTCCACGACTTCACCGTTGAGTTCACCATTGTCCGCACGGGGAAGGCGTCCGGCGAACGCGAGCGCGCCTTGTTTGCGTTCGGCGTGGACCCCGCCAATCTCGGCAACCGCCGCGTCGCCTGGTTGGACGCCGGCGGGCAACTGCCGACCGGGAAGCCTATCAACGTGCGCATCGAGGTGGCGGGCCCGACGGCCAGCGTGTTCTTCGACGGCGAACTCCGCGGCACGAAAGTGGACACCGCGGGTGCTCCGCCGGACGACGGCGTCGTCGGCTTCCTGCACTACTACAACTACGCCTACGAGTACCGCGACTTCGTGCTCACGCCAACAGGCGGCGAGCCGATCCGGGCGGACTTCGTGAAGCCGTTGGACCGAGACTTCTGGGGCAGAATCGATCCGACCTACCAAACGGCCGACGGTAGCCTGCTTGTCAGCGACTTCGAGAGCGTCGGCCTACGGCTGCACATGCTCGGCTCGCCGGGCCGCGAGGTCATCCGTGCAAAGGCGGAGGGCTATGGCGTGCGCGGCAAGAGCCCGTTTGAGGGTCACGTGATCGTGCGCGACCGGGCGGCCGACAAGGCGCAAGGCTCTGTGTTTGTGGCGGTTCTCGAAGCCATGTGCGGGCAGCCGCGGGTGACAGCGGTGCAACTCCTGAAGGTGACGCCAGCACGCGGCAGCGAGGCGCCCGAGTGTGACGCTGTTGCGTTGCGCGTGACTGCTGTTGATGCTCACGGCGCGCTGCGCGTGGACTATATCATCGCTGCCCTTGACGAGACGACTGAACGGGGGATCGAGTCCGACCTCGCCCCCAGCCGCTTCCGCGGGCGATTCGGTCTCGTGACAAGCCGCGCCGGGAAAACCAACGGCGTTGCGTTGGTCGGCGGCGGACACCTGCGTTGCGGCGACAAGCAACTGGTGCTGCCGGGTGCTGTCCGCGGAGAGGTTGTCGAGGCTGGCGTCGCCACGGACTCGATCACAGTCCGCCTCTCGCCGCAGAGCGCCAAGCCCTCCACGACACTCGTTGGCCGCAAGCTGCTCGTGACCAACCCCGCGTACCTCTGCCCTGCCGTCTACACCATCGCAGGAGTCGAGCAGTTGCGCAACGGGCTGTGGCGGCTCGGCGTCAACATGCCGCTGACCATCGCGCGAGGCGTCGTCAAGAGCGTCGATGCTGGGAACCGCTCGTTCGCGACCCGAACGCCGGTGATGAAGCTGCGGGTGAATCCCGGACTGTTCGACGGGAAGTGCGTGCAACCCAAAGGCAAAGGCGCGGTGACGCGCCTGCGCACCGCCACAGAAGACGCGTTCACGTTGGCCGATCCGGCGCGACTCGGCGACTTCGCGACTGGCGGCGAGTACTCGGTTTACGACCTCGGCGCCGGGGACCAGATTGAGGTGATCGCGCAAGGCTCATTGCCGTAGCTGCTCGGTTTGCGGTGCCGCGTTGGCGCGCCGGGCTGACGAGTCCGACCTGTCCGACGCGTCAGACCGCTTCGGAGCGCCGCGACAGAGCCGAGCTCCCAGCCTGCGCTACAGGAGGACCACCATGCCAAAGCCCACACTGACCAAAGTGCTCGCACCAACGCTCACAGGGCTGCTCGTCGCCGCGGCTTCCTCGTACGAGATTACCACGCTCGGCACTGACGAAGCGAAGCTCTGGACGCGTTGGCTGCTTCCGTTACCCAAGGAAATCCGCCTGACTGGAAAGGCGACAGTCCCGGTCGCGGAGATCAGCCTCGTCCTGCCTGCTGACGCAGCGGAGTTGGAGCGCTGCGCGGCCGACGAGTTGGCCAAGCTTCTCGCACACGGGGGCGAAGTGGCGGTGCCAGTGACATCGACGCCAGACCTCAACCGGTTCTGCATTGCTCTTGAGCGCGCGGCCCTGCCCGCCTCCAAAGGCCGCCCAAACCCAGACCAGGCGTACGCCCTCACGCCGTTGCTCGACGCCAGTGGCAAGCAGTTGCGCGGGCTGTCACTCTCCGGCGCGACCCCCACGGGGCTCTACTACGCGTCGAAGACCCTTCAGCAGCTCCTTTCGCCGACGCTCAAAGGCGCGGGCAGCTTGGCGACTGTAGACATGCCGGTCCTCACGATCACCGACTGGCCCGATCTGGAGGAACGCGGTGAGTGGGGAGGCACTGCGTCGGAGGACTTGGAGTGGAGGGCCGACCGCAAATTCAACCTGCTGGAGCGGCACGCCGAGTTGACACTCGACGGTCAAGGCGTCGGCCAGGCCGTCATGAAGGCCGAGGTCATGGAGCGCGCTCGCACCCACGGCGTGCGCGTCGTGCCGATCATCCACCACCTGGAGCAGCTTCAGGGCACGGGGATGTTCGAGCGCTACCCGAACCTCAAGGCCGTCGGTGTCAAAGACAGCCTCTGCTTCGCGCAGCCGGAGGCGACCAAGCTGGTCAGCGAATGGCTGACGGCGCTGGGGAAGATCGACGGCGTGAAGGAAGTCATGATCTGGCTCTCTGAAGAGGGCAAGGGGTGCGAGTGCGAGCAGTGCAAGCTGAACGACCGATTCGTCAACGAGACCCGCGTGTGTCTGGCGGCGTGGCAGCAGGCGAAGCAGATGTGCCCCAACCTGGGCTTGCGGCTGCTGCTCACGCAGGCGAGCTACAACTCCAATGACAAGATCCTGGCGGAGATTCCGGAGGGCGTGAAGGTGTCGTACTACCACGGCGGCCTGACCTACGACGCCTCGCGGCGCGAGATGATCTACCCGCTGCTGCAGGACTACATCGAGCGCGGGCGGTGGCTCGGCGTCTACCCGACCGTCTCCGCCTCGTGGCTGAGCGTGGCGCCGTTCTCGAACCCGTACTTCATCAAGTACCGGATGACCGAGTTTGTGGACAAAGGACTGAAGTGCCTGGTGGCGTACGCGGTTCCCGCCAACGGCTACTACTACCTCAACGTCGAAGCCGCAGCCGAGTGGTCGTGGAACGCGCACGGCCGCGACGAGCGCGAGTTCGCGGCGGCGTGGGCGACGCGGATGGGCATTCGCCAACCCGACAGGTTCGCCGAGTGGACCGCGACGCTGTCGCCGGTGAGCTGGGACGTGTATGGATCGTCGTTCCCGTACCGCGAGCACTACGGGGGCACCGACGCAATCATCCGTGGGGACGGCATCCCGTTGGGCACGGGGATCTTCTTCGAGTTCAAACGGGAAGAGCAGTTCGACGAGGACTTGGCGAAGTGCGACGCGGCACTCAAGCTGGCGGAGGAGATCGGCTACGAACCGGCACTCCTGGAGACCAAGATCGTGCAAGCCTATGCGCGTATTCTCAAGTCCGTGTGGGTGCTCAGCAAACTGGTCCATGGCACCGAAGTGAAAGCGGAGGACCGCGCCCGGGCAACGGAGTTCTTCGACTTCCTGCAGGACGGCGCGCGAACCGTCGTCGACCTGATGCCGCGCTGGGGCGAGATCGCCTCGCCGCTGGTGCCCGCCGAGCCGGCGGGGCGCTTCACCGCCACCAGCGCTGATGTCGATCGCCTAGCTGGCCGGGTAGGTGCGCTGATGGAGGCGTGCGGCCTCGAGGACAAGGACAAGCCCTACCGACTCCGCGTCATCGGCACGTGGGACACGCCGGAGTTCGCTGACCAGCAATCGCAGACGCGCTCGATCGACGTGACGCAGTGGGTCTCCGGCCCCGGTACGTACCTGCTTCAGTTCACGTACAAGAGCGGCACCCTCGGACTCACCGCCTCCCAGGTCGCCTTGATCTCGCACCCGAAAGACAACCCGAACGACACCCGTGAAGAGTGCGTGGACAAGCACGACTGCCATGCTGGCGCCTGGGCGAAGGGCGATGTCTACATGCTGGACCTGAAGGAGCACGATCCCGAGCGAACGTATCTGCTCGCAGCCAGCATTCGCGGCGGCAACACGACCCAGGGCGAGATCGTGTTCCGCAAGAAACGGCCGGGGACCGGCTGATCGTCAGTCCTCCCTCGTCTGGAGTGAAGACATGTTCCTCGCGCTGATTCTGTTCGCCTGCACCGCGCACGCCGAGACCGTTCAAGACACGCAGTGGCACTTCGCCGACTGCACGCGTCGAGTGCTTGTCCGACTGTGGGCGCCTCCCGACATCCCGGTGGGGCGGCCCGTCGCCGTTCGCCTGCCGGACGCAGCGGCGCCCACAGCGGCGGCAGTGCGCGCATGGGACGTGCGGGCCAACCATGAGGTACCCGTGCAGGCTGACGGCGAGCACGTCCTGCTTGACCCCGGGACCGTTCTGCCGCCGGGGGAGGAACGGCTCCACTTCGTCTACCTCTGCGCGAAGCCGTACGGTGTGACGCCCGCTGCGCGAGTCGACGAGTCGTGGCGCGTCGAGACCGAACGGTACCTCGCCCAGGTCGACGGTCGGAAAGGCGCTGCGATCACCTCGCTGCTCCTCAAGGACGGCGACAGGCGGATCGAGACGCTGGCCGACGGGATCCACTGGTGGGTCGGGCGGGCTCCGCAGCTCACGCAGGAGAGCTTCGGTCCGCTGCCGATTGAGCGCACGGCGGCCGGGCCGGTCTTGGTGTCTCTGCGCGTGCGCTACCCGAATCTGCTCGCCGAGGGCAACTCGCTGATCACGGACTACCGGTTCTTCAGGGACTTCATTGAGATCGACCACCACTACTCCGCGAAGCAGCCGACGCAGTTGGAGTGGCTGAAGCTGCCGGTATCCCTGCGCGCCACGGGGCAGACACCCGGTCTGTTCAGCAACAGCCGGACTAGGGACGGGGCGATGCTCACGGCCGGTGCCGGCAAGTGGCTCTCTGACCTCCAGTGGCACGATGTGAGCTACCTGGGTGACCAGCCCTTCGGCATCGGGGTGATCGCCCGGAACACGTTGGGGGGCGGCGGGCTGTTCTACATGGATTCGGTGAAGCCGGAGGAGCATGAGTGGATCTACGCCGAGCCATTCGGTTGGCAGAAGCCCGTGCAGATCACCTCAGACTTCGAGGTGAAGCTGACTGTCGTGCCGCACCCGGCCGGGAAGGGGCGCTACGTGGACACGCTGGCGAAGATCGAGAGCGAGGTGGGGCGATCCGTGAGCGCGTTCCAGACCAGAGGCGGGCCACCCATCGACTCCGACGGCGATAGCTTGCCTGACCTCGTCGAGCTTCAGCGCCGGACGAACCCCAACTGTGCCGACACGGACTTGGACGGTCTCCCGGACGGG
>PEVN01000502.1 GCA_002779825.1 Armatimonadetes bacterium CG06_land_8_20_14_3_00_66_21 | reverse complement strand
TTGAGACCTTCCGGTCAAGCGTTTCGGGGCGGTCGGAGACCTGCCCCGAGCTAAGTACGGTTGTAGTATTAGGAGTGATACTGAATGCCGCTTCGGCTTGCTGAGATACTCAAGGACAGCGCCCCCGCAATCGTGTCGGATTGGGCCGAGGCGCTGAAAGGGCTGTACGGGACGGGGTTTGCGGAACGCTCGATGACCGAACTGGAACGTTCGTGCAAAGAGTGCCTGGATGGCTACATCGACGTCTTTCAGACCGGCAGCCACCGGCGTCTGCGGCAGTTCATCGACCGGACGGCTCGCCTGCGCAGCAGCTTGGGCTTCAAGCTGACCGAAGTACAGAAGTCTCTGTTGCTGTTCCGCGATGTCAGCCGGCGCGCGCTTGAGGGGCGCTTCGGGGAAGACCATCGGGCAATGCTGGAAGCGCGCGATGACATCGACCGCTGCCTCGACGTGACCATCTTCGACGTGTCCGAGGTCTACCAGGAAGTTGCGAACGCCAAGATCAACAGCTACGTCCAGAAGATCGAGCTGATCAACGAGCAGCTCGAGGACCTGAGCCTCCGCGACCCGCTGACCGGGGCGCAAAACCACCGGTACTTCCAGGAGGACCTGGGCAACGAGATCGTCCGGGCCACCCGCTACGCGACGCCGGTCTCGCTGTTGATGCTGGATGTGGACTGGTTCAAGAGAGTCAATGACGAGCACGGGCACCCGTTCGGCGACGAAGTGCTGCGCGAACTGGTCCAGATTATCCGGGAGAACCTCCGCGAAGTGGACACGGTGGCGCGGTACGGCGGCGAAGAAATCGCCCTCATTCTGCCGGAGACGCCGAAAGAGGGCGCGCACAAGGTCGCCGAAAAGGTCCGCCGGCAGATCGAGAACCACGTGTTCCTGAATGGGGGCGGCGCTTCCGCGAAGGTGACCGTTTCCATCGGAGTGGCAACCTGTCCCACCGACCATTCGGAGAAGGGCGGACTGGTGGAGGCGGCGGACAAAGCGCTCTACCAGGCGAAGGCACAGGGCCGCAACCAGGTTGTCGCCTACTCTCCGCCTGAGTAGGGCGAGTGACCCCACGCTGCTTGCCCCGCGCGGAGCATATCAGTCTCTCCCAGATCCTGCCTACCACCCCCAGGAGGGGCCGTCATGCCGTGCGTCCTCGGACTCGACTCATCCACCCAGAGCCTCAGCGCCATCCTGCTCGACCTCGACGCGAGGGAAGCCATTGCCGACTACTCGGTAGACTTCGACGAACGCCTGGGCGCGAAGTATGGCGTCGAGAACGGCGTGCTGCCCAACGATGACCCGCAGGTCAAGCACTCGCCGCCGCAGATGTGGTTGGAGGCGTTGGATCTGCTGCTTGGCGACCTCAAGTCGCAGGGGGTGAACCTGTCGCAGGTCGTCGCGGTCGCGGGATCCGGGCAGCAACACGGGAGCGTCTACCTGAACCCACGCGGGGTGACGCTACTCGGGCAGCTTGACCCGCACCTCGGGCTGGCCGACCAGCTCGATGGCTGCTTCTCCCGCGAGACCTCCCCGATCTGGATGGACGCCAGCACGTGGCGGGAGTGTCAGGAGATGACCGAGGCGCTGGGCGGCCCCAAAGCTGTAGCGGAGCTGACCGGGTCGTGCTGTTTCGAGCGCTTCACCGGTACACAAATCCGCCGGTTCTGGAAGAGCGAGACGGACGACTACGACCGCACCGCCCGCATTCATCTCGTCAGTTCATTCATGGCCTCCGTCCTCGCCGGAGCCGAGGCACCCCTCGATCCCGGCGACGGTGCCGGCATGAACCTGATGGACATCCGCACGAAGGCCTGGAGCCCTGCAGCCATCGAGGCGTGCGCGCCTCGTCTCCGCAGCAAGCTGCCGCCAATTGCGCCCGCCGACACCGTGGTCGGTCCCATTGCGCCGTACTTCGTGGAGAAGTACGGCTTCTCGCCTGACTGCAAGGCGTGCGTCTGGTCGGGCGACAACCCCAACAGCTTGGTCGGTGTCGGGCTGGTCAGCTCCGGCAAGATCTGCCTCAGCCTCGGCACCAGCGATACCTACTTCGGCTACATGCCCGAAGCGCAGGTCGACCCCGCCGGCGAAGGGCATTGCTTCGGCTCGCCCACGGGCGCCTACATGAGCCTGATCTGCTTCAAGAACGGCTCCCTCGCCCGCGAGCGCGTCCGCGACGCCTACGGCATGGACTGGCCGGCGTTCTCGGCTGCCCTGCGCGCGACGCCGGTGGGCAACGGCGGCAGGCTCATGCTCCCCTACTTCGATACCGAGATCGTCCCCAACGTGCTGGAGCCGAAGGTGTGGCGGTTTGGGCTTGACGAGGCCGACGGCCCCGCCAACTGCCGGGCAGTCGTCGAGGCGCAGCAACTGTCGATGCGCATTCACTCCCGCTGGATGGGCGTCGACTCCACCACGATCTACGCCACCGGTGGCGCCTCCGCCAACCGCGAGATCCTCGAGGTCATGGCCAACGTCCACAACGCCGAAGTCTACCAGTTCCCGGTCGGCAACTCAGCCGCGTTGGGCGCGGCGCTCCGGGCGGCCCACGCTTGGTACAAAGGCAACGGCGACGAGCAGCCGTGGGAGCAGATTGTCTCAGGCTACGCCGAGCCGGTCGCAGCCTCCCGCCTCGCCCCCGACCCAGCTTCGGCCGCCGTCTACAACGAGTTGATCCCGGTCTACAACGCCTGCGAAGACCACGCCCTGCGTGGCGGCCCCGATCCGGCGCCGCTGCAGGAGGCGTTCCGGGCGAAGTAGTTACGCGCTGTGTGCAACGGCCAACCGTTGTACACAGCGCGTAGAGCCGTTGCATGCAACGGCTAACCGTTGCACACAGCGCGTAACTACTTCGCCCGGAACGCCTCCTGCAGCGGCGCCGGATCGGGGCCGCCACGCAGGGCGTGGTCTTCGCAGGCGTTGTAGACCGGGATCAACTCGTTGTAGACGGCGGCCGAAGCTGGGTCGGGGGCGAGGCGGGAGGCTGCGACCGGCTCGGCGTAGCCTGAGACAATCTGCTCCCACGGCTGCTCGTCGCCGTTGCCTTTGTACCAAGCGTGGGCCGCCCGGAGCGCCGCGCCCAACGCGGCTGAGTTGCCGACCGGGAACTGGTAGACTTCGGCGTTGTGGACGTTGGCCATGACCTCGAGGATCTCGCGGTTGGCGGAGGCGCCACCGGTGGCGCCTCCGCCAACCGCGAGATCCTCGAGGTCATGGCCAACGTCCACAACGCCGAAGTCTACCAGTTCCCGGTCGGCAACTCAGCCGCGTTGGGCGCGGCGCTCCGGGCGGCCCACGCTTGGTACAAAGGCAACGGCGACGAGCAGCCGTGGGAGCAGATTGTCTCAGGCTACGCCGAGCCGGTCGCAGCCTCCCGCCTCGCCCCCGACCCAGCTTCGGCCGCCGTCTACAACGAGTTGATCCCGGTCTACAACGCCTGCGAAGACCACGCCCTGCGTGGCGGCCCCGATCCGGCGCCGCTGCAGGAGGCGTTCCGGGCGAAGTAGTTACGCGCTGTGTGCAACGGCCAACCGTTGTACACAGCGCGTAGAGCCGTTGCATGCAACGGCTAACCGTTGCACACAGCGCGTAGAGACGTTGCATGCAACGTCTAACCGTTGTACACAGCGCGTAGAGACGTTGCATGCAACGTCTCTACGGCGGACCACGAGGAGGCGGCGGTGAGCCTCTACAAGGGCACGTACAGGATTGAATCGGCTCGGCTACCGTATTGGGACTACGCTTCTGCTGGCTGGTACTTCGTCACCGTGTGTACCAAGAGCCGGGAGCTGTTCTTTGGCAACGTTGAGGGCGGGCAGGTGGTCTTATCGGCTCTCGGGGCAATTGCGCAGCGGTTCTGGACAGAGATCCCAGAGCATTGCTCCGGCGTCGAGGTAGATCAGTGGGTCATCATGCCGAACCACGTGCACGGGATCATTGTGATCAACGAAACGGCGCGTGAGACGCGTAGAGACGTTGCATGCAACGTCTCTACGGCGCCAGCCCCCTCGATCTCGCCGCGAGCGGGGTCGCTGTCGGCCATCATCCGGTCGTACAAGTCCGCCGTGACGAGGGAAGCGCGGCTGCAGGGCTTCCGGTTCGCGTGGCAGTCACGGTTCTACGATCACGTCATCCGCGACGACAAGTCGCTCTTCCAGATTCGCGAGTACCTCGCGCACAACCCGCTGGGATGGGACCGGGATGAGGATAATCCGGCGAACCCAGCGATCCACCGGCGTAGAGCCGTTGCATGCAACGGCTCTACGCCGTAGGCACACGCCCCCTTCCCCGATTATCCCTCCCCGCTTGACAGAACCCCACGTTGCGGATACTATCGGTCCCGTCCATCCACGTTATGGCTGGACACACCACCCAAGGAGCTTACGGAGGGGAATCATGAGCAACGAGAATGGCGGGAACGGCCGGCACTACCAGACTGCTTACGCCGTGGCCAAGGCTGTCGAATTCCTCAGTTGGTGGGTTCTCATTGGGGGCGTGATGGTCGGCCCCGTTCTGGCAGCCAGCTCACGGGACCGATTGCTTGTGGGCATTGCTGTGGCAGTTGGTGGCTTCACTGTCGGTCTTGGGCTCGTCTTCATCGCCCAGCTCACCCTGATCTTCATCGACACTGAGGACAACACTCGTCAGCTCGTCAGCGAGATGCGGAAGACCAACGCCATGCTCGCCGAGACCCTCAGCGTGATCGTTGCCAACCTGAACCAGATTGCGAGCAGCGGGAGGAAATAGAATGAACTGTCCAGAATGCCAGTCGGTCATCCCACAAGGGAAAACGTTTTGCCCAAAGTGTGGGCATCAAGCACCCGCACAGATTCCCCATGGAACGAGTCCGGCGACTTCCGGCGTCAACGAGAAGTTCCTGTTCTGGGCGTGCTTTGTTTCGCTCATAGCCACGTCATTCGCGTTCGTGACCCGGTTCGCAGTGTTGGGAGACTGGGGTAGGGAGTTCAACCTCACCGGCACCCAGATGGGCGAGATCGGCGGAGCCGGCGTGTGGCCGTTCGCCCTAAGCATCATCCTGTTCAGCTTGGTCATCGACAGGATCGGCTACGGCACGGCGATGCTCTTCGCCTTCGCCAGCCACATTCTGTACGGGATTCTCGTTGCGTTCGTGGCCCCCAATGTCGGCAGCCACGGCTACACCGTCCTCTACGTGGGCAGTTTCATCCTGGCGCTGGGAAACGGCACGGTGGAGGCGGTCACCAATCCCGTCGTCGCCACCATGTTCAGCAAAGAGAAGACCAAGTGGCTCAACATGCTGCATGCGGGCTGGCCGGCCGGGCTCGTGGTGGCCGGATTGATCACTATGGGACTCGGCGGAGCGGACTGGCGGGTCAAAGTCGGGCTGATCTTCATCCCGGCGTTCATCTACGGACTCATGATGCTCGGGCAGAAGTGGCCCGTGCAGGAGCGGGTTGCCGCCGGCGTCAGCTACATGGGAATGCTCCAGGAGTTCGGCGTCTTGGCTTCGCTGCTGGTGGTGCCGATCATCATGCGCCAGATTGCCACTGTCTTCGGTCTGCCCATCTACATGGAGCTGGTGCTGGACGCCATTCTCATCGGCGCGTTCGCCATGACGGTCAAGGGCGCTCCGGGCAGCCCCATGCTGTTCGTGCTGATGCTCATCATGATGCCCTTGGCGACTACCGAGCTCGGCACCGATGGCTGGATCACCACGCTCATGGAGAAGGCGATGCCCGCCATTCACCTGCCGCCGGTGACTGTGCTCGTGTACACCTCCTTCATCATGATGCTGCTGCGCTTCTGCGCGGGCCCCATCATCCACCGGCTGAAGCCGCTGGGATTGCTTGCGGCCAGCGCGGCAATCGCCGCCGTTGGGCTGCTTCTCCTGTCCGGCGCCACCGGCATCATGATCCTGGTCGTTGCCACTGTCTACGCCCTGGGCAATACCTTCTCCTGGCCGACCATGCTGGGCATCGTGTCTGAGCAGTGTCCGCGCGGCGGCGCGCTGACCCTCAACGCCGTCGGCGGCATGGGCATGCTGGCTGTCGGTGTGCTGGGCATGCCGTTCATCGGCTGGCTGCAGGACAGCTCCGCGACCCGCCATCTGCAGCAGGAGCAGCCCGCTCTCTGCCAGCAGGTCGAGAAGGAAGCCACCGGCATCGTCGGCCGCTACACGGCCATCGACCAGGAGAAGACAGACAAGCTCTCCGCCGCCGATCAGGCGACGGTCAACGCGATCGTGGAGAAAGCCAAGCACGGCGCCCTGGCGACCATGGCGATCTTCCCGGTGATCATGCTGATCGGCTACCTGCTCTTGATGGGCTACTTCGCCGGCAAGGGCGGGTACAAGGCGGTGGAGCTGACGGCTGGTGGTGAAGCCGCTCGAGAAGCGGCCGGTTCGGGGACGGAACCGGCGCAACCCAAAGCCGGCAGTACGAGCTGACCGCCCACCCCGCACCGACGGCCGTGAATCTGACGTGGTGGGGGTGTTCAGCGCCCCCGCCACGTGCAGCAACGCGCGGAGGTGTGCCCTCGCGTCTGGGTGCCCTCCCGTGGAGACCAATGGACCCCGCGAGAAAGCTGTCCGCCTGCCCGCCCTTACCATCGCCTACCGCACCCAGGGCCTGGCCACCTTCCCAGCCGCCTCGTCCAAATGGGCACTCTTCAACAGCCTCCCCGTCACCACCCCGCGCCGGAGGCACCAGACCGGGGACGACGGCGAGGGAGATGGTGAGCCGGTGGCGCAGCCAGTCTGAGTTGAGACTGGTCGGCGAGCGAGAGGGCGGTCGCTGACGGGGCGACGGGGCTGTGCTATCGTTGCGTTCCCGGCGCAACTCGCTCGCCAACCGGCGTATGGCACTGCGGGCGAGCCAATACTGGGGAAAGCGCGCTGTTCTGCGAAGAATGGAAGATGGACTGGAAGGACATCGAGACTCAGGCCGACGCTGACGCCCCCATGGAGGTCTTCGGGGACTTCCATGACGGTTGCCTGCGAGAGGCGCACCTATGGACGGACCACTGGGTCTCGCCGGAGTTGTCCATATCGTGCGCCGGCAATCTGGACAACAGAACCAGATTCCTGATTCAGCGCCAGGCCGAGAACCCGTCGGCTATTGAGCTGCTGTTTGATGAAGTGACCCGGCTCAACCTCGTCCCCACTCCAGAGAGCCACGATTCCGTCATCCATGCTGCCACTCTTCTGGTCCGAGACCGGGCCATTTACTGGTCCCCCGAAGGAGGCTGGATGCCGGATAGGCCCAGAGAAGATGAATGCACATGGATCTGTGCCAAGAGGCTTCGCTGGCGCGAAGTGAACTGGCTCGGCGAAAAGCTGCACTACGGACCAAAGAGTTAGGGAACATGGGACGCAGGACCAGACACTGCTCAGCACGGCGCTGCTGCGCCGCGCGAGAGCGTCGACGTTAGGCGGAGCACCGTACCGATGCGCATGAAGCGGGCTTTTCCTATTGCAGCAGGCGCCATCCTTGCGGTTGGCGTTTGCTATTGCCTCTGGGTTCTTCGCTCGGGCGCGGTCTTCGCTACTGGCCGCACCAACGCCCCGAATCGGGCGGCTCTTGTCGCGGTTCGTGACGGCGTGAAGATCGGCGCACCACACTCAGATGTCCTGGCCGCGTACTGGCAACTGCGGACTCCCGACCTCCGGCTGCGTGCAGATGAGCCGACGAAGTGGTTCATTGGCATGCCACTGGAGTTCGGAGCGCGCGATTGGGTGCTTGGGTGCTGCATATCGAGTTCCAGGATGGTAGAGTTGCCGCAGTCCGAATCCGCACAGCGGACGGTCCCGCACCAACAGATGGGCCGCCAGACAAACAGTGAGACAACACCTGGCCCTTCGGCTCAGCCCACCGTTGTCCGCTCCGCGGCCAGCGACGGCTGACCCCGATCGTTGGCCGACAACTCCAGTGACTGGTCATCCCCTTCGGGGCTGTACCCGAGGCCGCTGCGCGATTCGAACAAGTCGCTGGAGCGGACCGCTTGATCTCCCCTTGTCCTACAGCAACTCCGCGAGGTTGTCGTACGGCGAGCGGTAACCGGAGCCGATCATCTGGTGCAAGACCTCGTTGGCTTGCGCCACAGAGAGTACGTCCGTCTTCACCGCCTTGAGCAGGACGCCCAGCGTGCCAGCGGGCGACACTCCGTGATTGCGGGAGACGTTCCGGGCGCGGGCATCGTCGGAGAGGAAGCCCCAGCCGCGGTGCATGGCGAGGGCAAGGGAGGCGGCTTCGCCCCGACCGAGGTTTGCCGACAGCTCCTCAAACAGACGCAACTCCTCGTCCCCAGCGAAGGAGACCAACCGGAGCCATCCGGTCGGCGAGAACGGGTGGATCTGCGCCGCAATGCCCGTGTAGAACTCGTAGCCCGCCAGCAAGCCCTCCTGGATCTCGGCGTAGACTTCGGCCGGCAAGTGCAGCTTCCCCAGCACTTCGCGCAGGACATCAAGCCGGCCGGCCGAGGCGAAGTTGGAGAGGCTGGTGGTGTTGGCCACGACCTCCATCAGCGCTCGCGCTCCGCAAGCATCCGCTCCAGGGCGGCGATCTCCTCCCGAGCGTCCTCAACCGTGTCGGGTCCGAGGCGGGGCTCGATGCCGCGCTGAACCAGCAGCTCTTTCGTGCGATCGAAGCTGAGACCTGCCAGGTGTGCGGTCTTCCCCACCGAGAGATCCTCAGCTACGTAGCGTCGGAGGGCGAGCTCGACGCGCAGTTGGGGCTTCTCGTGTAGAAGGGAGCGAAGGGCGTCGCGCACGACCGCCTGCTGGCTCGGGTAGAGTCTGGACTCAACCAGAGCGCCTGGGTCCACCATCGTGTTGCTCCTACAGACTCGGGGAAAGGGGTCTGTTTGGCAAGTATGGCAGATGCGAAACCGGGCCGTGGCACAGAGCCCGCTATCGCCGGGGGGCCCGTCGCTGCTTCGGCACGCGCGACCAATTCTCTCCGCCGGCAGGATGTGCCACCACAACGGCCAATCTACGAGCGGGCCTGATTGGACGAACGGAAGAGGAATGCTAATGCAACAAGCAATCGGCGCGGCACATCGCGAGACCATTCCGGTGGTTGGCGGGCGGTTGGAGATGATTGTGTACTCCGACCTGCCGCACCATGACTCGACGTGGGGATTGACCACCGGGAAAGATGGGCGCCTCTACATCGGTGCGTGCGGGGAGAGCTTCGGCGGGCTGAGCGTGTTTCTGCTGCGCTACCACCCGGAGACGGACGAGTTGGAGTACCTGGTCGAGTGCGGCCCCGCCGTGGGCGAGCCGCCGGACAATGGCCACGCCACGCAGTCCAAGATCCACTACTGTCTGTTGCCGGGCGACGACGGCAAACTGTACTGCGCAACCCACGCGTCGGGGCCGCCGTGGGGCGACCCGTCATGGAATCCGTGGGCGTGCTGGGACGACACCGTCAAGCGGTTCCCCGGCTCGCACCTGTTCATCTACGACCCGAAGACGAATGGGATTGAGGACCTCGGCGTCGGCCCGAAGAAGGAAGGCAGCCGGGCGTTGGCGTTCGACGAGAAGCGGCAGAAGCTGTACGGCATCACCTGGCCGCGGAACCACTTCTACATCTATGACTTGGCGAAACGGGAGTACACGGATCTTGGCCGCTTCGGCGAGATCAACCCGCAGGCAGTGTGGTTGGATCGCGACGGCAACGTCTACACCACCGACGATTACGGCTTCCTCCTGAAGCACACACCGGGCAGCGACGACCTGGTCCGGCTGCACTCGCAGGCGCCGCACCTGGCCCACCGGCGCGGCTTCCACAACGTCCCCTACGACGTGGTGCCGTCGCCAGATTGGTCGTGCGTCTACGGGACGGACTGGGGCTACGAGTCATACCTCTGGAAGTTCGATCCGCACGCCGGCCCGGAAGGCAGCCTGCAGAGCTACGGCCGCGCGTGGGGGCCGCCCGACTTCCCGACCGACAGCAGCCTGGAGGCGACGCAGGTTCGCGGGCTGGTTTTCGGGGCGGACGGCAAGCTCTACTTCACCATGACCGCCTCCTGGGAAACGCCCCGCGTCAAGTACCTGCTGCGGTTCGACCCGAAGACGCAGGAGCGCGAAGTGCTCGGCCCGATCAAGTTCGGCGACCACCAGCCCGGCGCCATCGCCAGCGCCACCCAGGACTACTACGGCAACCTCTACTTCGCCGGCGCCGGCAATTCGCCGACGCGGATGTACGTCTACCGGCCGGACGGGGTGACGACGAGCAAGAAGCGGTTCCGGTGGAAGGACATCAAGCAGTGGGGATGAGCCCATTTCGGATTTGGGATTTTGGACTTGGGGTTGCGGAGTGAATAGCTATGAACATCGTTGAGCATCTTCGTGAGCGCACTTGGCCGACGCGACCTGAGAAGGTGAACCTGGGGGACTACGGAGTCGGCACGTTCGTCCGCGAAGGGCATGTCCAGACCCGGGCGTTGCAGCGGCACCAGAACCTGTCGGAGCCGATCCCGCCGGGCGAGTGCGCCATCACGTCGCTCTGCCGCGCGAAGGGCGGGCTGATCTACGGCGCCACTTCGGGGAAACGGTCGCACCTGTTCTGCTACTACCCCGGTCCGGGGCAGGATAGCGTCGTCGATCTGGGCGTGCTTCCCGGCGCGAAGGAGGTCCGGCGGTCGCTGGTGGCCACCGCGGACGGTCGTGTCATCGGCGGCGTGTCGGTGACCGACGAGTCGGAGCCGAGCGGCTACCTGTTTGCGTACCCGCGTCGCTCGAAGGAAGGGGACGGGTTCGTCGAGCGACTGGCGACGCCGGTGGAGGGTGAGGGGATCGCTTGCCTGGTCCTCGACAACCAGCTTGAGCGGCTCTACGGGCTGTCGACGCTCACGGGGACGTTCTTCGTCCACAACCTCGAGGACGGGACCGTTACGTGCCGCGGGCCGGTCGACGAGACGAACACCTTCTCCCACACGCTGGTGCTTGACAACAGTGGCAACGTCTACGGCGCCAAGTCGCTGGGAGAGCTGTTCAAGTACGAGCCAATTAGCGAGTGCTTCACGGGACCCGACAGCGGGCTCACGCCACTGGGCGTGCGGATTCCCTCCGTGGCCGGTCGGTCGTACTACAACCGCCTCGACTCTGCAGTGCTCGACGAGCAGACCGGGCTGATCTATGGCGGCGGCTCCGCCGATGGCGTGCTATTCGTCTTCGACCCGGACACCGACACCGTGACGGCACTCGGCAAGGCAGTTGCCGCCCCCCGCGTCCGCTGCATGACCGTCGGGGCCGATGGGCGCGTCTACGGCGTCGCCGGCGACTGCGACGGCATGGGGCACCTCTTCCGCTACGACCCGGAACCCAGGGAACTGATCGACCTGGGAGCGCCCTACTCCGGCATGGACCGCGTGTGGCACGGCTACGAGTTCGACGCCGCCTGCACCGGCGAGTGGGGCGAAATCTACCTGGGCGAGAGCGACCGCGTCAGCCACCTGTTCCTGTACTTCCCGCCGGTGCGCAGGCGACTGCCGGCAGCCTGAGCTGACAGCCGTCCTTCTCTGCGCTGCCGCGTCGCCCTCACCGGCTCTCCTCGAACTCCAGCTTCACCACCGGCACTGTGCCGACGAGGTCTTCGACCGGCAGGTTGCGCAGGCGCAGGTAGGCTTTCTTCTGCTGGTGGAAGCTGGGCACGAGGTCGACCCGGGCTTCCACCTCGGCACCGGTGTTGAGCAGTGTCGCCTTGCGGGGCAGCGCGTCGATTGGGTTGAGCAACACCCGGTCGCCCCGCGGCGTGCGGAACAGATGCACGTAGAGCGCGTCGCCCTTCCGAGTCAGCAACACCTCGCGGCTGTCCGTCAGGTGCGACGCTGGCTCGGCTCCGTCGAGGGCTTCCCTGACGGTCTGGTACCACCTGCCCACCGCGCGCAGCAGCTCGGCGTGCTTCGGCGCGATCGTGCCGTCTGCCATCGGGCCCACGTTCAGCAGGTAGTTGCCGCCCTTGGCGAGGATCTTGTCGAGGCTCTGCAGCAGGTAGGGGACGGTGTAGTAGTCTTCGTCTTCTTTGTAGCCCCAGCTCTCCATGCCGACTGACTGGCAAGCCTCCATGGGGCGCTCGAAGGCCAGCAACTCGTCGGCCGGCTTGCTCCAGTCGCGCTCGGCCGTATCGAAGTCGCCCTCACTGAAGCCGCGGTCGTTGATAACGGCGTTGGGCTGGAGCGACCGGATCAACTCGTTGAACGACGGGTCGCTGTGCTCGAACACCTGCACGTCCCACCAGAATCCCCCAAGCTCGCCGTAGTTGGTGCACAGCTCCCGGACCTGCTCCTTCACGAACGCCTTGTACTTCTCGAGGTCCGGCTCGTCACCCGCCTCAGGTCCGGGCAGCTCATACGGGCCGCCGGCATTGGGGAAGTTGGGGTGGTGCTCGTCCACCTTGGAGTAGTAGAGGCACAGCGGGAAGCCACGCCGGTGGCAGGCGTCGGCCAGCATCGCCAGCACGTCTTTGGCGTACGGCGTGTTCATGACGTTGTAGTCGGTCTGCGCAGTGTCCCACAGGCAGAACCCGTCGATGTGCTTCGTGGTGAAGCACACATACTCCATCCCCGCCTCCTCGGCCAGGTCGAGCCACTGGTCGGGGTCGAAGCGGACGGGGTCGAACTCGTGGATCAGCTTCGCGTACTCGGCACGGGTCAGCCCGAGCCGGTACAAGTGCTGCTCGTGCCACGCCGGGATTGCGTATAGCCCCCAGTGGAGGAACAGCCCGAAGCGTTTCTCGAAGAACCAGTCGCGGCCATCGCCGAATCGAGGGATCCTCACCTACATTCCTTCCTCCGCCTTCGCCAGCGGCTCCAGCGGCGTCGTGCGGTCGGTGGCGCCGATCATCCGGTTGAGGCCAAGCCACAGCCACGCGGGGTAAGTGCGGCCGCCGCTTGTGCCCTGACCTGCCACGCCGGAGCCGTACGTCAAGCTGTCGCCGAAACACACCACGGTCTGCCCGGGCTTCACCTTGCCTCGTAGCACTGGCTCGAACAACTCGGCCAGCAGCCGATAGCCTTCCTCGGTGAGGTGGACCCCGTCGCGCACCTTCACATTGGCTTCGTTGCAGATCA
Source organism: Armatimonadetes bacterium CG06_land_8_20_14_3_00_66_21 (assembly GCA_002779825.1). Lineage (GTDB taxonomy): Bacteria > Armatimonadota > Abditibacteriia > CG2-30-66-41 > CG2-30-66-41 > CG2-30-66-41. The sequence goes on along the minus strand of PEVN01000502.1, from coordinate 29,498 downwards.
ACGAATCGGCTTCCTTCGTCGCCCCGCCGTGCTCCTCCACCAGCCGCCGCAGGTCGGCAAGTGGAAGCCCGTTCCCCTTCGCCACCGCGCGGATCGCTTCGTCATACGGGCGCTGGTACCCGTCAAGGTCGTCCCTGCCGGGATGCGTCGGGTGCCGCAGCGCCCAGTACTCCGCAACCACCGGGTTGAGCGTCACCAGCACGACGCGCTCGGTCCCACCCGCTCGCGCCCGGTCAATCATCGTCTGCAGGTTCTTCCTGAACTCCTCCAGTGGCACCAGCTTGCCCGAGTTGGCGGAGTCGTTCATGCCGAAGTAGAGAAGGAGGTGGTCCGGCTTGGCCGCCAGCACGTCTCGCTCGAAGCGCGCCAGTCCCTCCCGCGTGGTCTGCCCGCCAATGCCGCGGTTGAGGACGGCGATCGGGTCAGGAGCGGCGACGGCCCGGGCGGCACAGAGGGCGGCCACCGTGGCCAGCAACGACGGCTGTAGAGCAACTCGTGCTTCCATGGCGTACCCATTCCACGCGGACAGGGCCAGCCCCTCCTGGAACCCGTAGGCAGAGCCTGGGACAGCCAATCGCGGAGCTGACCGGTAGGACGCCCACCCGCCGTCAGTTCTCGGTGGTCCCGCCAGCTACTCCCGTCGCCACCCCGTCTGGACCTCCACGACATCGCCTGTTTCAACGGCGACCGCGGTGAAAGAAAGCGGGGCCTCGCTCGGTTCCTTCCCTTCGGAGAACAGGGCTCCTCAGCAGAAGGGCGCTGCTGCGGTGCGTTTCTGACCAGTGTCTGCGTAGGGTAAGCTCCAGCTCCACTCTACGGAACAGCCACCGCAAGCGTAGCCTCGGCGCGTACCCCCTCGGTCTCCCCGACGAACTTCGCCGTGTACTTGCCCGCTCCTGGCAACGGCAGCCGCACCGTCTCCGGCGCAGCGGCGTGCCCCTCGATCTCGACTTCCTCCTGTTCTTCGGTCAGCACCGTTTGCGCCTCGTTGAGGACCTGCCACCGCAGCTTTGCCACTCGCCGCTCCGGCGCCAAGTTGCACACGCGCACGCGGCAGTCGATCGGGGCACCTGTGGTGAGGGCTTCCTTCGGCGGTGCCAGCGCGGCCTCGACCACCAGCGACTCCGACACTGGGACCAGCGTGTCCATGGTGAGGTCTTGCAGATGGATCGCGCCCCGCCTCTTGGCTTCGGGCATGGAGTAGTTCGGCGCGATGAGCAGCTCCAGGAACCGGATGGGTGGATGCAGCACGCCGTCGTCTTTGCCGCCCGTGTGCCACAGTGGGGCGCCGAGGGGCTGCTCCAACAGCTTCCAGCCGGTGAAGTTGAGGTATCCCAGGCAGTAGTTGTGGACCTGTCCGGTCGCGTCCAGCAGCCAGGCGTGGAGCTGGGTCCAGGAGTTGTCGCCGTGCACCCAGAGACCGATCTTCCGCGGCAGTCCGGGGAGCGGCTTGAGGCGGCGGATGTGGATCTGCGGCCGTTTTTCGTGCGGCTCGGTGAACTGGTAGTCGAGTCGAGCGGCCGGCCGACCGTCCCGCGCCTCCGTGCCAGGCGCGGCGAAGCTTTGGGTCGTGCCCGGCGTTGTTGCCGTGACGGCCACCCCGCTGGCATCGCCAAACGAAAGCACCACCAGCTTCCCGTCGAGCACCTCGCCGCTTCCGGACAGCATGGGGACAACCGCGCGCTCGGCCTCGTCGCCACACCGAACGGTGATCGTCGCCTCGCCCGGCTGCGCGGCACCGACGAAGCGTGCTGTCGCTTTGCCGCCGCGTGCCTCCGCTGACGGCGTGACAGTGCCGGCATCGGTGGCGAACGTTCCCTGCGTGCCGTCTTCCACCGGACCCAGCGGTCCGGTGACCAGTGCGTCGACCTGGCACGAGGTCTGACCATCCGCCGACACCGCCGGTGGGCTCACCGAGATCTGCATCCCGCCAATGAGGACCGAGATCGCAGCAACGCAGAGGTCGTCTCGGCCGGCAACGTAGGCTTCCGAGGTGAGGACGAAGTCGTTGCCACCGATGGCGGCGTTCGCGAACCGCGCATCCGGCAGTCTGAAGACGTGGGTCTTCCAGACGCGGGTACTCTGTCGGTAGACGTACTCCGAGAACTTGCTCCGCCCCCGGTCGGGCGCCGTGGGGTCGTTGGAGTCGTACTTCAGCACCAAGAAGCTCCGGCCCTCGTCGAAATACTCCACCGCCACCTGCACGGGATGATCGGTATTGAACAGGTACCGGTCGTCCACGTTGAAGTCCAGGTAGTACTGCTTGTTCGCCTTGTCGGTAGCGCGGCACTCTCTGCCACCGACGGTCGCCACGCGGCTCTTGTGCTCAGGCTCCCAGTCAATCTGCCGCAGACCGTGCTCCTCGTTCTCGGCGCCAAGCACGACGCGGACGCCCTTGGCGGGGTCGATCGGTTCCGGCTGGACAGGGGGTTGTGCTGTCGCGAGTCGCGACAGCAGCAGAAACGCGGCGAGCGTCCACCACGGTGAGGTTGCGTCGGATCTGTACTGCTTGCTGTGCATGTCGTGCACCTCCAGTGAGAAGGACACGTCAACGATGCCGGCTCGGTCACGGGTGGGGGCTCAGTCCGTCGTGCCCCGGCGTTTTCCCCGCGGATCGTGCCCACTGCACTCCCGCCTCATCGTCTTGCGTGCACCTTGTACCTGTACGACACGTATCCCTTCCCGCTGGCCTCCACGGGCAGCTCCCAGGTCAGCACTTGCTTCGGGTTGACCCGCCAGACGCCTTGGGCGCTGGTCTCCACGTCGGGCTTTGGCGAGGTGTCCAGCAGCTCTCCGGAAAGCGTCTTCTTGATAAGCACCGTGATCGCCTTCGCCTTGTAGTTGAACAGCCGCAGTTCGCCTTTGACCGTGATGAGGTCCCAGTCACCGCCGTAGCCGGTGCGCGCCGCGCGCTGGCGCTCGACCTCGGTCTCGCCCTGTTCCGCTTTGACGTCCACGGCGCGGGTGATCTTCAGAAGGGTCTTCGCGCCGGGGGAGGTGTAGAACAGCACGTCCTGTCCCAACGGTCGGCCGTTCTGGACGGTCAGGGCGGGGGCCGTGGTCCACGGGATCCCGCCGGCGTTGGTCAGCCGCAAGGTGTGCCACACTTCCTCTTGGTCGAGCAGTTGCCGGTCGCCTCGGTCGTACTGGTAGCTCCAGTAGTACCGCCAGCGTGACTGCTCGTCCACGGACTTCCCATAGATCGCTGTTAGGGCGTTTTCGTCGTCGTTGAACGCCTTCCAGAAGGCGACGAACTTGGCCTCCCCGTAGGCGTTCACCACAAACCAGACAAAGGAGGCGCCCAGTGCCGAGGTGGCGTTGCCGGAGGCGGTCGACTTCAGCAGTTCGCCCAGCGGCGGGAGCTGGTTGGCCTTCTTCATTTCCGAGGTCTGCTGCAGGATGCGGCGCCCCCAGGTCCTGCTGCCGCAATACGCGGCGGCGAAGCCGTGCGCGAGGAAGGTCGACTTGGGGAGGTCCTTCATGTCCTCGTTGCCCAGGTAGAACGAGAGCGTGCGCATAAGGTTGAAGAAGGTGCGCCCGACCACGACGTACTCTGTCTTCTCCTGCGCGTTGGGCCACTCGCGGTCACCCAGGAGGCGCTTCCACTGGTCCGGCGTCGAGAGGTAGTAGACCTCCAGCTTGCCGGCGAACGGCTTGCCGGAGAGCTTCTCGATGGCGGCGACCCGGCTGTCGAGGAACCGAGCGGTGCCGGCCGCGCTGTTCTTCGCCGGGGAGTCGGCCGGGAACGAGACGATAGTCTTCTGCGACTCCGCCTTCTCCCAGTCGAGGAAGCCCAGCCCGCGCTGCACCCGGGCCGCTGCTTCCTGGTACTCCAGCACGGTCTTGCCTCCGACCAACGCTTTGGCGGCCCCATACGCCTGCCGCGCCTCGTCGCGCTTGCCCTGCTTACGGTACACGTCGCCCAGGCAGGCTTGCGCCAGCGCCTTCTGCGCGTCATCACCGGCTCGCGCGATGGTCTGGCACTCCTTCTCCGCGGCGTCGAAGGAGCCGCCGCGGTAGTACACCTCAGCCAACGCCAGTCGGGCACCGAAGTCGTTGGGGTCGGTCTTGAGCAGGTCCGCATACGCCTCCGCCGCTTCGTCGAACAGCGCGTAGTGCGCCAGTTTGTCGGCAGCCTCTCGCCGCGGGTCCGGCCCCGGCTGCGGCTGGGCAGCACCCGTTGCCGCCAGCCACCCCAGCAGCAGTGTGGCCGTGTGTCGTGCTCTTCTCATTTCATGATCCTCCCTCGACAGCAACGTAGAGCGGGCCAGGCTGCCCCGCATGTTGTAGGCAACTGCCGGGGTCAAGGGCTCATCGAACCTGGCCAGCAGCGCTTTGGCGGCCGGCGCTTCGGCGGGGGAGCCGCAGCCCAAGGCGGGCAGGCGAAGCAGCGTGTCGGTGCGGTCCGCGCGGGTGGGGTAGCGGTCGGTCACGAAGCGCCATTGGGGCAGGTCGTCCTCGCCGGGCGCCTTCGCCTGAAGCCCTGTCGCGATTTCCAGCGCCCACACGAAGTGCCCAATTGGTGCGCTCCGGGCGGCGACGAATCGGGGCGCGGCGGCGGCGCTCACGGCGAGGTCGTCGATGGCGATCTGCCCGGCAGGCGTTGCCCGTTTGGCGACCGCTTGGAGCGACGTCTGGGCGGGGGCGACCGAAACGAGATCGGCACTCAGTTGGTCGGACAGCGCGTGCGGCCAGTACCACCACAGCACCGATCCGCCCAACGGCGCCGACAGCAGCTCGGCGGGTGGCGCGGCGTTGCCCACGTGCACGACCAGCGATTCGCCGTCGGCACTGCGGATTCCCGAAGCGCCGCTGATCCGCCACAGGCCCAGGGCGAGCTTTGAGAGCGGCGGGCGTGGCCGGTTGCCGCCGGCGGGGTAGCCAAGCAGCATGTAGGCCGTCGCGATCTGCCCCTTCGTCAGGTGCTGCGACTCGATATAGCCTTTGAACGCTCCTTTGCCCTGCTGCTCCAACTGCGCGGGCGTAACTGTGCGAAGCAGTCGGTACGCGAGTTGGTGCCGCTCGGAGTCGCGCAACTCCGGCTCGGCGGCGGGCGGGCCGAGGCTGACCAGAGCATGTCCGCCAGCGCTGTCGAAGGCACGCAGCCCGGCGGCGTTGAGCGCTGCTGCGACCTCGCAAATGGGAGCCTCCGGACCGACCCGGACTTGCGCGTCCGTCTCGGCGACTTCGGGAGCGGCCACCAGCGCAAGCCCGTCGCGCTGGCAAAGGCGCTCTATGAGCGCCGACACCTTCATCGCTGGCGCCTTCGCCAGGGCTTGCTTGCGCGGATCGGCGGGCGGCTTCGCTGGCGGGTTGGTCTGCGTCGTTCCGCCGCCGGCCACGCCCAGACGCGCCAGCGACTCCTTCGCTCGTGCGCGTACCGCCTCGGTACCGCGTGCTGCCAACTGCTGAAGGAGTGCCGGAACCTTGGGGCTATCGACGCACGAAATGGCCGACACCGCGTCGGGGTAGCTGGGGTAGTCCCCCAGCATGAGCTGCAGGTAAGGAAGCGCGACTTCGTCGGTCAGGTGCAACAACGCCTGTCGGCAAGCTTCCTCGCTGGGGCGGTAACCGCTGCCGGCGGCCGGTTCCACCGGCGTCTGCTTCGCCCCACCCAGCCGCTGCGCGAGGTAGAGCTGCTCGCATCGCCGCGCCAACTGCACCGCCTCGCGCGGCAACACAGTCAGCGCCGTCTTCTGCGACGACAGCACGACGGGCTCTTCCTCACTGTGGGAACGATCTACCACCACGAGCCTCGCCTCGACCGCGTACTCCCCCGGGTCCGCAAAGTCGAACCAGTGGTTGACGACGGTCTCGTACTGCTTGGTGCAACCCGGAGGAAAGCTCTCAACGAAGCCGTCCGCCCGGCTCGGCGGCGGGCTGTAGACCCGACCGCGGGGGCGTCCTTGGGCCTCCGTCACCTCGAAGTGGATCGCCTCCCCGAGGCTGCCGATGAACGGGAACATCGCCTGCGTCTCGGCCGGGTTCGTGACCCCAAACCGCGCAATGACCACCTCGCCCGCCGTGACCTCGGGCCCCGGCCACAGCGTCAAGCCGAGCTGGAGATCACCTGGGCTCCGGGCGGTGGAGTGCCCGCCACCCGACTCCCGCGACTTGCGCACGAGCTCCTCGTCGAAGAGCCAGTGCATCCAACACTGCGGGAACGGCTTGTCGAAGCGGGCGACCGTACTCAGCTCCTCCGCCCCCAGCGCTTCAGTCCGCGACTCCGTGCCGCGCTGCGCCAAGCGCCACCCGCCCAGGCCGAGCAGCCCCACCATCGCTACCGCAAGGCAGGTACTGCGGATTCGGCGATTCCTCATCACGGCATCTCCTCCGGTCAGGTCATGGGGGCTTGGACGGTCGGCCAAGCGTCGTTGTTCCCGCCGTTGTTCCGGCGGAGCTGTTGGCGAGCGACCAGCCGCCCGGGCTACTTCGCCGCGTAGTCTACCAACTCCACCACACGTTCGCCGTGCTCCGTCACAGCCGTCAACTTCACCGTGTAGGGTCCAGCGGCCTTCACCGCTTCCAGCGCGACTGGGCATTCGACTACCTCCCCCGGCTTCAGCGTCATCGCGTCTCTGCCGACGACGCCGTCGCCGAGGCGTACCGAACTGGGGGCGAAGAGCTGGTACCTCACGTTGGCCGTTTGCGTCTCGGCTGAGGCGCTCGCGAGGGATACCAGCAGGCCGCCCGTTTGCTGCGTGGCTGTGAGCTTCAGGGGCCGCGTGTCCAGCCCGTTGAGGGCAGCTACCCAGAGCCGACCGCTGAACGGTCGCGGGGTGACGAAGCGCTTGCCGTCTGGCGACCATTCTGCCGATGGGCCGTAGTCGTCGCCGAAGAAGCACCGCAGGCACAGCACGTCGCGGCCGGGGTCATCCAGGGAGGCGGCCCGCAAGTGGAACTGCTTGCCCTCCGTCCGCGAGGCGAACAGCACGGTCTTCCCGTCCGGCCGCACGAGGGGGAAGTTGTTCATGCCGCCGTTCTTCGTGAGCTGGACTTGGGGCGAACCGGTCGCGAAGGGCCACAGGAAGATCTCGCGATTGGTAGGCTTGCCTCCCGAGGTGCAGACGTTCTGGCCGTCCGGGCTGAAGCTCGGATAGGTGTGGAAGTTGTGGAGCGCAGCGTAGCCGGGTACCGGTTTCTCACCTGCGCCTCCGACGGTAAGCACACGGAGTCCGGCGCGAGAGGCGGCATCAAAGATCACCCGCGCCCCGTCCGGCGCCCACCGGGCGTTGTAGGAGGGCGATACCTCGTGCAGGAGCGCCGCCGCGCCGCCGGCCACCGCGTCCACGAGATAGAGGCGTGTCGTCTTCCAGTCGGCACTGGCGCCTGTGCAGAGGATCGACTTCCCGTCTGGCGACCAGTCCACGCTGCCGAGCTTCTCCGCAACGACAGCCAGCGGACGCACCTCGCCGGTGTCGACGCGGGCGACACTCAGGGCGCCCTCCCAGCCGTTCCGGTAGGCGATCTGCTTGCCGTCCGGCGACCAAGAGGGGTCCCATTCCGTGTCCACCGTCTTGGCCGCGGTGAGAACGCGAGCCTCCACAACGACCAACCCGTGCCTTACCAACCACGCCCGCTCCGAGTCCGGCTCCAACTCCAGAAACCTGCGCCACTCGGCCTGCGCCTTCTCGGCCTGCCCCAGCAGCTCCAGCGCCGTGGCCGAACCGAAGTGAGCGTCGGGGCAGTTCGGGTCGAGTTCCAAGGCTTTCCGGCACTGCTCAAGGGCGGCTCCCTTGCCGCCACGATGGACCGCCGCCTTCGCCATCCAGCACCGCGCGATGGCGCTGTTCGGCTGAGCCGTCACCCACGCCATCAGCGCATCCTCCAACACTCCGTCCTGCCCGATCATCACGGAGTAGTCGAAGGCAATGGAGAGCAGCTCCGCAGCGACTGCCCCCTGCGGGTCCTTCTCAAGCGCCTCCACCACGACCTTCACCGCCCCCGCACGGTCGCGCTGCTTGAGGCGCCCGGCAACTTTGCCTTCGAGCGTCGTATCGGCCGGCGGCTGGCAGTGGGCGAACGTGCAGGCGACGAGGAGTGGCAACCCGACTCTGACTATGGTTCTGCTGCATGCGTTCATGGTGTTCAGCGTCTCCTTGTTGTAGATGAGACACCTGACGGTCGCGGAACCAGTCACCACCGGCTAACTGCCGTGTCACGGGCGTGCGTTCCGAGCTTGATCGGCACGGGCATTCTGGGGCACCGGAACGTCGCGGAAGGTGAACGTGAACGTCTCGACGGGTTTGCGCAGCCGGGCGAACACGAACACCACGCGGTCGGGCGTGAAGCTCTCCGGCAGCGGCTTCTGGCTTTGCCAATGCCATTCGGCGAAGGCGGGCTGCTCCTCCTCGTGGGTCTCCGTCTCACGACGGAGCGCTCCTGCGAGTCGGCTCTCCGCCGCTTGGAGGGTGGTGAGGTTGACCCCGTCCCAAAGCGGACGAGAGCCGAGCCGCACCGAGACGGTCCGTCGCTTGCCGGCGCGAACCAGGGCAAGCCGAACAGTCTCCCCAGGAGTCCGGTCGCACGGGATCAAGTCTGTCCGGCCGCTGATTGCCTCGCCGTTGAGCTCAACAACCACGTCGCCCCTCTTCACGCCTGCGCGGTGTGCCGGGCTGTCTTCTGTCACGGTGAGGACATAGGCGCCTCGCTCAACTCCTGCCTTCTGCCGGCGCTCCGGCGTCAGGGGCGCGGTGCCGATCCCCAGGTACCCACGTTCCTTGGCGCGCCAGTTCAGCTCGATCGAGCGCCAGTCCTTGACGACCTCCCCGGTTCGCCCGGTGACCTCCATACTGGTCAACTGCCAGTTGGACTTGCCGTGCAGAACGTGAAAGCGCAGCGTGGCGTACGCGGTGCCCGGGGGCGGTGGGCCTTCCTTCTCGGCTGCTGCTCGGGACTCGCGTGCGCCACTGCCGACGTGCCCGTAGTGGCCCGACGGGTAGTACAGCGGGAGACGGTCGCGGCGCGACTCGAGGAGCTCCAGGGCATAGTTGAGGTTTGCCGAATCTGGCCCGGTTACGGTCGTCGGCTGGCGCAGGGACGCAATGGGCAGCGCCTCGGTCCGGTGGTACCCCCAGTCGGCTGGCCGGGCAAGTTGCACGGCGACCTCACGGAGGGAACGAATTCCCACGCCGGGGTGCACGAACTGGTAGGTGAACGAGCCCTCCTGGTCCTGCCATCCGGCAACAACGAACGCCAATGGCCTGCCAGCCTGGTCCAAAGCTCGTTCGTCCCCCCCCGGCTGGAGACCGGAGGCGAGGCGACCCTCGCCGTCAATCAGGGCGAACCTCATCTGCAAAGCCCGTCTGCCGAAGACCGTTGGGTCGCTTGTTGCCACACTCGCCACGTGCGTGAGCGTCGCTCGGTAGGGCCCCGATCGGGCCACGAGCGGCGGGTTCAGGGCAGCGGGATCGGGTTTCGGGTGAGGGCGCGACTGCTCCTCCACGACCGCCGGCGTCACTTTGGCGAGCCTCGGGGTGTCGTCGCCCACTTGTGGGGCCACGGTCGGGCGTTCGCGCTCGCCTTGGGCAGCGGGCCGCAGCAGAATGGCGGCAAGCACCGCCCCTGCTGCCGTCGTGCCGAGAGCAACCTGGTGTCGACGCGCCAGCCGCAGATTCGGCGCAGCGGTGTGCGACAGAATGCGACGGAGACGCTCCACAAGCACGCGGCCCCGCCGAACGCACGAAACGGGTGCAAGCGCCATCGTGGCCGCCTCGGCAAACTCAACCAGCGTCTTCGCGTAGGCGTCGGGTGACCCGGTGAGCGCTACCACCCAGTCATCACACAACTCCTCCGCAGTCGCTCGCAGGTGCGCCGCCACGACCCACGCCAAGGGGTGCCACCACAGCACCACGCACGTGAGCCGTGCCAGGGGCAACGCCCACGTGTCACCTTGCCGCAAGTGCGCCAGCTCGTGGATGATCGCGGCGTCGCGCGCCTGCTCGTGCCCGGGGTCGGCCAGGTGGGTCGGGAGCAACAGGACCGGCCGCCGCCCCCCCCAGGAGCAGGGGAACCCCGGTCACGCCGGAGAGCGCGACCTGGGCTTCATCGCGCAGACCCATCTGCGCCTGCCAACGGCGAACGTGTTCCCCAAGCAGCGAGGCAGCGTGGAGGTCGGCCCCCTGGCGCAGTCGCCGCACGATCCGCCAGTCTCGCAGCAGGAACAGCCCGCCCAAGCAGACGCCCGCGAACCACACCGCCGACAGGGCCGCGCTGAGAGGGATGGGCGTCGTTCGGGCAGCCACGAAAGGCCCCGCAGGGACGCGCGCAGACGGTGCCTCGCCTGCTGCCGAGCGCACTTCAGCGCCGCCCCTGGGTGGCAGAACTTCGCGGCGGACCGGGGACCCGGAATCGGCGGCCGGGCGGAGGCCGGAGAATCGAGGCGCACCAACGCGCACCGCCGGTGGGACATGCAGTACCCCTGCCAAGATCGCGGCCAGGGGGAACGCCCAGAAGGCCGCCAGCGCCGCCCGCCACAGCCACAGCCGCAAGACGACCGGCCCACGACGAACGGCACGCGTCAGCCCCGAAGTTGCAGCCGCGACCACCGTGGCAGCGGCCAGCCCCTAGGCGAGCGGGCTTGTCACCAGCAGAACCAGCGAGATTGGGGCATTACGCATCTCGAGCCTCGTGCTCGCGCTCCGCGATGAGCGCTTTCATCTCGGCGAGCGTTTCCGGGGTGACCTGGCCCACGTCCAGCAGCGCCGCCACCAGATCGCTTGGCGACCCGGCAAAGACACGACCGAGAACGTCCGTGAGCACGTTGCGGCGAAGCTCCCGCTGCTCCACCGTCGGCCGGAACACATACGTTCGCTGTTCCGTCCGGTGGGTGGCGAGACCCTTCTCCTCCAAGGTGCGCAGGACCGTGAGGACCGTGGTGTACTTCGGTCGCTTCCGTGCCGCGAACTTCGCCAGCACGTCGTACACCGTCCCCTCCCCCAGCTTCCACAACGCCTCCAGCACCTGCACCTGCAGTTCCCCGAGTTCGGTCAGACGGTTGCTCCGCTGCGTGGCCATGGTGCGTCTCCTATGTGCATAATACTACCAGTCTACAGAGCAGCAGCGAGGCTGTCAAGCCTCTTCTGGCGGCACCCCCCTTTGCGGAAAGTGTGAGGGCGTCCGGCGCCGCCCCTTGACGCTCAGCGGGCGGCCAGCCCAAAGTCCACGGTGGTGGTCGCGTTCTCCTTCACGCGGGTGCTCTCCACCGTCTCGTTGATGTAGCCGTCGGCGATCGCGCAGACGGTGTACTCGCCTGCTGCAACGTGCGAGAGGGTATACGTGCCGTCTGCGGCGGTCGTCGCCTCCAGGTGCTCCTGGCTGCGCCATCTGTGGAGGCGGAACTCGGCCGGCCCCCACTGGCCGATGAACGGCTTGATCCACACGTCGAACCGGGTCTGCTGGCCGAACTCCAACTCCACGGCGTCCTCCATGACCCCAATGAGGACGTCCTTAAGCGGCGCGCCGGTGAGCGCATTGCGGACGGTGCCGCGAATGGTGCCGCCGCGTAAGGTCAGCGAGAGGGTGACCTCAGTCGTCTCGCCTTCGGCGAGTTGCACGTCGCGCTTCATGGAGGCCCAGTCGGGGGCGCCGGCAGTCACTTTGAGCTTGCCGGGCGTGAGTCCCTCGAACGAGACTCGCCCGTCGGCGTCCACCGGGCGTTTGCCTTCCCAGTACAGCCACGCCTCGGCGTTGCGGACCGGGTTCCCGTCGGCGTCGACGACACGCACCGTGAGGGTGCACGCCCGTTCGAGCGCGATGGTGACGCCCTCGACGGTCTCCCCCGAGCCGACCTTCACCGTTCCCTCGGCTGCCTTCCGAGCATAGTCGGCAGCGGCGGCGACGATCATCCATTCGCCCGCCCACAGGTCATCCATCGTGAAGCGCCCCGGCGCATCGGTCTTCACCGGGTCCAACGGGCGCATGCTGAACAGCGAGTTGCCGAAGTAGCTGCGCTGCACCTTCACTCCGGCCAGCGGTTGCCCGGTCGACTGGGAGCGCACGCTGCCGGTGATGGTGGCGAACCTCACGAGCGTCACGTCGCCCACCGCCAGGTCGCGACCGGTTTCCACCGTGAACTTGGGCAACAACGCGTAGCCCACCCCCGCCAGCCGGACAGCGAGGTCGTGCTCCCCCGGCTCCAACGGCAGGCGGAAGTTGCCTTCGGCGTCGGTGTTCGCGGTTGCGTCCCCCAGAAACGACTGCCCGGGCGTGTTGCGGTCGAACCGCACCGCCAACTCGCGCTCAGCGGCGGGCTGACCGTCCGGCAGCAGAAGGCGGCCCCGGATCGCACCCACGCGGGGCAACACCACCCGCAGCTCCACCGGCTTGCCGCCCTCGACGCGGATCTCGCGCTGCCAATGCACCGCGAAACCGGTCGCCTCGACGCGCAGGTCGTAGACGCCCTCAGGCAGCTTCTCCACGACGCAACGCCCGTCGGCCGCTGTGAGACCAACGAGCTGCCACGGGGCATGGAAGTCCGGGTCACCCATGTCGTGGACCATTACCTGGGCCTGGGGAATGGGTGCGCCCTGGCCATCGTGCACGATGACCGTGACTTGGGTCCGAGCTGGTGGAGGTTGGGCCACCGCAAACCACGAGGGGAGCAGCAGGATGCCGAGGGTAAGTGCGAAGCGCAAGCGCATGGGTGTCACTTCCTTACAGATGCCAGTCGAACCACCCGTTCGCCTCCGTCCGTCACGGCGGTCACTTTCACGATCATCGCGTCTTCGCCGTTGAGCACCACCGGCCACTCCACGACTTCTTGGGGTCTGAGCGACAGAGGCTGCTTGGTGAGGGTGCCGGACGTGATCTTATTAACGCCGGCCGCGTCGAATGCCTGGTAGCTGCCAACCACCTGAATTGTCTCATTGGCGCGGCAAGTCACTCGGGCGACGATGCCCCTGTCGCCGGCGCTCAACTGCAGACCGACGCTTCGACTGGGTAGACCGGCAAGCGTCAGCACATGAATCTCGTTGCTCGACATGAGGCGGCCACCAGCCCTCAACCCGCCCTCACCGCCGGCCTTCGTAGCGTAAACGATCTTGCGGCCGTCCGGCGACCATGCGGCAGGCGCTTCCCACTCGAACGTGCCGTCGACGAGCTTCTGCGGCGTCGCATTGCCGTCCGCCGGCATGATCCAGAGGTGTCGCTTATCTTCCTTCTTGTGCCAGGCGTCGCTGCGGGCGAAGACGAGGCTACGAGCGTTGGGGGAGAGGAGAGCGTAGCGGATCTGGTAGTCGCCGGTCGCGAGGAGGCTGTACTTGCCCGGCTCCGCCAGTTCGACGGCGTACAGGTCGTACGTCTCCCCTTGATCCCGCGACGCGGAGCACAGCAGCCGCTCTCCGTCGGGCAGCAACTGCGGCGTGCTCAGCCCGACCATCTCGCCCCAAGGCAGCTTGTGGATGAGCTGTTTCGGGTTGCGGCCGTCGGCGTCGGCGATCCAGACGCTGTTGTCCGGGCCGGCGAAGGTGACTTGCTTGCCGTCAAGGGTGAAGCGGGCGTTGTAGGACTTGGTCACGTCCGGCAGGAACGGCTTCGGTGCCGCGCTGCCGTCGGCGGGAACGATGAGCAGGTCGGTGTTCGGCCAGCCGAAGTCCACGTCGAAGACGAGGCTCCGGCCGTCGGGCGTCCAGACTGGCACGTGGTATCCCTTGGCGTCATCGGGGCACTTGGCGACAAGTGTCTCCTGGACGGTCGCGAGGTCGAGGGCGCACAGGTCCCAGTGATTTCCGTTCTGCTTCGAGTACGCAAGTCGGCGGCCGTCCGGCGAGAACGCGGGCGACGATCGGCGCCCCCTCGGCAGCGAGAGCTTCTCGGAGTCACCGATGACCCACCCGTGACGGACTGCCAGGGCGCGCGAGTCGTCGTGCGCCCTGGCGAGAAACGAGTCCCACTTTCGCCACGCCAGTTCCTCGCGACCGGTGCGCTCGTACACGATGGCGACACCGAAGTGCGCCTCCGGCTGCCCGGCGTCGAGGGTCAACGCCCGCCGGTATTCGCGTTCCGCGGTCTCGTCATCACGCCGAGTTCGGTGGACATCGCCGAGCGCCACGTGCGAGAGCGCTTTGCCGGGAGACGCCTCAACCAGCGCTCGCGCTATGCGCTCGGCGTCGTCTAACTTCTCGCGGCCGATCCGCCGGCGCACGATGCGAAGCCCTTCATCCGCGTCTTCCCGGTCGAACGCCTTGTCGTCGAGGCGCTCCCACGCCTCTGCCAGCGCGCGAGGATTGCGGTCGGCCGTCTCCCCCTTCTCCAGCAACGTGCGCGCCTCCGCGAACCGGCCGAGGTCGGTGCAGAGGTTCGCCATGTCCGCGCACAGCCGCACCAGCGCGTTGGGCGCCTGACAGAGATCCACCAGACGCTGAAGCTGGCCAAGGGCCGCGTCCTTGTCGTCGACCTGTCGGGCCGACTGCACGGCCAGCGGCGCGTCCAGATCGAGCACCCACGCCTGGTCCGGGAACGACTCAAACACGGCGGCCACCGCGGCAAGCGCTTCCTGCGGCTTCTTCTCATGCTGCGACAATCCCCACACGATCATGTGAAGTGAGTTGGCGGCGACGCCGCGCTGGTCGCCGTAGTCTTTGGCGTTCGCGCGAAACGTGGCGTACGCCTGCTCGTACTGACCCTCGGCCAACAGCGCGCATCCAGTGTAATGGTTCGCCCGAGCGCATGCCGGCCGATCCTTCGGATAGCGCTTCAGCACCTCGCCGCACAGCTCCTTCTCCGTCGCGTAGTCCTTGGTTCGGTGGTAGCCCAGGTACGCGATGCCGACGAGCGCCTGCGGGACCGTCGCTTCGAGCGCGGCGACCCCCCTCGCGAGCGCCTCCACAGCGGCAATCAGCGCGGGCGCCCCCACAGCCCGGCAGAGCGCGGGGGCGTAGTTCACGACGTTCTCGCTGAGGGCGTAAGAAGCCGGAACCAGCGCCTGCACAAACGCATACGCCGCCAGTGCGTCTGCCTTGTTGTCCGCGGCCGACTCTGCACGCGCAAGCAAGTCGAGCGCCTTCGCCCTGTCGCCGGTTTGCGCCGCCGCCGCCGCTGCCGAGCGAGCATGGCGGGCGGCACTGCCCAGCTCCCCCGCGGCCAGTGCTGCGGTCGCGGCCTTTGCCTCGGCGTCGTAGTTGGGTTGGGGCGGCTGGGCGTGGGCGAGCGTGTAGGCAGCGAGAAGTGCAAGGCCGAGCCCGACGGTGGTTCTGTGGCACACGTTCATCGTGTTCAGCGCTTCCAACGCGTCTGTACCTCCACCAAGTCGCCCGTCTCCTGGGCAACGGCGAGAATCTCCAGGGGGTAGTCACCCGGCTCCTGTATCTCGGCAAACCTCAGCGGCAGTTCAACCACCTCGCCCGGTTGCAGCCGCACCGGCGCTTCGGTGTTGGCGGACAGCTCAAACCGTTCGCAGAACGTCCTGAGGCACTTGTCGGTGTCCAACGGGTCACCCGGCTCGAAGCCCAGCATCCGCGAGCGTGACAGCACCCGCCCTCTGCCGGGCACCACGGGAACAGCGACCTGACAGCGGCCCAATCCGCACTCGGCGGTCAGCTCGACATCGCCTGGAACGACCGGCGGAGTGAACGGTGTCTCGGCGACGCCGTCCGCCGTCACGACTTCCGAGGCCAGGCTGCCCGCCGAGGCGGTGAGTTCCACCGTCACCGGCTCCTTCCTCGCCTGTCCGGCTTCGTCAGTCACCCACACCCGCAGACTGAACGGCTCGGGCCCGTCGGCGGCGAGAGCAGCGGGAGTCGCCCGGAGCCAGACGCCTTTGCGGTCCAACCGGACCTCACTCACGCAGAGATCGTCGAAGGTCCACGACTCGCCGCTGAGACGAAGCAGCCACACGCCCTGCCAGCCCGACAGCGTCGCCTCGGGCAGCAGCACGCGCACCGTCTTCCACTCCTCGCTTCCGGTCCGCTGCGCAATCCGCAGGTGGTGCTCCGCCTTCACGCCTCGCACCCGCGCCCGGTACATGATCGTGACCGGCCCCTTGCCGCCATCGAAGTACGTCACCTCCAGCGCCTGCCCCGTGTCCGCCGGTTGGTCGCAGTACGCGGCGGAGACCGAGAACTCCATCCAGTACTGCCCGTTAGCTTTGTCCGTGGCCAGACACGACCGACCGCCGATCGTCGCCACGCGCGACTTCGTCTCCCGCCTCGGGGGAATCAGCGAGATGCCGTTCTCAGTGTTGGTCTCGCCGAGAGCAATTGAGACGCCTCGACTGAGGTCAGGCGGCGGTTGGGGCGGCTGGGCGACCACTTGCCCGGTAGACACCGACAGCAGGAGCGCAGTGAACTGGAGTACCCGGATCTTGGCCATCGGAGTGACACCTCCGTCCTTCCAGACACGCAGCCGGCGGACAATCGGTCGTGACAACGGTTGACGTTGCCAAGGCCTAACGGACCGCAGCAGAGGATGGTTGTCACCGTCAGTCTGGCGGGAACAGCTTGAGGAGCCGAGCGTCGCCGCGGGTTCGTCGGACAGTGCCCAAGTGATCAGGCACGGCGATTGGGCGTTGCCTTCCCGCGCGCGGCTTCGTCAACGTCGAACGCCACCAGGTTGCTCGGGACACACGTGCCTTCGTGGCAGCCGCCACCGTAGCCGCAGAGGAAATCGTACTCACCCGGCGGCAGGTCGAAGTGGAGCCGGACCTGCCTCTGCTCGCCGGGCTTCAGCCTGAACGACCGCGGCAGCGCGTTCTCTTGGCCGAGCGTCCACGAGAAGGTCTTGCCGTTGGCGACGCCTTTGCCCTGCCATCTCGGTGACTCGTCGGCTCCGTTCCAGAATCCCTGCCGAGTAATGAGCGCGTAAGACGGACCGTCCCAGCAGGCCGTCGGTGACGGAGGGGTCGCGTCCCTCGTGAGCAGCGTTGGCGCCAGTTCCTCGGTGAAGACCTCGGTCTCGCTGTCGTCGGTATTCGCGACCTCGAGCAGCACGGCGGGCCTCGCGCCGTCCTCGAATGCGGCGCGACAGGTGATCGTGAGCCCCGTGAGCCTCAAGTAGTCGCGGTTCGCGGCGGCAGGAGCGGGACCCAGGTAGGTGAACCGCTTGATCAAGCCCTCGCCCGGGTTGAGCGGCTGGTACACCTCCGTGGCGTCGATCTGCACCGCCTCGCCAGCGTGATCCCGCAGCGCGTCCTTGATTCCCTCGGAGACGTACATCACGTAGACACCGCTGTAGAGCAGGCAGGCATCCCAACGGTCGAAGATGACCACTCCACAGCACTTCCCCGGCCCGCGCAGTCCGGCGTAGCTGAGGGTCGCGGCGGCGCCCAGGGCCAAAGTTGCTGTCAAGATCCGTCGGTAGTTTCGCATGTCCATGCTCCTTGTAGACTCAACGCCGTGCACGAGTCGTCGCGTGCACCCATCAATCGATGGTGCCTCGCTGTCCTGAGTCGAGCGCTGGCGGTGCGACTCGCAGCGGCCAGCCGGCCTACCTCAACCACCCCATGACATTGTCCTTCAACGCCGACCACCGGGCCAAGGCCGTCGGGGGGGGCGGCTGGAGGTAAACGTGACCGAATGCACACTCGCCGCAGTACTCGGTCTGCGCTGCTTGCTCCTCTTCGCTCAACTGCCACGGCTCCTTGACTGCGCGTTGGGTGGCGATCCACAGTGACACGGGCTCGGTCTTGGGAGGCTTCAACCCGTCGGCATACTGGTCCTTGTGCTCGAAGGTATAGCGCCGGCAATGGACCCGGCTCCACTGCGGACCAGGTTGTTCCAGGTAGGAGACCGGTCGGGGGGAGACGACGTGCCACTCCTTCGGGCGGTTCTCGACCAGGACCGTCAAGGCTCTCAGCAGTGGGTCTGTCCCCTCGGCAGGCACGACCTCGAAGCTGAGCGCATTGCTCGGCGGGAACTGATCGCCGACGTACTTGACCGTGTATGTGCCCGGCTTGAGGAGCAGGTAGTACTCCGTCAGATCGAGGGTGCCGAGTAGAGTGGTTCTGCCTGGCGCCAGAGGGCGTTTCGGGTTCATCGTCTGGACGCTGCCACAGAGGTAAGGCGCCGCCTTCCCGGCGCCGTCCTGGACGGTCAGGCAGCCATCGTCCCCAATGACCGGCTGGTAGTACCGCCGTTCCTGCTGGCCGACGTTCTTCATCTCGACGCCGATCACGATGGGCGAGCCAGCCGGGAACTTGGTCCCTTGCGCGAAGACGCGTGTGCGGAGACCGCCCCTCGCCGGTCCGTAGGGTACCGAGTTGGCCGCGGAAACCAGTGAGGCGCTGTCGGTTGGGAGGATCTCGAACGAGACGGGCGCCGTGGTGGGCGGCAGGCGCCCGCCCTTGACCTGCTCTCCCTTCGCGACCTCCCACATGGCCTGGTAGCGGCCCGGTTTGAGAGGCGCGTACAGGGCGTACTGGTTGCCGGAGACATAAAGGGTCTCGGAAGACTGTCTGCCGCGGGGCAGTGTTGTGACACCGACGTTCGGCACCACGGGCTTGGTCACGTGCCGTGCCTCTCCCGTCGCGCTCGTGAGGCGCAGGCGAGCCTCAACGGTCCTTCCCCAGGCCACCTTGAGGGGCTCGTCGCCAACGTTCCGCACATCCAGGTAGAGCCAGACGTTCTGCCCTTCCTGGTACGTGGTCTGGCCAGGGGTCAGTCGGGCGGTCAGTCCGCCGACAGCTCGACCGAACGGCAGCGCCGACGCCTTGGGCTGTGGCGCCTCTCCGGCCTTTGCTGCCACGAAGCGCCGAGGGGTTGCGTCGCCAGGTCCGCGATGGAGCGACACGGGGATCCGACGTTCGCCGCTGCCTGTTGCCCTTTCGGGGATAGCGCGCTGGCGCGAGGTGAGGGAACTGCCGCCAACCCCAGTCTCTTCGGCGGCGCGTAGCTGCGCCCGCAGTGGAGTTGAAGAGCCGCGCATGGCTTGGTGCAGAGCGAATCCTCCTCCAAGCGCGGCTACGGCAACACAGGTGAGCTTCACCTTCCACCCGGTGAGGACACGTCCGGCCCCGAACGCCGCGGTCAGGGCAAGCGTCGTGGCGCCCGGCCGGATACCGGCCAGTGCCAGCTTGCCCAACGCTTCGGCCAGACTGGCAGGTGCAGCTTCGGCCGTGCGTGTCGAGAGGAACACGGCCAGCCCAGCCGCCGAGATGCCGAACCCGCTCTTCTTGAGATCGCCGCGGATCCGCTCGACCGCCCGGTTGATCCGGCGTGAGACGGTCGCTTGGGAGACCCCCAAGTCCAGCGCAACACTGGTCTGATCGCGGCCACCCAGGAAGTGAAGCACCAGTGGCTCGCGCAGCTTGCCCGGCAGGCGGTCGATGGCGCGATCCACCTCGGACATGATCTCCTCCCAAGTGGCTTCCTCGCCGGAGTGGTCAGCCAAGTTCGCCACCTCCTGTTCTCGTTGGAGGCGCGACCGTTCCCGCTTGATCCACACCAGCGAGCGTTGCACCGCCACGCGGTGAAGCCAGCCGGTCACCGAGGTGTGGATCGCGCCGGCATGCCGGGCCAAGCGCAGGAAGCAGTCCTGCGAGAGGTCTTCCGCATCGGCTCGGCTTCTCAGCACTCGGTAGCAGGTGGCATACACCAAGTCGCGGTGCCGGATCATCAACTCCGCGAACGCCTCGGCGTCGCGGGTGGTTGCATAGCGGGTGAGCAGTTCGGAGTCGAGGCTTTGCATGTCGCTACCTCCCTGAGAGAGCGCGCCCTTACCTATGTAGAGACTCCTGACTGTCGGGCTATGCAGTGCTCTGCTGAAGCGATTGCTCCGTCACTGCCGAACCGCGCATACCACTCGGCGTTCCCGGGTTCCGTCGCGGCCCAAGCAATCAGCCGCACGCGATCCGCCGAATCGCCCACCGCAGGGACGGAGCAGCCCGCCCAAGGAACTCGTCAGGGGGCACACCTGCCCTGAACGGATCGTCCAGAATCCTCTCCGTCAGCACGAAGAGGGCACGCCACTGAGGGTACGTTGCCTTGAGTTGGTCCAGCACGTCGCTTTGCCGGAAAGAGGGGAAGGCGCCCTCCGCGATCAGCAGGTGGGCTCCCTCGCGAATCATGAACCACCGGGCCAGCTTCCTTGTCGCCAGACGGGGGTCTGCGGGCAGCTTGCAGATCCGCTCTGGGAAGCCTCGTTGTTCGGTTTCGTCGAGGATCTTCTCCATGCTTGCAGCCATGGACCGCGCGGCTTCCTGCGACGGTATCGGGGTGTCGATTCCCTGCCTCTGCAGTTCCGCGAGGAGGTCGGTCCCGTGCAGCCGCACGGCGGATGCCGGAGCAGGTACCGCCAGGTCGTGTCCGTGCGCAGCCGGTCAACAGAGTGGACGACTAGGTGGAACTCGCTGACCACGGGGTATTCCCGCGCCAGCCTGGTTGCCTGGCTCTCGCACCAACGCGCGTCGCTCTCGTCGGGCGCCGCCTCCAAAAAGATGAAGCAGTCCACATCAGACGCCCCGGGCCACGCCTCGCCGAACGCGACGCTTCCGGCCAGGTAGAGGGCTGTCATACGCTCGCCGAACCATTGGGTGCATGATCGCAAGACGCTCTCGATGGCCGGGCGAAACTGCTCCTGTACGCTCCACCACGGGTCCGGTTCGGGGTGGTTCTCCATGGTTCCAGCTCACCGCCTCTTTGGTGGCACCGCGAGGGTGACGTTCTCTACCAGTCCGCGGTCCAGCGACGCCACAATGCCGTACTCGTCCACGTGCATTCGATCACCCGCCACAATGATCCAGGGACGCCGCGCCAAGGGCCCGAGGTGGAAGCGGCCCTGCGCGTCGGTGACCACGCGACGGAGCTTGCCGGAGCCCTCGAAGAACTCGGGGGTCGTGGGCTGACGGTTGCTCCAGGTCTGCCAAAGGCGAAGACCGACTTCGGTGTTGGCGACGGGCTCGTGGTCGGTGCCGACGATGCGGCCGGTCACGAAGGCGGCATCGGCCGGCACTGGCACGCGGAACTCAACGCCCTTGCGGTTCTTGCCTTCGGCCAGCTCAATGGTCTCCGTATGCTCGTGTCCGAAAGTGTCCCAGACCTTCAGCTCGTAGGTGCCAGCACCCAAAGGCTCCAAGGTGAAGGCGCCATCGCCATCGCGGGAAGAGGTCGCTGGGAAGATCGAGTCGTCGCCGGTCGGGTGCGGCTTGAACAGGTAGTTCCACAGGCGACCTCCGGGATCCCCCTCGGCCTTCCGGTAGGGAGTAAGCATGACGCCACCCACCGGCTTGCCGGTGGTCTCCTCCCTCACCACACCGCTGAGTGAGGCGGCGGGACGTAGGCGGATCGGCACGACCTTGTCGCGCTCAAGACCGGTGACCTCGAGGCTCGCAGGTTGCGCGCAGCCGATGCCGGGCGCCAAGACGACATACTGGAGCCGGCCTCCGCGAGGCACCTCCATCACGTAGCGCAGTCTGCCGTCGGCTTTGAGGGTGGCGTCCCGGACGCCGTAGGAGCAGGGGCTGCCATCCGCCTCGAAGACGTGGATGGCAGTATGGATCCGGGCGCCAGCAGCGGGCTTCCCGTCTGGTCGCTGGATGGCCAGCACCACGACGGGCTTGTAGTCCGGCAGCACGAGACGAACGGGTCTCGTTGGCGTAGTACTACAACCGTACTTAGCGCGAATGTGCTCGGCGAGGGTCTCCTGACCCCGCCGCTCCCCGGACCGACAGGTCTCCTCGAATCCCGTGGATTCGCAGCCCTTTGAGACCTTCCGGTCAAGCGTTTCGGGGCGGTCGGAGACCTGCCCCGAGCTAAGTACGGTTGTAGTAGTAGCCAGGTCGGGACTGACCTGTGCGGCCCGACTGTATCGCCCGGTGGCATCCCGGATCGACGCGTTCTGCTTGCCTGGCAACAGGTCGGCTAGCCGAAAGCGTCCCGCCTGGTCGGTCGTCGCCTGTTGTGCGCCCACGGACACCCGCGCCTTGGGCCACGGCTTGCCATCGGGGCGCACGACCACGCCCTCAAGCGTTGTCGTCACGTGCTTGAGTTGCACTGTCGCCTCGGCGCCCGCTGCCACCGTCACCTCGGCGGGCGCCAGCGACAGGCGCTCTTTCCAGGCCGTCAGGCGAAACGTGCCGGCATCGCAGCCAGGGAAGCGGAACCTGCCCTCAGCGTCGGTCGCGGCAAGGACGTCAGGCTGCCGGTATCCCGGTTCCGGGGTGAGTTTCCATCGTCGGACCACCATCTCGGGGAGCGGTTTCCCGTCGGCGTCGACGATCGTGCCGGAGATCGCAGTGTGGGTGAGCTGGAGTTCCACCAACTCGGGCGGGCTGTCGCGCGAATCGAGTCGAAGCGTCGTTGCAGTGGAGGTTCCGTCGGCCCCGCTGGCGAACAACCAGTACCCACCGGAGCGACTACGACCGATCGGGCCGAGGACGAACCGTCCCTCGGCGTCAGCCCGGACGACTTTGACCCCCTTAGCGTCTTCGGGCTGCAGCGGAATGACGAGTCCCTCGCGTGCCGACCGGCCCAGCACCACAGCAGCGTCGCGTGCGGGAGCGCCGTCCTTGTCCCGCACGACACCACGGATCGTGTAGGGTCGCAGCACGATCAACACTGGTTCGGCAACCCCACCCTCGGGAAGTGCAATCGCTTGGCGGCCCCGTTCCTCGCTGTCTTCCGGCTCTGCGGCGTCCTTCGCGTCGAAGCGGTAGTCGGCCGGGTCGAGTCCGTCCACGTGGAAGCGCCCCTCCGCATCCGCCGTGCGGGACGCGACCCGTCGCCCCGAAGCGCCACCCGTGGGCGTGTAGCGCGATTCGCGGTACACCTCGACCTCGGCGCCGGCTACCGGCGGTCCACCGTCGGTCAGCAGCACCTGCCCGCGCACGGTGAGGTTCGCCATCGCCACACGGAGTGGCGCCGGTGTTTGCCTCTGCTCGATGTCCACGCGCACAGACCGTTGCGGGATCTGCTTCTCTTCCCCGCCCTCCCCCCGTTCCGAGACTCGGAGCCAGTACTGGCCATCCGGGAGGCCGTGGAAGCCGAACCGTCCTCGACCATCCGAAACTGTGACGACTTCGGGTTCCTGGTCGGGAGGACCCGAGGGCATGGGTTCGTCCGCACCGAACCAGAACAGCTCCACTCTCGCGTTCGCCCACGGCGTCTTGCCGTCGCTGCGTAGCGCCACACCGGCGAGATCCGCTTTGCCCTCGAACGGCGGATAGGCGCGCGGCAGCGGTCGAGGGTCGAGTTGGCGCGCGGAGGGAGGTTGGGCGGTAGCGAGGGGACCGGTGGCCGCGGCTGACAGCAGAAGGCAGATTCGCAGCGGGGCGGGTCGTCTCATGAGGCATTCCTCCCAGCAACGGCAATCCGTAGGGCAAAGGTGGCGCTTTACCCTACGGGGGATTGGTCGGCTACTGCACTGCTGGCACGCGGCTGAACGCTACAGTCTCGGCGATGCCAGTGTCGAGCGTCTCCACCACCCGGAACTCCAGGCTTAGCTTCCCCGATTCGGGCCAGGGCGGCGTCAGCAGGAACGTGCGCCACGTGCCTTCAGCGGAGGTCTTCTCGGCGAACGCGTCGCCGTCGAGGGTCTGGGTCGTCTGACCGCGCTCCTTCAACGAACGGCTCTGGTCATCAGCGGCGGCTTCGCACTAGAGGTAGGGCTTCACGTCGTGGACGGCCGTGCCACCCGGCGCATGCTCGGGAGCCAGGTACTGCGGACCACCGCAATGCCGACGGGCGGGCGGAATGTCTCCTTGCGCTCGTCGCTCATGGTCAGCGGGAGCTCTTTCTCAGCGAAGTAGCCCAATCGTCGTATCGCGAACTGACCACCGGCGCCGGTCTCCTGCACCTTGTTCAGCAACTCGATAAACTCGCCCGACTTGGGCATCGGCAGGTCGGCGAAATCCAGCATCCGCTCGAACCGGTCAACCGCCACGATCTCGGCTTGCACGTCGAGCTTCGTCGGCTTGCCCTGCCGGCGTGCGAAACTGGTGGGACGGACCGACCATCCCCATTCGCCAAGGCGTACCGGCGTGCCGTCCGCCTTCCACAGCAGGCGCTGGAAGCCGACGGCGCCCACGTACTCGTTGCCCGCGTCGTCGGTGGCGTTGACACGCTTGAGCAGCCAGAGTCGTTGCTCGCGCTGCGCCCCCTCCTTGGGCACGATCCACAGGCGGGCGCGGTAGTCCCGAGGCGGAGTGCTACCGGACAGCATCGCCTCGAGGCTCTCCAGCGTGACGGTGACGCCGTCGCCCTGGACAGTGGCCACGGGCGGCGGACTGGCTGCCTCTGTCTCGAACGGCACTTCTTGCAGCGGCAACTCGAACCGGAACCGCCGGTACCACTTCCCCTGTCGAAGGCTGGCAGCCTTCTCTTCGACGCGCACGGTCACATCGCACGTCTTCGCCCCGGGCACAAACTCGGCCGGCGCCCGCAGCGTCTCACGGCCCGGTTTGCCTTCGAGCTCATCCCCGGCGTGCCAACCCCGGCCACGCGCCGGCAGCTCAGTACCTTTGTCATCCACAACGCGGCCACCGGTCAGGACCGGGTGGGCGTAGAGGTCGGGGAGGTCCTGGGGCGGCAGCCACCGCATCACGAAGACGATTTCCTTTGCTCGCTTGGTCTGCAGCCCCACCTTCTCCAGCGTGATCGGTGTGCCCTGTAGCGTGGTCAGCGTGCGGTTCACCTCGATGACGCCGCCGTCTCCATGGGGGATGAGGATGCCCTTGAACTCCAGTGGATCGCTGAACTCCGCCGTCGCGTCCGGGGGCGCCCGGGGGTCGAAAAGCTCGAAGTCGATGATCGCTTTGTCCCAGCGCGGGTCGACGCCACTCTACCAGACCCACTGTCGGTCCTTCTGCCATTCGGCCCGCAGTGGACGGCCCGACTCGCTTGGCGTTGTGACCGACATCAGATGACGCGCCAGCTTCCCGTCCACCGCTGCCTGAATCGCCGGATCATCGGACTCGACCTCGTACCAGATCGCCAGCCCCTTGTCTCGCGGGTCATCGCCCGAGCCGGGCTTCCGGCCGAGGTCCTGCAGCGTGCACCACTTGGCGTCGGTGAAGCGGACCGAGACGCCATCGACGGTCTGGCTCAGACGCGTAGTGGTTCGCTCCTCAGCAGCCGTCATGCTCGTCGCGGCTGTGATCAGAGCAACTGCGAACGTTGCGCTTCCGATAGGGATTCGCCGTGTCTTGAGGTTCATGAGTTGTCTCGCCGGCATCTGGCCTTCCTGCGACGCCCCGGTCACTGCCGAACCGCGAACACCACCCGGTGCTCCCAGGCCTCGTCGCCCACCGGCAGACCGTCGTTGGGATCGGTCTTGCCGCGGCCTTGGTTCAGAAGCTCGCAAGACGTGACGCTGAAGCCGCTCTCATTCAGGAACGCCTCATAGTCGCACCAGGTCGTCGCCACCTGGCCCTGTTCTGTCAGGAGTCGGTGTGTCGGTCCACCCTCCTCGTACAGCCGGACGACTTCCATCAACGGCCCGCCCGGCTTCAGCACGCGCGAGGCTTCTGCGTACGCTTGGCGGTTCCCCACGATGTTGGAGAAACCACCGACGGACGTGAGGGCGTCCAGAACAGCGTCTCGGAAGGGCAGTCGCCGCGCGTCCAGCCCCATGTTGGAGCACCGGCTGTCCCACCCCACTTCGCGAAGGTGCTTCCGCCACCTCTGCATCACCGGCGCGCCGAGGTCGCTCATGACCAGCAGGCCCGTGGGCGGCCCGTCCCGCATCGTCTCGACGCAGTATGAGCCGCCGGGGCCGCTGGCAATGTCCAGCACAATCCCTTCGGTAGCACGGGCTGTCTCGACAAACTTGTGAAGGGGCGCCGGCACGCGGTCCGGCTGCAGCGCGCGCTGGAAGTTCCGGGGCACCCACTCCGCGAGTTGGCGTTCCTTGCCCTCCCACTGCGCTCCGTCCATGTCGGTGCCGGGCACCACGAGAACGGGCACGCCGTCGCTCACTTCGAAGACAAGGCCGCACTCGGCGCAACGTAGTTCGCCCGAGACGGGCCAACCTCCCTCCTCGTCCCCAGCGAAGCCGAGCTCGCCTCGACACTCAGGGCACGTCAGCGCACTCAGCAGTCGTCCGTCCATTGACGTACCTCCTTTCCACTCACGCTGCGCCCCACTTCGCCCCGTCGTCCACCAGTTCGGGCACTGGCTCGCCGCCACAACCGTCAGATTGAGCGCGGCGGTCCATCGTCAGTCTCCTTTCAGAGCGCTTCTGGACGCCCCAACTCGTTGGGGTACTCCGCGCAGCCCCCCAACAAGCTCGGGCGTCCTGATGGGACCATTCGCCAGAAGAGCGGAGCAGGCAACTTGCTCGCTCCGCTGTCTGGCACCGGCGAGTGCTCTACCTTCCAGGCAGCTCCGGCATCTTGGTCATCTCGACGGTCACCGTCTTCTTCTCGCCGTCCCGGATGATCGCCGCTGCTACCTTCTTCCCTACGTCGGTTGTGCGGACGCGGTTGACAAGCTCCTCCAGCGACGGAACCGGCTGCCCGTCGAACGAGACGATGACATCGCCGGCCTTCAGCCCGGCCTTATCTGCAGGGCTGCCGACGACCACCTCGGTCACCAGACCACCAGCGCCTGCCACGAGTCCATGCTGCTTCGCCAGGTCCTCGGGCAGAGGCTGCAGCGAGACGCCGAGCCAGGCGCGATTCGGCTCAGGCGGGATCATCGGCGTACGCGGTTGGGTACGCAGGGTCATCGGCATCTGCTCGAATACGACCGGAGCCACACGCACTTGGTTGCGCAGAGTCAGCGTGTCGATGTCGTACTGGTACAGTTGTCCGTCCAGCAAGACGAAAACGTACTTGTCGGACAGCGCCAGCGCGCCTTGCCGGCCGGCGCCACCGGGGGCAAGCATCTGCATGGTCATGCCGTCGCGTCCGAACACGACCTGAGGCGGCAGTTGAGGCTGCTGGCCAAACTGGTCGACCGGGAGGCGTGGGGGCTCGGCGCGCAGTAGTGGGGCTTCCGGCGGCTGGGACTGCGCGCTCGGCGTCGCCACCCATGCTGCGGCTGCCACAAGGAACGCGAGTCTTCGGGGCAGTCCTTGCGGCGATTGCGGAAGCCTCATCTTCGACCAACTCCTTGCTGCAGGTAGCGGAGCCGCGTCTGGAACGCGGCGCGGTCTCTCGGTTCGCCCTCTCGAATCAACTCCGTCAGACGGTTCACCAGCGAATAGTTGCGGTTGGCGGGTGCGTTGGCCGCCCACTGCCGCAGCAGTTCGCACGCCTGCCGGGCTTCGCCGTGGGTCACTGGGGCGATTCGGTCAAGCCGGCCGCCAGGCTTCGCCTTCAGCAGTCCGCAGCCGACGATCTTGCCGGGCACGCGGCCCAGCCACGCCGGCAACTCCCAGGCGTCGGCGAGCTTTGCTTCTTCGAACGCTGGAACGGGGATACCCAACGGCGCAAACGTCCACAGCAGCTTCTCCAGAAACGCCGTGAACTCCTGTCGGTTCATCGGCTCGGTCGGCTCCTGGAGCACGGCGCGGCGCCACGGTCCACCCCCTCTGCCGACCGTCTGGTAGAACTCGCCGATCAGGCAGTGGCTGACGGCGGCCTCGATGGCGGCGTAGTTGGGGTCTGCCTCGGGCACGCTCTGGAACCCCAGCTTCTCCGGGACTTCGGGGCACTTGCGCAGCCCGACGGCATCGACAACGGCTTTCACCAGATCGCTTCGGGTCATCGGCAGGTCGTCGCGGACGGTGGTGAAGGCGTACAGCGTGCCGTCCCCGCCGGCGAAGTAGACGCCGCTGTCATCCACCGCTGGTGTCGAGTGGGCATAGCCGCGCGTCTGGAAGCGCCAGAGGATTTCGCCCGTCAGGCTCAGCGCGTACAGAGAGCAGTCGCGGCTGCCGATCAGCACCCGGTCCCCGGCCAGCACCGGCGACGAGTAGACCGCGCCGCCCAGCCTGGTCGCCCAGCGTTGCTTGCCGGTTGCCCGATCAAGCGACACCACGTCTCCGTCCAACGTCCCCACGACGACGGAGTCGTCGGTCGCGAGCGGCGACGAATGCAGCCACTGCTTGCTCACCGGCTGGCGCCACTGGATCTTCCCGCTGTCGGCGGCGAGGGCATAGACGCAGCCGTCCCGTCCGCCGACGTACACGGCGCCCTGCAGAACGGCAGGTGACGCGTCGACGCCCCTCGGCAGGTCGGCCCACCACTTCAGCTTCCCCGTGTCGGCGCCGACGGCGTACATGCCGTCGCGGGAGCCCACGAACACCGTGTCTCCGTCGGCAGCGGGCGAGCTGACGCTGGTCCCGATGACCGCGCGCCACAACTGCTTGCCGGACTTGGCGTCAAGGGCGAGCAGTCCGCCGCCCTGTGTCGCGACGAACACCTTGTCTCCGGCCGGCAGTGGCGACGCATTGATGGCGCCTGCCTCGGCCTCGTTCCGCAAGTCGACCTGCCAAAACACGCGTCCCGAGGACGCGTCAAGCGCTGCCAGCTTGGCGGACCCGGCCGCCACGTACAGCGTGCCCTCGGCCAGCGCCGGTGACGACCACCAATACGTCGGGAGCTCTGTGTGACGCCAACGCCGCTCGCCGGTCGCTTTGTCGAACGCTACGGCCCCGTTCCCGATGCCAGAACAGAACACGAGTCCATGGCTCAGAGCGGGCGACGAGTAAAGGCTGTACGCCTTGGCCTTCCACGCCAGCGTCCACGGCAGAGCAGGCGCGGCTTCCGCCCTACCCGTCCGTTGCGGCGTGCCGCGAAACATGGCCCACGTGCCGGCCACGTTTACCCCCTGCGGCGGCTGCGCCACGCCGGGAGGCGCGAACACCCACTGGACACACACCCACACGGTCACGGCAGGCACAGCCCCACGTCTCGGCGGCTTCCGGTAGAGCGACATGGCACGATCTCCCCTTTCCGGTCGGTTGGGCAATCAGACGACGCGCGCGCCTGCGATGTTCCCGCTACGGTGCAGGTATTGTAGCGAGGGCAATGGCGCGTTCACCGGTCTGCGCCACCACCGTTGCCTTCATCGTGCGGGCGGCGGCCGCGCCAGTTGGGAGCGCGAACTCCACCACCTCGCCCGGCTTCAGCGGCACGGGCTGCGCGGTGAGCGCACCGGAGGCGACCTCGGCGCTGGCGGCGTCGAAGAGCTGATACGTTGCCGTTACCGTCGTCGCTTCCTTGCCGGTGCATGTGAGCGTTGCCGTGGCGCCCTTGTCGGTCGGCGCCACCACCAGCGCCAGGCTTGGCTGCGGCAGCCCGCCCAGTGTCAACACGCGGACATCGACATTGCGGCCGACGTAGGCGATCTTCCGCCCGTCGGGCGACCACACCGGCCGGTAGTTCCACTGGGGTCGGCCCCAGGCGAGCTGCTGCGGCTTGGTGTGCCTGCACGTCCACCGCGCAGAGGTCCCAGAAGCCTTCCCCTTCCTTGGTGCCGATCGAGGTGGCGTAGGTTCGCTCGTCGGGTGAGAGGGTCCCCCAAGCGAACAGCCGCTTTTCGGTGAAGGCGATGAGATCGGGCTTCGCCGGGTCGTCGGTCCGCACCCGGGCGACGGCGCCACCTTGCGGGGCGATCCCAGACAGGATCAGGTACTTGCCGTCGCAGGTGAGGCTGGGGCTGGCGCTGCGGAAGAAGTGGAAT
>PEVN01000433.1 GCA_002779825.1 Armatimonadetes bacterium CG06_land_8_20_14_3_00_66_21 | reverse complement strand
CCGGGAGCTGGAGATGAAAGGTCTCAGCCTGGCGCGGGACGTGGCGGCACAGTCGACCGACCTCCTGCTCACGGACAACGTGTTCGCCCTTCACCGCCTGCTGCTCGACACGTGCGCGAACAACGACGAGATTCAGTACGTGTTGGTGCTCAACGGCCAAGGCGCGCCGGTGGATCACACGCTGGACCAGCCGCCGTCGCTGGAACTGCTGAGGGCGAACCGGCCACAGCGCCCCGCACTGGCACACGTGTCCCGACTGCGCACGACGGCGGGTTGGATTCGTGATGTGGCGGCGCCGATCCTGGAGGGTCGGGCCGGGACGGTACGGGTGGGCATGTCCGAGCGGCGATTGAACGCGCAGATTGCCGTGACGACACGCCGGGCGCTCGTGGCCACCATCCTGGCAGGACTGGCGGGCGTGGCGTTGGCCGCGTTGGTCACCACGGTTCTGGTCGAGCCGATCCGGGAACTGATAGAGGTGACGCGGGCCGTGGGCCGCGGCGACTTCACCCAGACCGCGCCCGTCCGCGCCCAGGACGAGATCGGAAAGCTGGCCGCGGACTTTAACGCCATGACCGCCAGCCTGCTCAGTTCCAGACAGGCGCTGGAGCGCGAGAAGCGGGCGCGCAAGCACCTGCTCCAGAAGGTCATCACCGCCCAGGAAGACGAGCGTAAACGGGTGTCCCGGGAACTGCACGATCAGACGAGCCAGACACTCACCTCGCTGATGGTGGGACTGAAAGTGCTGGAGTCATCGTGCCCGGCCGACGCGGCATGGGAGCAGGTCGGTAATCTGCGCGCCGAGCTCGCCGACGCGCTGGAGGAGGTTCACCGGCTGGCACGTGAGCTACGCCCCAGCGCATTGGACGATCTCGGGCTGCCGGAGGCGCTGCGACGATTCATCCGGGAATTCGGCGACCGCTTCGGGATCGCCGTCGACTTCGACTGTCCGGAGCCGGCGGAGCTGCCGCTGTCGCCGGAGGTGGAGACCGCCGTCTACCGCCTCGTGCAGGAAGCGCTCACCAACGTCGCCAAACACGCCCGGGCGCGCACCGTCAGCGTGCTGCTGAAGCGCCGGGACGCCTCGCTGTTGACCATCGTAGAAGATGACGGTCGCGGCTTCGTGGTCGATGAGGAGACGACCTCCCCGGAGTCGGATCGGTGTCTCGGCTTGTTCGGGATGCGAGAACGGGCAGCACTGATCGGCGGCCGCTTCCACCTGGAGTCTGCCCCCGGAGAAGGGACGACGGTGTTCGTGGAGGCGCCACTCACGGAGGTGCCGTCGGGTGGCTGAACGCACCAGGCCAATTCGCGTCTTCGTGGCGGACGATCACGCGGTGCTGCGCGCCGGGTTGAAGCTGCTGCTCAACGCTGAGACCGACATGGTCGTGGTCGGGGAGGCCGCGGACGGCAAGGAGACCGTCGAGCGCGCCGCGGCGTGCGCGCCCGACGTGGTCCTGCTCGACATCAGCATGCCGAGGTTGAGCGGGCTGGCGGCCGCGCGCCGGCTGAAGGCGCTGTTGCCGGCCACGAAGATCGTGGTCCTGACCATGCACGACGACGAGGGGTACCTGGCGCAGTTCCTGCGGGCAGGGTGCAGCGGCTACGTGCTGAAGAAGTCGGCTGACACGGACCTGACGGCCGCGATTCGCGCCGTGCAGTCGGGGGAGACGTTCGTGTGCCCGGCGATGTCGCGGGTCCTCATCGATCGCTACGTCCGTGCCGACGGCAGTTCGGCGGCAGGCCGCACCAGACCGCGGCAGGCAGAGGAACTGACCGAACGGGAGCGGCAAGTCGTCGCCCTGGTGGCGCAGGGGTACAGCAACAAGGAACTCGCCGAACAGCTCTTCCTGAGCGTCAAGACCATCGAAACGCACAAGCGCCGGATCATGGACAAGCTGGGGTTCACCCGGCGGGCGCAACTGGTGCGGCACGCCATGGACACGGGAATCCTCGGCGACGCCGGCGAGCGCGCCGGCTGAGGCCGCGGCGCGGATCTTCAGGGAATCCCCTGAACCCGCCAAAGATTCAGGGAGTTCGCCGATGGACCTGGGTCGGGCGAGGGCCTACGATTGCGGTAGGGCGCAGCAATTCAAGCTGCGCAGGAGGAGAACGGCAATGCGAAGATCAGTGTGGACCGTGGCGTGGTTGCTGGGGCTGGTGATCTCTGGGGGCAGCGCGCTCGCCCAGGGCGCGGGCGAGATCGCCGAGCTCAAGCGCGCGATCGCGGACCTGCAGAAGCGGCTGCAGGAGATCGAAGACAAGCAGAAGCAAGAGACCGAGCAGCGGGCGAAAGCGCCCCAGCCGGTGGCGGCGGGGTTCGGCAAGATCAAGATCGGGGGGCTCATGCAGAGCTGGTACAGCACGGACAGCGAAGCGGCGGACTCGGTCCGGCTGCGGCGCATGGAGTTGAGCCTCTCGGGCGAGATCACCCCAAAAGTGACTTGGCGGACGATGTTCGACACGACGAAGGTCCTGGGGCTGAACACCACGACGGCAGGGGGCAATGTGACCAGCGTGGCCGTGAACGCTGCGGGCAACGTGCTGCAGGACATGCTCATCAGCTATGCGCTGAGCCCCGAACTGGCGCTGGACGTCGGGCAGTACAAGGTGCCGATGAGCATGGAAGGTCTGCGCTCCTCCTCCGAGCTGCTGACCGTTGAGCGAGCACTGTTCAACACCGGCGCTCTGGGCATTCGCGCGGGGCGCGTCGGCGATGTGCGCGACGTAGGAGCTCAGCTTCGCGGCAAGTACCCGGGCGTCGAGTTTGCCGTGGGGCTCTTCAACGACGGCGGGCCGCGCCAGAACGCCACTGACGACAACGACCAGAAGGCGCTCCTCGGTCGCTTGGTTCACAAACCTCGACTCCCGGACGGCCAAACGCTCCAACTGGGCCTGTACGGCGCCGAAGGCGACACCACCGCGGCGCGCACGAAGCGCAATCGCCTGGGGGCGGAGCTGTCCTACAACAACGGCCCGCAGACCCTCGAACTGGAAGCGGTGCGCGCCGACGATGCCGCCGTCCGCAGCGACGGCGGTTATCTGCTGTACGGCTACCGGCTCAACGACACCTGGCAGGTCGTTGCGCGCTACGAGCAGTGGGACCCGAGCAAGGCCGTCGTCAACGACCGCGAGCGCGACTATCTCTTGGGCGCCACCTACTTCCTCAAAGGAAAGAACGCCAAGCTGCAG
>PEVN01000184.1:14597-42480 GCA_002779825.1 Armatimonadetes bacterium CG06_land_8_20_14_3_00_66_21 | reverse complement strand
AAGCCGTCCGACCAGGGAACAGGCGAGGTCACGCCTTCCGGTAGCTCTTCAGTGTCCTCACACACTGGGCCATGCCGGTGCCTGCGTCGGGCAGCATGTCCGGGTACCACTTCTTCTCGTATTCCAGCGACACGAAGCCCGTGTAGTTGGCTTCGCGCAGCTCTACCATGATCTCCCGCCAGGGAACGACCCCGGCGCCGATGAGGCAAGCGGCGCGCTTGTCACCCTCCAGCGCGAAGTCCTTCGCGTGGACATGGGAGAGGTGGCTGGACTGGATCCGCCACGTCTCCTCCCACGTCTCGCCGCTGCACTGCTGTGCGTTGGCGGGGTCGTAGAGGACCTGCACCCGGGGGTGGGCCACAAGTCGGAGGAGTTCCATGGTCTCCCGCCCTCCGCGGGTAAGGGTGCCCATGTGGTTCTCGACGCAGAGGATCACGTCGAGCGCTTCGGTTGCCTCCGCCACCTCGCGTAGCGAGGCGGCCGCTCGGCGGAGCGCGTCAGACCTGGCGGGGCCTGCCACCTCTCGTCCACCATAGGCGCGCACTCGGCGACACCCCATCTCCGCCGCCATCAGCACGTACTCCACCAGCCCATGCACTTGCTCGGCCCGAACCTGCTTGTCGGCGTTGGCGATCTCCCACTGGTAGGGAGTGAGACAAACGACTTCGAGCCCAGCAGAGTGGGCCCGGGCGGCGAGGCGCGAACGCTGCAGAGACGACAGCCCCACGTTAACCCCCGAGCTCTCGTCGCAGACGAACTCAATGCCCCCCAACCCCAATGCCGCGAACAGCTCGATGGACTCCTCGGGCGTCGACTCCGGCGTGCCCATGGTGTGACCGCAGAAACGTATCACCTGGCTCCTCCAGAAGGGGTGTGCCGGGACGCGAGGGGAGCGCCCGGCCCGAGGCGGGTCGCATCCGCCAAGTGAACACCCACGCCGCTGCGACGGTCGCGCCGCAGAGACCTCTCTCGGTCCCTCTTACCTCAGGCGCCGACCTAACCGAAGAGCTTGAAGGCTCTTCGCTTGTGCGTCTCAGCAGCCACGACGCTGCCGGTCACCAAGCGGGTGAGTTGCACCATATCCTGAGCCACTGAGGTGCCTTCTTCGCCAACGACGAAGGGCGTCCCGACATTGATAGATTTCGGCACGACCTTCGCGTCATTCCGGATCACGGCAGAGATGTCCATCCCCAGGGTCTTCTGAATGTGCGTGTCGCGGATCATGTCGGTTCGGTCGGCCCTGTTGATGACGATCTTGGTCTTTTCTTGACAGCCCTCAGGCATCATGCACAGGAACAGCTTTGTATTGCGCACTGCCAGCAGGTCCCAGGACGAAGTCACGCAGATGATCTCATCCGCCGCCTCCAGGACCACCATCTCCTGCTTGGTCTGGAAGAGCGGCGTATCCACAACTACGTAGTCCCGCGACTCTCGCAGCAACCGAATCACGTGAAGGGCGCAATCGACAGTCACGACGCTCGCCTCGCCGCCGAGTGATCCGCGGGACGCGGTGAAGAGCGTCAAGCCAGACTCGTGCTTCGTCGCGTACCCCTCGAGCAACTCCAGGTCAACCTCGTCGAGGGCTGCCGACAGCTCCGCGATTGAGTGCTTGGGGGCCAGGTTCAGGAGCACACCGCAGTCGCCGCTTTCCAGCCCCAACAGTGTGACTGTGCTCTCCGTTCCTGTGCAGAGACAAGCTGCCAGGTTCACGGCGATCGTGGTCTTGCCGAGCCCGCCCTTCCCGCTGGCAACGGCCACCACCTTGCACTGGGCCGGGGTAGCCACGGGGAGCCGCGGCGAAGGGTCGGACCCAGCCCGCTCCGCGCGAACCTCGATCACGTCGTAGATGGCTGCGGCGACGCTTTCCGCCTCGGTCGGCTTGATCAGGTACTCTGCCGCTCCGGCGAGCATGGCCCGGCGGAGATCCTCCGGCTCCTTGCTGGAGGACATGAAGATGACCGCCGTCTCTCGGTGTTCCAGCACCAGGCGCTTGGTGAGCTGGAACGCGTTCCCTTCGAGTGTGTCCACGTCGAGGAGGAGGACGTCCGGGCTGAAGCGACCGCACTGTTCGAAGGTGTCCTCCCCGCGCTTCAGCGAGCCCACAACCTGGAGTTGCTCACCATTGCGCCGGTGGGCCGCCAAGTCGAGGCTCGCCGCCTCCTGAGGACACGCGAGTAGGACTCGTATTGGATCTGCCATCAGTGTCTCAATCTGCAAAGCTCGGCACTGCGCCGCGACCTGCGGGCGCCGGGCCGGCGCGGCCTTCTAAGCACCACGCCCCATCGCCGAGAGCAGTGCCTGCACTACGGTCGGGTCGAGCGACACCCCGGATTCATGAGACAGCGTGCCCATGGCGCCGGTCACCACTGTCATGGCCTTGCGGTACGAACGCTGGGAGAGCATGGACGTAAACCGGCTGGCGACGCTCAGAACGCGGGCCCCCAACGGGATCGCCTCGCCTTTGAGGGCGTCCGGATAGCCCTTGCCATCCCAGTTCTCGGCCTGATGGCGGACGGTCTCCGCGACCTCCGACAGACCGGGAATCGACTGCAGCAGATCCGCGCCCAAGGGCACCGAATCCCGAATCAGCTTGTACTCTTCTTTGGTGAGTGCGTCGGGCTTCTTGAGCAACTCCTCCGGGACGAACATCTTGCCGAGGTCGTGCAGGTACCCAGCCAACTCGAGGGTCTCCAACTCGCTTTCCGAGAGACCCATCTGCCGGCCGATGAGCGAGGCGTAGTAGCTCACAGACTTGGAATGGCCGCGGGAGTGGGGTCCCCTGGCGTCGATGCACTCGGCAAAGACCTCGATCATCTGGTGGTAGGACACGCAAGTGCCCTCGTGCACCGCGGCGCTTTGGAAGGCGGCAATGACTTGGTTCGAGAGACCGGTCACAATCTCGAGGTCGAAGGCTCTGGCGCGCTCGGAGGTCTCTTCCAGGACACCCACCGCCAGCAAGCCGATGAAGGCGTCTCTTCCGTGAAGGGGGATGCAGAGCGAGATGGAGCGGTGCCGCGCTCCCCGTAGGTCGCGTGTGAAACGCTCGCCGAGGCGGTCCGTCGCCTTTCTGACCGGAGAACGGTCGGGCAGTGAGCTGGGAAGGATCGGCTCATGGATGTCCTGGAATGCTGCCACCGCCTCCGGCCCCACTCGCTGCAGCGTGACGACTTCGGGCAGTCCTCGGACCGAGTGGATGACGTACTCGTCCGCCTCCTCGTCTCGCAGCAGGATGAATCCGTAGTCCGTCTGGGTGACGTCCACGATGCCTCGAAGTGCCATGGGCGCCAGCACGTCGAGGTCTAACGATGGCGCGAACGCACTCCACCAGTCACGTACGGCGGCAGGGGAAGTCAACGGTCAACTCCTCGCGATCTATGTGCAGGCTGAGCGGTCTCGGCAGTCGGCGCGGCCGTTCCCGGGGGCGGGTGGTGGCGGTGTGCCCGGAGCGGCCGCTGCTATTTGCCCGATTGGCGATTATACGGCAACACGAGGGCAACCGTCAAGCAGCGGCGTCCCCGAAGTTCGCTCAGCCGGGGCCGTCGCGTGTCGTGGGGTCTGGCCCCGTCATCCCCGGCGCATCTGGTCCATCGCTTCTCGCACCAGTCGTGCCATGAGCTCAACCTGGTTGTCCTCAAGCGGGTAGAGCGGAAGGTGGGTGAAGCGTCGGTTGAACGCTTCCTCGGCCACCGGGCAGGTCCTGGCGAGGGCGTCACCATCGTAGTTCAGCGACCGCAGCAAGGCGAACTTGTACAGCGGCGCAAAGTGGGGGATGTTCACAACGCCCTTCGCGGCGAGGCGGGCCTTCAGTTCCTGGATGTCGCCCCCGGCCTTGTTCGGGTCTACCTGCAGCAGGTAGAGGTGGTGTGTGCTCTTGACGTGGTCGTCGTCCAGCGGCGGAGTGAGGAGGCCTGCCACGGACTCAAACTGCTCGTTCAGGTACTCCGCCCGCCGCCGTCGCGTCTGAATGATCTGCTTGAGCCTCGTCATCTGCGCCAGCAGGCAGGCCGCCTGAACCTCGGTGGTCGAGTGGTTGCCTGCCACCACCGGGCCGTTCTTCCCCGCCAGTGCCACCACGTCGTAGACCCAGTTGGGGAGCTGCCGCGAGCTGTCCAGACCGACGAACCGCGCTTTGGCGAACTGCTCGCCGAATGGCGTGTCGGTGACCAACAGCCCGCCTTCACCCAACGAGTTGAGGTTCTTCACTTCGTGGAAGCTGTACGCGCCGAAGTGGCCGACGGTCCCCGTCATCCGGCCGCGGTACATGCCGCCGAAGGCATGGGCTGCGTCCTCGACCACGACGAGGTCATGCGCCTTGGCGAGGTCCATCAACGGGTCCATATCGACCGGATAGCCGCCGAGATGCACCGGGAGAATCGCCCTGGTTCTTGCCGTGAGCTTGCGGGCTACGTCTGCCGGATCCAGGTTGAGTGTCCGGGGATCGACGTCGGCAAACACCACTTTGGCGCCGATCTCCAGGGGATAGAGGATGGTGGCGATGAAGGTGAGCGGCGGCGCGATGACTTCATCGCCCGGGCCCAATCCAGCGAACTTGAGGGCGAGTTCGAACCCGGCGGTGGCATTGGTGAGGAAGCAAGCGTGCTTCACGTTCAGGAGCCGAGCGCACCGAGATTCCAGCTCCTTCACTTTGTCGCCGAGGCGCAGCTTTGTGGCTGGCTGCGCATGCAGCCAGAGGTCGTTCAGTGCGGCCTCAACTCGGCCGAGTGCCGCTC
Source organism: Armatimonadetes bacterium CG06_land_8_20_14_3_00_66_21 (assembly GCA_002779825.1). Lineage (GTDB taxonomy): Bacteria > Armatimonadota > Abditibacteriia > CG2-30-66-41 > CG2-30-66-41 > CG2-30-66-41. Next base: position 37,750 of record PEVN01000184.1, on the reverse strand, counting down.
TGTACTGGGTGGCACGCCCGGCCTTGGGCTTGGCCAGCAGCGTAACCAGCTTCATCAGATCCGTGGTGTTCAGGTGCTCGCCCACGGCCGCCCAAGGCACCGCGGCGTCGCCGGTGTCGTAGCGAAAATCGACGGCTGCCTCCTCCACGGTCCTCTCGCGCTCGTCGGTTGCCATTCTGTCTCACCTCGGCGTCGGGGTCAGCGGCCCGCCCCGGGGGGTGTTCTGGGCTCGCCGCTCGCTCAGGCAGACGACGAGCGGGCTTGGCTGAGTAGTTCCTCGATGTCGTCGAGACTCCCCAGCTCTCGCTTCAGCTCCTCGCGGCGATCCGTTGTGTTGAACTCGGTCGATTGCGTCTCCCGCTCCAGTCGCGACACCGACTCCTCGAGCTCGCCGATGGCTCGGTCCAGCGTCTCATCCATTGCCGCACGGTAGGCTGTCAGCCCCCCAACCACCGCCTCCTTCACGTTCAGGAGAATCTTGTCCACCAGGTCCCGCAATGGCGCTTCCACCGCTTGCTTGATCTGGTCGCGTGCTCGCTCGCGGAACGTCCCTCCCAGCGCGGTGCGCGCCAGCATCCCGCCGCCGACCATCACCAGCGCGCCGATTCCGCCGAACTGGAAGCCGTCCGCCAGCGCCACCGCCAGCGTGGAGCCGATGGTGTCGGTGGTGATGCGGCCCAGGCTGGCCCGGAAGCGCTCCGGGTTGGGCAGCAGGTGCAGCTCCTCGTGGAGGAACTCACATGGCTGCTGGAACTCAAATCCCAGGTTGGCATCCAAGTCTTGGATCACCCGGCAGCACTCCTCCGAGAGGCTTTCGTGCAGCTTGCCGAGGTGATCGGCGGTCCGATCCAGGTGGTCCTGCAGCTTTTCGCCGATGATCTCGCTGACGAAGATGGGGATGATCTGTGGGGCCTGCTGTAGTTCGTCCCAGTCGCACTCCGCCAACTGGGCATGGAGATCGTCCCGGATGGCGGAGGTGATGCGGAAGCGAATCGTCTGGGTTGGCCCCATGACCAAGTCGTCGCCATGCTCAATCTCGTAGTCCAGCCGTCCCAGGACGCGCTTGCGCGCCTCGCGAGCGGTCGCGAACTGCTCCCGCGCGTGGGCGGACCGTTGGCGCAGTTCGTCCAAGCTCAGGTCGATGCCCTGCAGCTCCACCTCGACGGCCTTCCGCAGCTCCCGCGCGTGCAGGCGGGCTGTGCCGACATACTCCCGCATGATCCGCTGCCCTCGCCCGTCCACGAGGAACTCGTCCAGCGCCAGGAGGAACTCCGGGAAGCCGCTGCGCTCGAACTTCGAGGAGTCGTCGGGCACCTGCCCGTCCAGTGCGAGTCTCGCCGATACCGGGAAGACCTTCGGCATGGTGATGCCCGCATACTCGGCGATGGTATCCCGGGTGTAGCCCAGGGATCGCTCGCGTTCCTCCTTGGTGTAGCGATCTATCTTCGTAACCACGAACAGGAACTGCTCGACATAGTCCTGGAGGAACGCCAGGAAATTGCACTCGCTGGCGCTGATGACGGGATCCGTGTTGATGAGGAAGAGGACTGCGTCGCTCTGGCTGATGAAGTTACGGGTGGCTTCGCCGTGCCTTGGGTTCACGGACCCCAGGCCCGGCGTGTCCACCAGTCGGATGCCGTCGGCCAGGAACTCCGAGGGATAGGTCAGCTCGACCAGCGCGATCTCCCTGCCCGGCTTGGTCTCCTCCAGGTGCTGCTTGACTTCGTCCTCTACATCGGCGGCCGTCAGGTCCTCGACCTTTCCGGCTCGGCGGAAGCGCGCCACCTTCTGGGTAACTCGCGACTGCAGATCCCGCCCATCGAGGTCCCGGCCCAACACGTACTTTGGCAGATCGGCAGGCGACACGTTCTCTTCTCGCGTGCCATCCTCATAGATAATAGTGGCATTCGCCGTCTCGCCGCGGGACAGCACGGTGATAGCCGCCGTCGCCGGCTCGATGGCCGTCGGCAGCAGGTCTTCGTGACCCAGCAGCGCGTTGATCAGCGTGCTCTTGCCTCGGCTGAACTCGCCGACGATGCTCAGCGTGAACTGGTCGTCTAGCAGCCGTTGCGCCGATTCGCGCAGCAGTTCTGCCCGGCGTCGTTCTTGCCCGCCGTGCCGCACGGTGCTCTCCAGCTTCTCGGCCACGAGGGCTGTCCGGTACAGCGCTTCGGCTGCGAACTCGCGAAGCTCGATATGGTGGTCGATGAGGCGTTTGTGTGGAACCATTCCTTGACGCTCCGAGGACACTGCAACGGTGCCCTATCTTACCACGACTCCGGGGACCGGAGGGAGCCGCCGACTGCCCCAATCAACGAGGTTTGCCCCCATGCCTGCCCAACCTGACTTGACCCAGACCGAGAAGGACAAGCTCCGCTTCGGGGTCGACTTCGACTTCCGCGAGGTCGCCAGGCGTCCGTTCACGGAGATCACCCCCAACGAACTCGGCATGTACAAATGGTGGGGCATCTACCATCAGCTCCAGAAGGGGTTCTTCATGATCCGGGTGCGGATTCCGGGCGGGCTGCTGACAGCGGCCCAACTGGAGCGCGCCGCCGACCTCGCGGAGCAGCACGGCCAGGGCGAGCTGTGCATTACCACGCGGCAGACTCTGCAGTTCCACTGGATTCGTAAGGACGACCTCTACAAGATCCTGGAGGGCATGCAGGGCGTGGGGCTGATGACCAAGAACGCTTGCGGCGACGTCACACGCAATGTGGTGAGTTGCCCGCTCCAGGGCGTGTGTCCGTGCGAACTCGATGGCACCACGGAGCTGGTCGCCGCCCTGGCGGATGACCCCGAGATCCGCGATCAACAGCGCAACCTCCCCCGCAAGCACAAGATCAGCGTCGCCGGGTGCGGCCGTGCCTGTGGACAGACACTGATGAACTGTCAGGGCTGGTACCCCGCCCGGCGCGAACCTGGGAGCGAAACCAGCGAACTCGGCTGGAAGTTCCACGCCGGCGGCGGGCTGGGGGCGCGGCCCTACCTGGCAAAGGTGATCTTCGACTGGGTGCCGACCGACTTGGTGCTGCCGGTGGCGCAGGCGGTCACAGAAGGCTTCCGCCGCTGGGGCGACCGCCGGAAGCGCGCCTTTGCGCGGCTGAAGATCGTCGTCGATCGGCGGGGTGCTGAGGGCTTCCGGGAGGGAATCCTGGAGATCCTGCGCGAGCGCGGCGTCGCGGGTCTGGACCGGCTTGTGCCCGGCGCGAACCCACCCACCGTTGGCGACAGCTTCCTGGACGGGCAGACAGTCATCCCGCAGAGGCAGCCCGGCTTCAACATTATCCGGATCATGATCCTGCGGTCGGAACTGAGGACTGCCGACTCCAAGCGGCTGGCCGGTTGGGCGCGGGCATACGGCAACGGTCAGCTCATGCTCACTAACCGGCAAAACGTCGAGTTGCGGTTCGTGCCCGACGACCGGGTCGAGCCGCTGCTGACGGAGATCCGCAACGCGGGGTATCCGGTCGACGGCTTCGAGCGCTTCCCCGACATGGTCGCGTGCGTCGGCAGCACGCTCTGCAACCCGTCCGTGTCCGACACGCCCAACATGTACTGGCGACTCTGGCAGGATGCCTCCAACGACCGGAGGTTCTGGCAGCAGGTTGGGCCGCTGCGCATCAACCTGACCGGCTGCCCCAACTCCTGCGCCCAACACTGGATCGCCGACATTGGTCTGCGTGGCGCCCGGCTCCGCAGGGACGCCGGAAGCCAGGACGGCTTCGCCATCCACGTCGGCGGCGATCTCAGCGGTCAGGGGCACGTTGGGGAGTTCGTTGCGCAAGTCGGCGCAGACCAAGCCGTCGCGGTCATCCGCCGATTGCTTACGCACTACGTGACCAACCGGATCGGATCAGAGGAGACCTTCGGCCAGTTCGCTCGTCGCCTCGGCGGGAAGCGGTTGGCGCAGCTTCTCGGCTCCGTCCCCACCGCGGAAACGCCCGACAACGTCCGCAATCTGCTCATGCAGCCCGTGTTCGATCAAGTCCTCAGCGAAGCGAGAGCCGATGAAAGCAGCCCTTGAGACCCTCACGCGCGAAGCCGGCGCCCTACTGGATCAGCGCCGCAACGACGAAGCCATCGACCTGATCCGTTCCGCCGAGGCGCCGAACGAGTCTGCCCTCTGCGCGCTGCTCGCCCGGGCCTACTCCCAACGCGGCGACGCCAAAGGCGACATGCACGCGGCGAGCTTCTTCTCCCGGCGTGCCGCCGAGCTTGGCGACACGTCGGCGGAAGTGCTGGCGATCCGGGGGCTGTCGGCGTTCCGTCGCGAGCAGTACGCAGAGGCGGTCGAGGCGTTCGCCGGATACGTGACCGACCAGTCGCTTGCCGCCACCCAGTTCATGTACGGGCTCGCGCTGCACCACGACGGGCAGGCCGTCGAAGCCCTGAAGTGGATCGACCGCGCCCTGGAAACCGAACCGGACCAGCCGGCATTCCGCGAGGCCCGCGCCCGCGCCCAGAAGCTGGCGGCGCTGCGCGGCCGACCGAAGACCGCGGGCGCCGCTGTAGCCGAGAAGCCGCTGAAGCTGCCGACCTTCACCCTTGGCGGGATTGCCGACGTTCGCCCCGAGGGCGCGCCCGCGCCGTACCGTCACAACGCGCTGTCGAAGCTGCGGGGACACGGCAACCAGCCCAAGGACTTCCACTGGCTCGCCCGCAACATCCCGTGCCAGGCCGCCTGCCCGGCGCGCACCGACATCCCCGGCTACCTCGGCGCCATCTTTCACGGCGAGTACGACGAAGCGTACCGGATCAACCTCCGCGACAACGTCTTCCCCGGCGTGTTAGGCCGTGTCTGCGCCCGACCGTGCGAAGCTGAGTGTCGGCACGGGTGGAGCGGACTCGGTGAGTCGGTGGCCATCTGCTTCTCCAAGCGCGCGGCGGCGGACTGGAAGCAGCAGGATCCCGTCGTCCTCGAGCCGTGGTTCGAGCCCTCCGGCAAGCGCGTGGCGATCATCGGCGCCGGCGTCGCCGGTCTGGCCGCGGCTCGGCAACTCGCCCTCCTGGGTCACGCCGTCACCGTCTACGAGAAGCACGCCCAGCCTGGCGGCATGATGAACCAGGGCATTCCCGCGTTCCGGCTGCCGCGCGACGTGATCGACCGGGAGATCGAGCAGATCCGGCTGCAGGGCGTGCAACTCCGCTGCAACACGCGGATCGGCGGAGACCTCTCGCTACAGCAACTGCTTGCCGAAAACGACGCGGTGGTCCTGGCCGCCGGCACGCTTCGCCCGAACCTGCTGGACTTGCCAGGCAAGGAGTTAGGGGGCATCCGCCACGGGCTGGACTTCCTACTGGAGGTCAACGACACCGGCTGGGCGGAGGTCGGCAAGCGGGTGATGGTCATCGGGGGCGGGTTCACGGCCATGGACTGCGCCCGCGTCGCGCAACGCCTCGGCGCTCCGACGGTCCACGTGTGCTACCGACGCTCGCGCGCGGAGATGCTGGTGACTCCCGGCGAGCTGGAGGAACTGGAGCACGAGGGAATCCCGGTCGACTACATGGTCACCCCCATCGCCTATCTCGGCGAGGCCGGTCACGTGACCCACGTTCGGTTCATCCGCACCGAGTTGGGCGCCCCCGACGACAGCGGCCGGCGGCGCCCGGTCGAGCTCCCCGGCGCCGAGTTCAACGTGCCCGCCACCACCGTGCTGCTGGCCACCGGGCAGTTCCCCGATACGGCCTGGATCGACGAAGCGCTCAGAGAGACCTTGGTGGAGGACGACGGCTGGCTGAAGAGCGGCGGCGCGCACGCCACGGCAGTGTCCAAGCTGTTCGTCGCTGGCGACTTCGCCACCGGCGCCCTGTCGCTCATCGACGCCATCGGCCACGCCAAGGACACTGCTCGCGAGGTCGACAAGTTCCTGATGGGCGAAGAGCGCCTGGTGGACGTGGCCGTCATCGAGGACGCCACCGAGACCGGCCGCATCCGCGAGATGGATGCGGTCCCCTGCCAGGGGAGGCCCGCCCTCCCCACGGCATTGCGGACGCTCACGGCCGAGGTAGAGCACGGCTACTCCCAGCCCCTCGCCGTCGACGAGACCCAGCGCTGCTACCTCTGCAGCCACAAGTACGAGATCGACGCCGACAAGTGCCTCTGCTGCGACTGGTGCGTCAAAGCCAAGCCCCGCCCCAACTGCATCGTCGAAGCCGGGTCGCTCATCTACGACGAGAGCGACCGGATCGTCGGCTACAACCGTGCCGCCGGCACCGAAGACAAGAACCTCATCTGGATCAACCAGGCAGATTGCATCCGCTGCCACGCCTGCGTCGACGCCTGCCCGGTAGATTGCATCAGCCTCCAGCGGGTGAGTTGGCGCACGGTGCCGAAGCACGAAGCGCAGCTTGAACCGGTGTCGCAGGCGGACTTCGTGGTGTAGACTCGGCCTGCCAGGAACTGCCCCTGCGCGCAGGTGGAGGGCCGAGCACACCGAGTCGGGGCGTTGTGCTCGTCGGCGTTCTGCAGGCATTCTCCGGGCATCAGGAATGCCGTCGTTTTGCCCTGCCTGTGGCGCCGAGGTAGAATCAGGCTCCGCGACCTCGCTCAGTACGTGATCGTGTGCCACCCCGCGCAAACGCGCGCATTGCCCAATCCGCCCCCCCCCGACCAGCGGCCGCTCGCCGCTGCTCTGCTGCGCTGACCGGTAGTCTCGCCGGATTGAAGGTCCCGCATGACACGGTCTGCCTCCAATGCTCTTCCTGCCGCGCTCACCTGCGCACGCGCCGTCTGCGCGGTGCTGGTGCTCTTCGCAGCGCGGAGCCACCCCGAGGCGAATCTCGTCTTGGACGCTGGCGGGACCGTCCTGGAGGTGGACCGCGGGAGCGGGGTGCTCACGCGCCTCCACGACGACGCCTCCGGCATCACGTTGGCCGCGCCTGCGGGCCTCGCTGAGAGTTTCCGGCTGGCGCTGCTGAAGCCCGACAACACGACGGTGGCGGTGCTGGGCAAGGACCAGGCGTTGTCAACGGGGCGCGTCGACGGCCGCACGATGACTCTGGGGTGGGACGGCCCGCTGAAGGACGCCGCCGGCGGCGATCACGCGATCTCGGTGCGGATGACGATCACCGCGGTAGATCGCGGGTTCACCTTCGGCCTTCATGCCGACAACCGGTCGGCTGTACTCGCGAAGGTTAGGAATACACCGAAGTGGAAGTTCGCAGAACTTCACCCGGGGGCGTGTGGTGAGCACCCAACACACTGCTGTGCACGCAGCGGCGTCGAACTTGTGCAAGAGCTTCGGTGTATTCCTAACCTTCGCGAGTATACGTCACCTTGAACCTGACGGACGGCACAGAGATCGACCGAGTCTACGCGCCGGACACCACCAACTTCGTGCCCGTGTTCTTGGACGGCTCAAAGCACCGCGGCAAGGAGGTCTACCTCCAGGCGGTGGACGACGCCGACCAGCCCACGTTCTCGATGCTCTGCCTCGACGAGGTGCGGACGGCGGACTTGCCGGCAGACTTTGCCAAGCCCGTCACGCCGCCCACGGCCTGCGACCCGAAGCGGTCACTGCGCCTGGAAGACGAGCACTGCCTCGTCGAGGTGAGCCGCGCCAACGGCTCAATCACCCGCATCCGCGACAAGGAGGCCGGCCTGGAGCTGCTCTTGGAGCCGAGGCTAGCCGGCAGCTTCCGCTTCGCCTTGCCGCTCCCGGGCAAGGAGCCCTGGCAGACCATCGAGGCCAACTGGATCCGTGGCGCCGACCAGAAGCTGACCGCCCATCGTCTCCGCGGCGGGAAGCTGGCGCTCCGTTGGGAGGGTCCGCTCAATAACTACCTCGGCCAGCCCGACGACTTGTCGGCGACCATGGCTATCGAGTTGCGCGAAGGCGGAGCGCTCTTCACGCTCGCCGTGGAGAACGCAACCGAGTATGCGGTGGGCGAGACGTACTTCCCGGTGCTGGGCGGCCTCCAGGGACTGGGCGCAACCCACGGTCAACTCAAGGCGACGGAGAGGGTGCGCCCACTCGCCCCGCAGCCCTCAACGCCCGGCACGGTGAGCCCGCCCTCATTCACCGCGGCCGCCATCTTCAAGGTGTTCAACAACATGTCGCCCTTCGGCGACCAGGGCCCCGAGCAGTTCTACGCCTATCCGGAGAAGCAGCCGCAGCCCTGGGTCGGCTTCCACGCATCCAAGCCCGACCGTTCTGTGCTGATCGGGGCTCGCGCTCCCGCAGACCGCAGCCTATTCATTCGCCTGGAGTTGGTCCCGGCCAGCTCCGGCACGACACGCGACGATGGCAACTGGCCGCGCCCGTCCGAACTGAAGGGCCAGCCCGTCGGCGTGGAGCTCTCCTTCGTGGACGCGAAGGGCGGCCCGGCCGGCAAGCCCTACCACGCTGCGCCTGCGTTCCTGCGGTTTCTGAAGGGCGGCGGCCCGGAGATGCAGAACGAATACGCGACCTGGGCGCCCGGGAGCGGCACTCAGGGTCTCGCCGAGAGGAGACAGCCATGAGAAGCCAACTGACTCTCACGACTCTTGCCTTCACGGTGATCGCCGTGGCCACGGTGCTGCTGCTGATTGGGTCGACCGACCGTCTCCAGCGCGCCCAGGCGGAAGAGACGCCGCCCTATCCTGCGCTGGTGACGGCGGCGACGCGGGCCAATCCGGAGGCGCTTGCTGCGCTGGAGAAGCCGGGGGAGGTGTTCTTTGCCGATGGGTTTGAGTCGGCCGCGTCGCTGGAGAACTACTTCGAGATCGGCGGACTCAAGGACGGCCGGGCGAAGTTGACGACCGACCCCAAGCTGGCTCATCGGGGCGGCGGCGCGATCCAGTTCACGGCGCCGGGGCGTGAAGGCAAGGAGTCGAGCGCGGGCGCCAGTCTGTGGTTCGGCCCCGAGGGGCACGACCAAGTCTACTACCGTCGCTACATCCGGTTCGCTGCGGACTACGACCAGGGGAACCTCAACCACGTGGGTGGCGGTCTGGCGGGTGTGTCCGGCACCGACAAGTGGGCTGGCCTGGGCAAAGCCGGCATTCGGCCCGAGGGCGACGACCGCTTCACCAGCAGCTTCGAGCCGTGGCGCGACTGGGGCCGCTACGCGCCGCCCGGCTTCATGTTCCTCTACACCTACTGGATGGACATGAAGGTCGACCGCGACGGCCACTACTGGGGCAACAACCTGTGTCCTGCCCACGACGAGCGCGTCGCGCTGCAGCGCGACAAGTGGTACTGCCTGGAGCACATGATCAAGGCGAATGATGTCGGGCAAGCCAATGGCGAGCTTGCGGCGTGGATCGACGGCAAGCTCTACATTCACTACACAGGCTGCCGCTGGCGAAGCACCGAGGCGGTGAAGCTGAAGCGGTGCAACTTCGGCGTCTACATCCACCAGGCCGCGAACGACAACATTGTCTGGTACGACGACGTGGCGCTATCCACGGGGTATATCGGCCCAACGGAGTGAGCGTAGCTCGGCCCTGCGCCGAGTTGACGAGCACAGAGGGAGGACCTGCCATGAACCTACTCGCCGGCGGCACGGCACAGACGCTACCCAATTGGCTTCAGTGGCTCACGGAGCCTGCGGAGTGGGGCTTCGAGCCGGGCGGCGCGCTTACCGTTGTACCAGAGCCGAGGACCGACTTCTTCCGGCCGTACGGAGGGCAGGCGTTCGACAACGCCTGCCTGCTCTACCGGGAGGTGACCGGCGACTTCACCGCCGTCACCCGGACCCGGGCGCGCCTCGTCGGGTTTGGCGACGCTGCGGCGCTGACCGTTCGCGACACGGAGTCGCGCTGGGCCAAGGTGTGCCTGGAACGGAGCCCCCTCGGGGACATTGCCGTGGTCTCTGTGGTGACCGACCGTTGGTCGGATGACGCCAACGGCGAGCTATTGGCGACCCCCGAGTGCTTCCTCCGCGTGACGAGGAACGGGAACGTCTTCGGCATGCACTTCAGCCTCGACGGCACCGGGTGGCGGTTCGTCCGGTGCTTTGCCCTTGAGCTACTGACCACGGTGAAGGTCGGCGTGCATGCCCAAGCCCCGTTCCAAGGAGGGTGCCAGGCGGAGTTTGACAGCTTTGAGCTGACGCCGCAGGTGGTGGGCGACTTCCGCTCGGACGAATGAGAGCGTACAGCGGGCAGCTTGCCCGCTGTGTGTTGTTTCCGTAGGAGTCGAGCATGAGCAGACTACTCAAGTCGACCGTGATCGCGGCGCCAGCCCTCGGCGTACTGGCGCTGTTGGGGATCGCCGGGCCGGCCAGGGCCTCGCCACCTCGCCCCGGCGGCGGCCCCGAAGTCTGGCTCTGCGCCGGCGACCGCGTGACGCAGCTCCTCCGCGACGACGCCGAATGGGCCTTCGTCAAGGAGAACCTCAGCGGGATCAAGCTGTACATCGACCAGATCAATGGCGCCCGCCCAGAACAGCTTGCGGCGCTCGTGAAGTTGGTGCAGGACCAGCGCTACCAGGTTGCCGTGGAGTGCGGCTGCTGCCTGGACTTCGGCCCCATGGACGACACCAATGGCGAGTGGTCTGCGAAGCTTGAGTTGGCCAAGATCGACAAGTGGTACGCCGCTGGCGGGAACGTGGATTTCCTGGACCTCGACGGCCCGATCCGCCGGCTCATGCATCCGGACAACCGCAAGGATGGCCGCCACTTCGACTCCCTGGAGGCGGCTGCCAACGAGGTGGTCGATTCCGTCCGCGCCTTCCACGAGGCGCACCCCGAGATGAGGTTTTGGCACCTCACGAACTTCCCGAACTGGGGCTACAAGGGCGACGTGTCGTACCACGCCCGGGGACCGTTGCGGCAGGACTACGGCGACTACGACGACGCGCACCGAATCGTCTACGAGAAGCTCAAGGACGCCGGACTCCCGCTCGCCGGGGTCACCCTCGACAACCCGTACGACTACCTGATCGCCGAGCACTTCTCAGTGAACCTGAAGCCGGCCACCAGCGTGGACTGGCTGAAGCGCGTCCGCGACTACGAAGATCGCTGCCGGGACGAAGGGCTGGAAGTCAACCTGATCGTCAACTCGGAGCGCGGCGGGCAGCAGTCTGATGAGCTGTTCTGCAGAGAGACGCTGCAGATGGCGAACACGTACTTCGAGGCCGGCGGCCGGCCGACTCGCTGGTTCGTGCAAACGTGGTACCCGTACCCCAAGCGGATGGTGCCGGAGACCGACGCGGCCACGATGACGGGGTTGGTGAAGGCAGTGATCGAGCGGGTGCGGGAAACGCCGCCGGACGGCGCTGGGTAGCCGGCCCTCGCCACGGCGACCTGCGTGCGCCTGTCAGGGCGCCGCGGTGGCGTCCTCGGGCAGGTTCATGCCCCAAGCGCGGATGCTGTCGAAGGTGGCGTGACCATCCTGGACCCACAGACCGATTCGGCCGGTGACCTGGCCGGTCGGGTACGTCTGCACCAGCAGGTCGTCGAGGTACAGCGCGAAGAGACCCCGACGCCACAGGAGGCGGAAGGTGCAGTCCTTGCCGGCGGAGATGCCGGCGGCGGTGGCGCAACCGAAGCCGGTGCGGTCTTTGCTCTCGAAGCGGAGGTCGTCGGCCCACGTGAGCGTGCCGATCTCGGTCTGACCCCAGGTGTGGAACAGAATCGCGGCGCCCTGGCGTGGGCCGTTCTGGAGGACCAACCCCGCCGCGTCAACCAAAGCCCGCTTCAGCGGGGCGTGCCAGAAAAACCGGCCGCTGGGGTCGACGATGTATACTCGCGAAGGTTAGGAATACACCGAAGCTATTGCACAAGTTCGACGCCTCTGCGTGCACAGCAGTGTGTTGGGTGCTCACCACACGCCCACGGGTGAAGTTCTGCGAACTTCCACTTCGGTGTATTCCTAACCTTCGCGAGTATAGTCGTCGCACGTGTCGTCCGACACGGTGACGGAACGGAACAGCTTCTCTTCGACGTCAACAGGCGCATGGGCGTTGTAGAGCCGGTACTCGTCACCGTTGGTCAAGACACACCACTCGACACCGACCACGGTTGCATAGCCCAACGTCTGAGAAACCCATTTGCGGTCCAGGAGGTTCGTGCCAAGGCCCTGGGCTTCCACGAACAATCGCGGGGATCGGTGCAGGAAGAGCGCATGGTCCACCGGGTTGTCCTGCGGTTTCCGTCTGTACTCGCGGAAGACCTCGTCCGGGTCGTGGGTGTCCCAGCCCAATGCGGATCAAATGGGGTCGATGAGCACGGCCTTGGTGTTCTCCTCGCCGATGGATTCCTTCCGGTCTCGGCACCGATGGATCGTTTTTCTCACCTTGCCCAATGCGTCGTGCAGTTGTTGGCGTTCCGTTGTGGACATCGGTTCTGCTCTCCCTCAAGGCTCCACCGTCTGGGGTCCATTGCCGCGGGAACGGGGCGGGCACACACGCACGACTCCGTCTCCCTCTCCGCCCTCCTGTAAAGTGGGTCTTGGAGGCTTCGTCCGACAAGCCCCAAACCCTTCCGGAATCGGGGGAGTATGTAGGACGCTGACTCGTCCCTGTGCTGATTCGTGGTGGCGCTCCGTTCCCCGTCTGCCATTGTGCAGGTTGAGGATCGCCAGCGATGTCGCCAGTTCCAGGACCGGTAGATGGCGACACTGGTCGCCTCACGCCGCCAGCACTTCGTCCAGAACACCCTCTATGAAACCGCCCACGCTTACCTGGCGGCGTGCGGCGGCCAAGGCGACGCGTCGGTGCAGCTCTGGACTTGTGTGGATCATCAGGTTCCCCGAGAAGGGCTGCTCCGGCTCCCTGTCCTGCTCCTGGCAGAACGCGAAGTACTCCTTCAGCGACTCGCGCATCGCCGCCCTGAGTTCGGTCACCGAGGACCCGTAGAACGTGATCACATCGTTCGTGTTGACCACGGTCCCGTGGAACGAGTCGGTCTCAGGATCGAACTCCACGGCACCGAGGTAGCCTTCATATTCGATCATGGCGTAATCCCTGCGCTTTCCAGGTACCTCTGCAGATCCCGCACCGCGCCCCTATCCATGTTCGGGCTCGGGTGAGGGCGGTGAAACACGGCGACCCGATCATTGACCATCACGGCGACTCGGGAGCCGGCTCGTTCGCTGATCGTGGCACCCAACGCATTCAGCAGTGCCTCAACGTCGCGCCACTTGAGGGAGCCGGAGACCGGTCGGGTGAAGACCGCGCTGAGCGTTCGTCGGTGCCGCGTGTTCACTGTGCTGCACACTCACTAAGTGCTGATCGGGCGCCTGTGGCGAGGTCAAGTGTACCTCGCGGACCGGCCAACCTCAACCACCTGCGAGCCGAGCTCTCCCTTGGCCGGTCCTGCGCTGGGCAGGAAGCGCTCAACGCAACGCGAATACAGCAGACACTACGTACAGAGGCGCAGCAGTCCTGCAACCTGCACGAGGGACGTTGCTGACGGAGGCCACCGAGATGATCGAGCGCAAACTCATCCTGTTCGAGAAGCCCGGCCGAGAGTGTACCGGCCCTTGTCTGGCGGCGGCGGCCGAGCGGGCGCGAGCGCTGGGCATCCGACAGGTCGTTCTGGCGACGACCAGCGGGCAGACTGCCCTTGAGGCCGCCGAGGCGTTTGCGGGGCAGGAGGTGCGGCTCGTCGGTGTCCACCTGATGGCCGGCGTGTGGGCGAAGTACGCCGCACCGGACCCGGCGAAGGTCGCGGCGGCTGAGGCGAAAGGGGTGCAGTTCCTCACGGCCACGCACACGCTGATGGGGAATCTGGAGAACGCCGTGATGCAGAAGTTCGGAGGTGTCCATCCCGGCAACCTCATCGCGCACACGTACTACGCCTTTGGGCAGGGGATGAAGGTGGCCGTGGAGGTCGCCACGATGGCGGCCGACGCGGGATTGCTCAACATGGAGGCGGAGTGCCTCGCTGTCGCCGGTACGGGCGTCGGTGCAGATGTGGCGATCGTGGTGAAGCCGGCGTACTCGGTGAACTTCTTCGATCTGCAGGTTCGGGAAGTGATCTGCATGCCGAGAGAGAAGGGCGAAGACAACTGATGGCTCTGCCGCACTGGAAGCCGCGCCTGCGGAGTGCCGCGCTGCTCGCCCTGTCTGGCAGCGTCCTGGGTCTGGTGGTGAACGCCGTCCGGCCTCACGGGCTGCCGCTGGGCTACGCCGCGCTGAAGCAGCAGGGCGCCCTGGACCCGGTCAAGCGCCTCGTCGGCGAAGGGAAAGGCGTTGCGCTGGCAACGGTGCAGACAGCCATGCGGGAAGGTACCGCCATCCTCGTCGACGCCCGCCCACGGCAGGACTACGAAGCCGGTCACCTCGTTGGCGCGTTCTCGATTCCATTCAACGACTTCGGTGCGCCGTTCGAGCGGTTCCGGCGGGTGTTCCCCCGGGAGACCTCACTCATTGTCTACTGCGGCGGAGGTACGTGCACCGACAGCGTGGAGGTGCTGGACAAGCTCCTTGCGCAGGGGTACGTTGACGTCAAGCTGTTCCCGGGTGGCTGGGAGGAGTGGCGGAAGGCCGGCCAACCGCAGGAGAAAGGCCCCGATCCGTTGAGCCAGCAGAAGGAGCAGCACTGACGATGCGAGCGTTGCTGTTCGTGCTCCGTCTGCTTCTGGGCGTGCTGTTCGTGCTGGCCAGCGTAGACAAGATCGCGCATCCTGAGGTGTTCGTCGTCTCGGTGAACAAGTACCAGCTTCTCCCGCCCACGTTGGTGCCATTGGCTGCGGTGACACTGCCGTGGATTGAGCTGCTCGCTGGCGTTGCGCTGCTCGCGGGGATCGGTGTCGAGGGGGCCGCGCTGGTGACGACGGTGCTCTTAGTCGCGTTCCTGAGTGGAATGGGAATCAATTTCGCCCGCGGCCGCGAACTCGACTGCGGATGTTTCGGGTTCTTAATCCCCAACGAGCAAGTGGGGCCGATCTCGCTGACCCGGGACGGGTTGGTCCTTGTCGTGTCTGTGGTGGTAACGCTCTGTGGCCGGCGAAGCTGGGGGGCCGGCTGGCTGAGCCGCTGGCGGGACGAGCGGAGTAGGGGAGTGGGGAAGTAGCGAAGTAGGGTTCCACCACCCCAACGCTCCACTCTAATCAAACAAGTGCTCCGTGAAGTCGAACACCCACCCGAAGTACTGCTGGAAGAGGTGGACAGACGCCGCGGCGCCCCCCGCGAGCCCGTAGAAGATCGCCAGCACCCAGCTCCGCGCGAGGGCTGCCCGGATGGTGTCATCTTGGTCGCGTTCGAGGTACTCCACCGCTCGCTGCAGGCTCTCTTCCAGGCGCCCCGTGTCTTCCCCCTGGGCGATCCCGCCCACCAGTTCACGGGGCAGGAGGTTCGCTTGGCGTAGCGCGTCGGCAACTCTGGTCCCCGCGCGCACGGCCGCCACCTGCGGCTGTAGGCGGGCGTCAAAGGCGGCGTTCGCGGTGGCGGCAGCGCCCATGGCGAACGCCTCGGCGTATGGCTGCCCGGCGTGGTACGCGGCCCAGAATGTCCTGACGAAGCGGACTTGAGCGCAGCCTCTGGCCAACGGCCCCCACAGCGGCAGGCGCAAGCTGAGGGCGTCCCGCCAGGTAATTCGTCCCGGATAGCGGAGGACGATGCGGGCAACGACCACGGCCAGGAGAATCAGTACGGTCAGGGCGACGCAGACCAACCCATCTTTCCGCAGCCACATGTCCCACGCCGCCGCCCAGGGGCTGCCCGAGTAGGCCGGCATGCGCTCGGGCGTGATCCAGAACGCGGCCAGGTACTCGAAGTAGTTGAACGCCTGCCAGAACACCGGGAGTGGCAGGACAGAGACGAGCAGGAAGCCAATCGGCCACCGGAGCGAGCGCGAGAGGCGGTCATCCCGCTCGTAGGCGCGGGCGATTTCGCCGACCATCGCCTCCAAACACCCGTTCTGCTCGCCGACCCGGGTCAACTCGCGGACGTGGTTGGGGAAGTACTTCGCGTGGCGCGTCAGCCCTTCGGCAAGGGGGCGCCCCTGAGATGCCTGCTCTGCCAGGTCGTCCACGAGGCTGCGGAGCCGCGCGTCGGAGAGGTCGACCTGAATGCGACGGAGCGAGTCGAAAACGGTCAGCCCGGCGTGGAGACAGCTCTCCAGCATCCGGAAGAAGACCGCCATGGTCCGCGGCGCAAGCGGCCGCAGCGCGTACCAGACCTGCCCCCAGTCGAACTGTTCGCGGGTGGCACGGACCGGTCGAACCGACAGCACGAAACACCCCTGCTCCTGAAGCGTCCTGGCCGCAGCCTGCTGGTCCGGGCACTCGAGGATGCCCTCCTGCCTGCGTCCGTCCGCGTCCTTGGCGACGTACTGGAATTGCACGTGCGGTCTCCCGGTCCTGCGGTCAGGCTGGCGCGTCCGGCCACTTCCGGAGCGCCAGTTCCCTCATGCGCGCCGCCACCTCCGGGTGCCGGTCGATGACGTTGTTCATTTCGTCGAAGTCGCCGGCGCCGTAGTGGTACAGGCGGGGCGGATGGAGGGGCTCGACCAGGGCGGTGATGAGGTCGGGCGGCATGGTCTCCTCGTCGACCTCCGGATCATCCTGGAGCCCTGTCTCGGTGGGGAAGAGGTAGTTCCACTCGGAGTCGCGGACAGAGCCGTACCGGCCGTAGCCGGAGTAGACGTAGTCGTGGATGGACTTCGCCTCGCCGGTGGCGAGCTCGAGGAAGTCGCTGCCGTCCAGTGCGTCGGCGCCGTCTTCTCCGAGGAAGTTGAGGAAAGGGGGCATGAAGTCCAGGGCGGAGGTCAGCCCACCCACCCGTTGCCCGTTGAGGTCCGCCTCGGGATGGTGGACGATTAGCGGCAGCCGGGCAACCTGGTGATGCAGCAGGTGCGGGTGCTTCTGGAGATGACCGTGTTCCATGAACTCGGTGCCGTGATCGCTGGTGAAGACAACCAGCGTGTTCTCGAACAGCCCGAGCCGCTCGATGGTCTCCAGCACGTGGCCCGCCCACACCGGTCGACGAGGCTGCACAGACCGCAGTAGACGCCCTTGGGCTGCGGCTCCTTGGAGAAGGGCAGGAGGCTGTGCCCGGTGAACCACGCCCGGCGCGCCTGCACGGTCGGCAGCGACTCCCCCCAGCAGCTTTCGTAGACGATGGACTTCTCCGCGAACGCATCCAGGTGCGGCGTCTCCATCCAGTCATTCCCGTAGCAGCCGAGGTAGTCGGCGCGGAGGGTGTCGGTGCAGAGGACGATGAGGTTCATGGGGTAGCTCCTCTTCGGCTGGGCGCGGTCGCCGTTGACAGAGGGATTCGCCGTGTCACTCGGCGTTGCTCGCGCCCGGTTGGGCGCCCACTACAGTGGTGGGCCGGCAGAGACCCCACGCCCGGAGACCTCGGCTTGACTGAGGTTTGGGCCCGCTCCAAAGCCCTTCCCCCGATCCCGGCGTCAGCGCAGCCGCCGTTACGCCGCCGCGTCGTGCAACTCCTCTTTGACGTGCATCGCAACCCAGTGGCGGATCAGCGTCTGGTAGGGGATCGACTTGAGGGTGGCGATCCTGCGAACCGCTTGGATCTGATAGGGGTCCATTCGTATCGTGATGGACTTAGTCTCCCGATGCCGTCGCCCTGACAGGATAGCCGTGCGCAGGTCCTCGTCGAGGTCCGCGTGCACGGGTTCCCCGACGACCTCGTCGAGGACGCCCTGGGTGTCGTAGTAGGACGCAACCCCGCTCTCCGTCTCACGTGCTCCCTGTGTGCTCATCGGGTCAGCCTCCGGTGCTCTTCCGGTAGTAACGCCGTTCTGATCTGGACATGTCCCAGCCTGTAATGGGCCGGATCGTCCCTCGTCCCTTGTTCTCGTAGAGGATGACGAGGTAGCGCCCATCGAGGGTCGGGCCAAATGCGGCGTAGTGTCCCATCTTCGTCCGCCGAATCACCGGCTCAACGCCGTGGCTTGAGCGCAGGTGCGTCACGTTTCCGTCATCCCACTCGAACTCGCGGATGCGCACGGCGCAGGTCAGACCTCCGGGCAGGCTGGGCAGTCAGGACGCATTGTAGCAGCGCCCGTCGCGGCACACAACGTGCCTGGGTGTCGCCCACAGGGACCAACGGCCGCCCTTCAGGCTGCGAGAGCAGCCGCCCTGTGCTACACTCTCTCCCGGTTGACAGCCAGGTTGCTCCAAGCAACTGCGGGCGAGGCACGCCGCCTCGCCCGTCACCTTCCTTTCCTTCCGCAACCGGCCAGCCGACATTCATCACCCGGAGTCTACCATGCCCCTTCCCGACACCATGCAAGCCGTCGTCTGCCACGGCGCAGGCGACTACCGTCTTGAGGAACTGCCCGTCCCCACTCCCGCCGCCGGGGAGGTTGTCGTCAAAGTGCTCAATGCCGGAGTCTGCGCGGGTGACTCAAAGTGCCACGGCGGCGCTCCGCTGTTCTGGGGCGACGAACACCGCAAGGGCTACTGTGAGCCGCCGTGCGTGCCGGGGCACGAGTTCGTCGGCGAAGTGGTAGCTCTCGGCGAGGGAGCGGGAGACAAGCACGAGCTGGCGCTGGGCGACCTCGCTGTGTCGGAGCAGATCGTCCCGTGCTGGCAGTGCCGGTTCTGCAAGTCGGGCAAGTACTGGATGTGCCAGCAGCACGACATCTACGGCTTCAAGCACTGGCTCAACGGCGCCATGGCGGAGTACATGAAGTTCCCCGCCGACGCGATCAACCACCGGGCGCCAGCGGGGATGGACCCCAAGCTCGCCGTCCTGATCGAGCCGCTGGCCTGTTCGATCCATGCCGTCCAGCGCGCCGAGATCGAGTTGGGCGACTTCGTGGTGATCGCCGGCGCCGGCACGCTTGGGCTGGGGATGGTCGGCGCCGCCCGCCTGAAGAACCCCGGTGCGCTGGTCGTCCTCGACATGATGGACAGCCGACTGGAGATCGCGAAGCGTCTGGGTGCCGACCTCGTAATTAACCCGGGCAAGGAGGACGCGCTGCAGAAGGTACTCGACCGGACCGACGGTTATGGCTGTGACGTCTACATCGAAGCCACCGGCCACCCGCAGGGCGTGATCCAGGGACTCCACATGGTCCGCCGGCTCGGCACGTTCGTCGAGTTCAGCGTCTTCAGCGGGCCCACGACTGTCGATTGGACTCTCATCGGCGACACCAAAGAGCTGAACATCCACGGCGCCCACCTGTCGCCGTACACCTACCCCCTCGCCATCGATTACCTGCACCGCGGGCTAATCGACGGCAGCGCTCTGGTGACGCACCAGCTTCCGCTGGCGGAGTTCCCGAAGGCGTTCGCGCTGGTCCACGAGGGGAAGGAGTCGATCAAGGTGACGCTCACACCGTAGCGGGAGGCCGGGGCGGAGGGTCGCTGGATTCAACACGAAGCAGTACAATGCGCCCCCACAGACTACTGGAGGCGACTATTGGAGAGAGCCATGGAAGCAGCCGCGTACTACACCGTATCGCAAGCCTCCAAGCTGCTTGCAGTCCACCCGGACACAGTTCGGCGCTGGATCCGAACCGGGCAACTGCGGGCGGCGAGGATCGGGCACACTTTCCGGATTCCTCGCAAGGTCGTGGACCGACCAAGGGCCGCGAGTGTGTCACATTCCGAGGAGGGATTCGAGGCGTTCTCGCTGGCAGGTCTAAACGACGTCTGGGACAACGAGGCGGATGCTGTGTACGACGATTGGGGGAAGCACTATGGAGTTCGAGCGGGGTGAGATCGTCCTCATACCGTTCCCTGCCGGGGATCACACCAGCCTGAAGACACGACCGGCAGCAGTCGTCAATGCCCGGGAGTTCCTCGACTGCGAGGGACGGCTATTGGTCGCGGCGAGAACGAGCAACCTTGCGGCACACGCGAACGACGTCAGTTTCACAATCCCTGGCTGGGAGGCAGCAGGACTCCTGAAACCTTCAGCCGTAACGAGTTGGTTAGCATGCTGCACTGCTGCCATGGTTCGGCACCGGATTGGCCGGCTCCCGGCAGGCGCTATGGCGGCTGTGGACCGTTGTCTCTCTCGCGCTCTGGGGCTCCACGCCGTGGCGAACGAAGAGCCACTAAAGGCGGAGGCCAACTGAAGGATTAGGCGGTCTCCTGCGTGTCAAGGTCGGCATCTGCCAAGGAAATACCGAAAGGGGAAGATTCGCCAGCCGGATCACCCAGCGCCGTCCACCCAGCCGGCGCAGGAACAAACAGAGACGGGTCTTCGTCCAAGACAGACGATTGGGGCGACGATGCAAGGAGGTGTCGACATGAAAGTCACCCCTGTGAGACGGTACCCTCAGCCGCGCTACCCGACCTACGCCATCCTCGAAGAGCACCCCGAGATCCTGCGGCTCGTGCCCAGGCGATGGCGCAACAACCGCGTGGTGCTCGCCGCCTTGGCCGGCGTGTGCACTATTCTCCTTGGCTGCCAGAGGACGCCGCGCGCCGGTGGGACCAACGGAGGTAGCGGCGCCGGCAAATCACCCGCTGTGTCCCTGGTGGCGCCGATCCTCGTCCATGGTGACGGTCGGGGGGCGTTCGGGTGCGACGCCGTCAATCCACCGGTGTTCCTGTCCGAGGAGGAGGCGAGACAGGTGGTCGTGCAGGAGGCGAAGAAGGCGGGAATCGTGTTCGCCGAGACGGACACGACACTGGAGGGCATATCTGTCCCTGTGACGGACCGGTATGGGTTTGGCCCACGATCCGGCGAAGGCCGTTCGTACGCGCGACTCGTCGAGAGGGGCGACCCGTTGACACTCGACGGGACAGCCCCCGAGCTGGGGGTCTCGTACGAGTACGTGTCGTCGTCTGACTTCGAGGCCTGGGAGAGAACGCACCGAAGTCCAGTGGACAGCGTGTACAGCTACGACACGCGTGAGACAGCCACCGTCCTGCGCACCTCATTGGCGGCAGCGAGACCCGACGGTGCCTACGTCGTCTTCTACGACCCGATGGTCAGACCCGAGGCATGGTGGCGGAAGCCGAGACCATCGGGGTCTCCGGCCCCGACCGCGAGCGATTCTGCGAAGGCTCACGTGCGAAGGGCCGCGACAGCCGTCGACACGGCCAAGGAGGAGCTCCGCAAGCAAGTCCGGGACTTCATCACCTGGCTCAAGGCGCAAGGCGTGATCTGACGTGCATCTCACGCTGCACTTGACCGGTCGCTGCAACCTGCGGTGCCGCTACTGCTACTCGGCGCCGCATGGCGGCGGCGATATGAGCCTGGAGACGGCCAAAGCGGCTGTGGCGTTGGGCATGGAGGTCCTGCGGCGGGAGCGACCGGGCGGCAGCCTCGGGGTCATCTTCTTCGGCGGCGAGCCGTTGCTGAAGCGGAACCTGATCGCCGAGGTCGTCCGGCACTGCCGGAGCGTGGAGGAGCAGACGGGACAGCTCTTCCACTTCAAGGTGACCACGAACGGGCTGCTCCTCGACGAGGACTTCCTGACCGATCCCGACACGTCCGAGGTCTTCGTCGCACTCAGCCACGACGGCGTTCGGGCGGCGCACGACCGGCATCGCGTGGACGCTGGCGGAAACGGGTCGTTCGACCGACTCGAACCTGTGGTCGAGCTGCTGCTGCGCCACCGCCCGCACGCGCCCGTCATGATGGTGGTGACGCCGAGCACGGTCAGGCACTTCGCTCGCGGCGTGCGGTTCCTCCGCAAGCGTGGGTTCCGCTACCTCATCTGCTCGTTGGACTACGGCGCCGAGTGGCGCAACGGGCACATCCGCGAGCTGCGCCGGCAGTACGGAACATTGGCGACGTGGTACTACCGAGCGACCAGGCGGGAGGAGAAGTTCTACTTCAGCCCATTCGAGGTCAAGATCGGCTCGCACGTCCGGCCGGGAAGTTGCAAGGCGGAGCGCTGCGAGCTGGGACGGCGGCAGATCTCGGTTGCTCCCAACGGCAGGCTCTACCCGTGCGTGCAGTTCGTCGGCGACGGCAGCAATACCGACTACGCCATCGGTCACGTGGAGACGGGCATCGACGAGACAGCCCGCGAGCGTCTGTACGCCCTCAACGCCGCCGAGAAGGACACCTGCTCTTCATGCGCCATCCGCGACCGGTGCAACCACTACTGCGGCTGCCTGAACCGGCAGGCAACGGGCCGGATCGACCACGTGTCCCCGACGTTGTGCGCCCATGAGCGGACGGTGATGCCCGTCGTTGACCGACTGGCTGAGAGGCTCTACCGGCGCGGCAACGCCCTGTTCATCCAGAAGCACTACAACGAGCTGTTCCCGCTGGTGTCGCTGGTCGAGGACACGGTGGCGCGTCGGCCAGCCCAGGCCACGGAGTAGTTGCGGCGAGTGAACGTGCGTTGCTGATCGTCGACATAGGTCACCCCGAACGCCGCCAACTCGGCACGCCGTCGTTGTTCGACCCCGGAGAGGACGCGAGGGTCAGCGAGCGGTTGGGATAGCGTTCATCGGCTCCGTTGGGGCACCGCGCGCAGCCGTGGCGGCTGGTTCGACGGGTTGGTTCCGTTCCGAGGGTCGCTGCTTCACGTCAGCGAGCTTGCGCAGGTGCGCTCTGGCCAACAGGGCGGCGGGGGAGTCTCCCTTGGCGGCTTCTGCGAAGAACGTCTTCGCCTTGGGGGCGTCCGCTACCGACAGCAGCAGCTCGCCCAGCGTTAGGCGCGCTTCCGCGGCGAGGAGCCGTTGTGCATCTGCCGAAGGGACGTTCGCGGACGGCGAAATCCAGCCGCTGCCTTCGAGGAGAGCATGCAGCCGGTTGAACGCCACGTCGACGGAAGGCGTCTGCTGCGAGGCGGTGAGGTAGACCTGGATCAGCGCCTCGCGCGTCACGGGAGCAGCCGGGCCGCAAAGGGGGCACGCGGCGGGGTGCGCGCTGTCGGCTTTCTCTACCCATTCCCTGGCGCGCTCGTACTGCCCGCTGGCGGCCGATACGCGCGCCA
Organism: Armatimonadetes bacterium CG06_land_8_20_14_3_00_66_21; assembly: GCA_002779825.1. Taxonomy (GTDB): domain Bacteria; phylum Armatimonadota; class Abditibacteriia; order CG2-30-66-41; family CG2-30-66-41; genus CG2-30-66-41. The sequence continues at coordinate 14,995 of PEVN01000184.1, read as the reverse complement.
TGCCCAGGCACGCTTCGTACTTGTCATGCTCGTGCCGAGGGTCCTGCAGGGCGCCCGGTGGAGGCGACGGGGACAACGGGTCAGCCACTTTCACTACCCGAGTCTCCGCGCCGACGACAAGGCTCACTTCCCGCGCCGCGTCGCCCTCTTTCGGGTCAACCACGCGCCGGAAGACGCGGTCCGCATGGTGCCACTGGAGGTTCTGCAGATGGAGCGCACCGGTCCGGACGTACCATCGCCAGCGTTCCTCCGGCGTGGACAACGGCGACTGGATCAGGTCGCCATACGCCTGCAGCGCCTCGCGGTACTGCTCCTTCCGGGCCAGCTCCAGGGCGACGTTGAGCTTCTTCTGCAGCCCGGGAGCAAGCGTGCGCTCCCTCGCCGGGGTCGGCGCGGCG
>PEVN01000184.1:0-14589 GCA_002779825.1 Armatimonadetes bacterium CG06_land_8_20_14_3_00_66_21 | reverse complement strand
TCCCGCGGCGTGCAGACACGCCGCAAGCGCGATTGCGGGCAGCAGCTTCGGCCAAGACGACGAGGTTCGTTTGACGAGTGGCATCTCGGTCTTTCGGAGACGAGAACGAGGCCTTGCAGCGGTCAGTCGGTGCAGCCCATGAGCTTGGGCACTTCGTCTCCCGGGTCCCTCAGCACCCGTTCGCTGTTGGGTAGTTGGCTGCGGTGATAGTGCTTGAGACAGTCGCGGACTTCGGCCCGTTTCAGCACACCGGAGTCCAGCAGTTCGGCGACTCGCCGCCGGAGGGCCCGCCTGGTCGGCAGCGGCGTGTGTCGGTTGGCGAACAGCACCAGGTTCACATCTTCGTCCATGTCAAAGGCGCCGCAGTGGGGGAACACCTCAGCCATGGTGCGGAGTAGCGCGCCGGTGATCTCGCTGTCCGGCCCGCTGAGCGTGGCTGTCAGGTTGTACCCAAACCATCCGGTGGGGGTGAGCCGCCCAGCCACCGCCTGGAAAAACTCCAGCGTCGCCAAGTGCGGCGGGACCAACAGACGGCCCCGGTCGTCGTTCAGGTAGGCGTCCATCATGATGAAGTCGTACTTCCGCCGCGTGCGCCTGAGGAACGCCCGGCCGTCGGCCACCACGACCCGGAATCGGGAGGTGGTCGGCAGCTCGAAGTACTTCGCCGCGATCTGCGCCACCTCCGGGTCGATCTCCACGGCGTCCACCCTCACTTCGGGGTAGTCGGCCAGGAACTCCTTCGGCAGGCTGCCGCCGCCGAGCCCGAGGACGAGTACGTGCTTGAGCGGCCCTGCCAACGCCCGGACCAGGTGCACATAGGTCGTGTACTCGAGACCGCCGCGATCGGGGTCTGCGCTTGCCATCTGGCTCTGTGGGTTGCTCTGGAAGTACAGCACCCTTCGGTCGCCTTCGTCCATGACGCGGACCTGGTGGAACCGGGTGCGTGCCGAGTGGAGTTTGCGGTGTCGCATGGGGAGGGTGTCGCTCGTTGGGTGTCAGGTGTCGGGTGGCGCGTGAGAAGGGGTTGTTGGCCTGTGGACAGGCGGAATGTGATAGAATTCAGACGCGCGCGCAAGATCGCGTGGGTTCTATCCCCGTCATTCCGTAGTTCCCCGCTCCGAGCTGCTGCCCTCCTTGTCAGCCGGAATCGAGTAGGGCGCCGCGGCGGCAAACTCACCACCGGAGACTGACATGTCAGAAGCCACGTTCACCGTTCCACTGCTGAAGTCCGACGACGAACTGATGGGCAGGATGTCGGAGCCGTCGCCACAGGTCGTGGAGGCGGTCTCGAAGATCGACGACGAGGTCATGATCTTAGGTGTGGGCGGGAAGATGGGACCAACGATTGCGCAGATGCTCGTCCGCGCCGGGAAGGGGAATGTCCTCGGCGTCGACCTGTTCCCCAACCCGGGGCCACAGGAGTACCTCGACTCGGTCGGAGTCAAGACGGTGAAGTGCGACTTGATGGACGCTGAAGCGGTCAGGGCGTTGCCCGAAGCGCCCAACGTGTTGCTCATGGTCGGCTTCAAGTTCGGCGCCAGCGGCAACCCGGCCCTCACCTGGGGGGTGAACTCGCTCCTGCCGGCCAACCTGATGCAGCGCTTCCCCGAGTCACGCACGGTCTACGTCTCGTCGGGGAATGTCTACAAGTTCACGCCCCTCGGTCCGGGAGCCAAAGAGACGGACCCGGTCGAGCCCATCGGCGAGTACGCCATGTCACGCCTGGCCGGCGAGCGGCTGGTCGAGTTCTGCGCCCAACGGAACAGCACGCCCACCTGCATTGCCCGGCTCTTCTACGCCACCGAACTCCGGTACGGCATCGTGTGCGACGTCGCCACCAAGATCAAGAACCGCCAAGCCATCGATGTGTCCATGGGTCATGTCAACCAGCTCTGGCAGGGCGATGCGGCCGGCTACTTCCTGCAGCTCTTCCCGCTCTGCGCGAGCCCTGCCCGGGTCATCAATATGACCGGTCTCGAGGTGCTTGCCATCCGCGACCTCGCCACGAAGCTGGGCGACCTGATGGGAGTTGAGCCGATCATCGAGGGGGACGAGAGCGACACCGCCCTACTGGGAGACTCGACCGAACTCGCGAGCCTTCTCGGCCCGCCGCCAACCTCCCTCGATCACGTCATCGAGTGGGTGGCCTGGTGGGTCATGAACGACATGACCTCCCTCGGCAAGCCGACCAAGTACGAGCGCCGCGACGGGAAGTTCTGAGGGGGAGCCGCCAATGTGGCAGTCAGCCGACCAAGCCGGCGGCGGGGATCTGCGCGCCGCCCATAACCTGGCGCAGGTACTCGACCACGAGGTTCTCGATGCGCCGGGAGACCTCCGGCGGCAGGTCGGCGAACCGGATCCCGCACTGGCGTTCGCCGTCGCTCCACGCCACTTCACCCGCGAGACCACGGAGTGAGGGATCGTCCCCGCTCAACACGTCGAGCAGCACCCGGTCTCCCTTTGCGGGGGGCGTCTCCATCTCCAGTTGCAGTCCGCCCCCGCCCAGACCGATATCCGTCACGCGACAAGTTCTCGCGCCGGCGCCTGGCTGGGCGGCTGGGCGGAGTTGTCCCTGCAGGTGGACCGGCGCCCGGGCGTACCGCCTCCGGTCGTCCTGGGAGCCGATTGCTCGTCGCGTGCCTTCCGACAACCGGCTTGGGTCCCTTTCCTGGCCGGCGTCCGTCTGCAGCATGTCGAGGACCGCATTGAGCAGGCTGATCTGGAAGGGCTTCCTCAGGAACAGCGCCCCCAGGCGTTCGGCACGCACTCGCTCTTCGTCGCCGCCGTGCCCGGTCATCATGATGACCGGTACTCGCTGGTTGAGGGCGCGCAGGTGCAGGAGTTCCTCCAGCCCGTCCATCTGGGGCATCCGGATGTCCGAGATCACCAGCTCATATTCCCCCTGGCGGAACCGTTCGACGGCCTCCTCGCCGTCCCCAGCCACGTCTACCTGGTAGCCTCGCATCTCCAGAATGCTGGTCACCAGGCCACAGACCACCGGTTCGTCATCGACAACCAGAGCGCGCTGCAACGAAGTCACGGTCTTCCTCCACCTCAGACGGATTCTCGGCAAGCCAATCGCGAGCCAAGCCCGGGTCTGGTTGGCAGGCAACTGGCGAGGCACTGGAGACGGCAGGCGCTGTGCGGGCGGCTGTGCTGCACCTGCACGAGGCCCGCACGGGCCTTCGGGTCATTCCGATTCTACAGCATTCCCGCAACCGTGTCACCCCAACCCACAACCGGAGCGGGGGCGGTCAGCCGGCGACTGCCCGGAGATGAAACTGCTCGGGGTAGCGGCTCGCCTTGAACCGGAGGTCCTCCCACTTCTGGACGATTTCTCGCTTGGCGATGCGCAGGTCGGCTCGGCGGAGGCGCTTCTGCAGTTGGGCGAACTCTTCGAAGGGGCGCCTCTCCGGCTCGTGGGTGATGCGGTAGCGGACGCCGGCGTCCACTTCATAGAGGGGGAAGTAGCCCGTCTCCACTGCCAGGCGAGCCAGCTTCACCGAGACCCGGCTCTCGTAGCCCCACGTGACGCACGGCGTCAGCAGCAGGATGAACCGGAAACCCTTCATGTGCATGGCTTTGGTGACCTTGGCGCTGAGGTCTTCGGGATAAGCAGCCGAGGCGGTTGCTACATAGGGCACGCCGTGCGAGGCCATGATCTCCGCGAGGTCTTTGCGGCGGCTGCTGCCGACCAAGTCGTCGGGGTTGTAGCCGTTCTGCATCAGGGCGTCCTGGGGGGTGGCGGAGCTCTGGTGGCCGCCGGTGTTCTGGTAGCCTTCGTTGTCGTTGCAGACCACCAGGATGTCGGCGTCGCGTACCGCTGCGCCGGACAGCCCGCTGAAGCCCATGTCGTAGCACGCGCCGTCGCCGGCCCACACGACCACGTTCTCTTCCCGCCCCTGCGCGCGAAGTCCATACGCGATGCCCTCCGCCTCAGCGAAGGCGCCGGCGAAGACCGTGTGGATGACGGGCACGGAGGCGGCGCTGGTGTCCGAGGGGCAGAAATAGAGACTGGCGCAACTGGCGGGGACTACGAACACGCACTTCCGGCCGCAGGCGTTGAGCACCATCCGCAGCGCCGTGGTCGAGCCGCAGCCGGGACAGGCGTTGTGCCCGGGGTGGAACAGGTCTTCGGCGAAGGGCCCGATCTTCAGTCGCTGCAGGGCTGCATCCATAGGGGTCACTCCTCGATCCCGGCCTCCGTCAGGAAGAGCGCTCCTTCGGGCGGTGAGTCGGTTCGCGCAACGTAGTCGATGAGTTGCGTCACCATGCCGGGCGTCACATCCAGCCCGCCGAGTCCTGCCACGAAGCTGAAGAGCGGGCGGGACTCCGGTTGGTTCGTGAACACGGTTCGCAGCTCCGAGCCGAAGATGCCGCCGACGCCCAGCGCCAGACTGCGGTCGAGTACGGCTACCTTCTTCCCCTTGAGCATGGCCCGGCGCAACTGCCTGAGGGGGAACGGGCGAAAGGCGCGGAGTTTCAGGAACCCGACCTTGTGCCCGCTGTTGCCGGCATCGGCCAACGCCTTTCGGATCGTGCCGGAGATTGTGCCCGCAGAGATAAGGACGATGTCGGCACCGTCGCAGTCCGCCTCCTCGACCGGGTCGTAGCGCCGACCAAAGGTCGCCTCGAACTCCGCGGAGACCTCCTGGAACACCTCCAGACTGCCCTCCACGTCTCGATGCATCTGGCGGAACAGGGCGTAGTACTTCTGCGGCGGCACCAGCCCGCCGTAGCTGGCTGGCGGGCGGCTGAGGGGCATGTCGGAGGCGTCGCGTTTGCCGACGAAGGTCTCGGCTTGGGCGGCCGACGGGACGAGCACTTCCTCGCGCTCGTGGGACAGGTAGAAGCCGTCGCCCGCGATCATCACCGGCAACTGGATTCGCTCGGCCAGCCGGAAGCCGATCAGCACCATGTCCAGGATCTCCTGTGCCGATTCGCAGTAGAACTGAAGCCAGCCGGTATCGCGCATGAACAGGGAATCGTTGTGCTGACTGCCCAGACACCACCCCGGTCCCTTCAGCCCCCGGTTGAAGACGCCCATCACCAACGGCAGCCGGTTCCCGGAGACCTCCCACATCAACTCCGACATGAGGATCAGCCCCTGCGAGGCGGTCGCCACCGCGCACCGCTGACCGGACCAGAGAACGCCCTCCGCTCCCGCTAAGACGTTGTACTCCGAGTCGGCGTTGATACACGTGAAGCCGGATTGCTCGGCGAAGTAGTCCATCACTTCGCTCTGCGGGGTGATGGGGAAGGTGTAGGCAATCCGGACGCCGGCCAGGATGAAGGCGGTCGCCATGGCCTCGGCGCCGTTAATCATGCGGCTGGTCTGATCCATCGTCACGTACCTCGTGTTCCGGCACCATGGACATAGCGTCGCGGGGACACTCCTCCACGCAGACGCCGCAGCCCTTGCAGTGGTCAAGGTCGATGTCGAAGCCCCAGTCGTCCCGCGGCAGGACGGAGGAATCGGGGCAGAAGACCAGGCAGTTGCCGCACATGTTGCAGAGGCCGCAGTGGAAGCACCGCTTTGCTTCGGCCAGGGCCTGCATTTCCACCAGCGTTAGGTTGACCTCGCTGAAAGACCCGTCCTGCTGGGACTCGTGGAGGCGCGGGAGGTGCGGGCGCGGGGCCTTTGGGAAGTAGTCGAGGTTGATGTCCGCGACCTCGACCTGCTCGGTGGCCGAAGGCAGGTTCTCCGCCCCGGCGCGCCACTGGCGGTAGGCCTCCATGGAAAAGGCGCCCTGGTCACCGAGACGGATGCTGGGGAGCGCCTGGCCCGAATCGGCGCCTCGCAGGTAGCTGTCGATACCGACCACCGCCCGCTTGGCGCTGCCGAGCGCGTTCACGACGTTGTACAGCCCGACAAGGTCGCCTCCGGCGAAGACGCCGGGCAGCCGGGTCTGGCCAAACGCGTCGACCGCGACTCGGCCGTTCTCCCAGCACTCCGCGGGCAGGAATTGACAGTCGGGCTCCTGCCCGAGGCAGCACAGCACCCTCGCGGCGGGCAGGGGCTCCAGCGTTCCGCTGGACAGGCTCCACTTCATCGAACCGTCCGGCCGCCGCCCCACGTTCCTCACCCGGGCCAGAGTGACCACCGCTTTCGCCGGCCCGCCCTCGACGGCGGTGGGGACCACGCCGTTGATGATCTCGATTCCTTCGCGGAGCGCGGCCTCGACTTCTTCGGCGTGGGCCGGCATGTCGCGGCGAGACTCCAAGCAGCAGAGGGTCACGCGCGTCGCCCCCAGTCGCCGAGCGCTCCGGGCGGCGTCGACGGCGACGTCCCCCCCGCCGATCACGGCGATGGTCCCACTGACTCGCTTGGCGGCGCCCTCGCTGACTGCACGGAGGAATGCCACGCCGCTATCCACGCAGTCCATGCTCCCGGCGACAACGTCCAGCGCGCGCGGCCGGCCGAGACCTACCGCCACAAACAGCGCCTCATGTTTCTGCCGCAGCTCGCCGAAGCCGACGTGCTCGCCGATGCGAGTGCCGAGCCGGAACTCGAGTCCGACTTTCCGCAGCGAGGTCAGTTCTCGGGCGAGGACCTCTCGCGGGAGCCGGTACGGAGGGATGCCATACTGCAGCACTCCCCCCGGAAGCTCGTTCGCCTCGTAGACCGTCACTGCGTATCCCAGCCGGCGGACGTGGTAGGCGCAGGCGATCCCGGCGGGCCCGGCGCCAATGACGCCCACCGTCTTGTCGGACTGGATAGGCGCAGGCGCCTCCGGCGCCAGGGGGCCGTACTCGGCCAGAGCCCGTTCGAGTGCGTTGATGGCGAGAGGCTGGTCGTGGCTCCCCCGGTTGCAGACGGACTCGCACGGGTGGTAGCACACGCGCCCGGTCACGGCGGGGAAGGGGCTGTCGGCGCGGAACACCTCGTGGGCCAACTCGGGCCGGCCCTGACTCAGCAGGAAGAGCGCTGTGGCGATGTCGTGACCCGTGGGGCACCCAGCGCGGCAGGGCGCGAACTTGGCGTCGTGATCGTACACCGGTCGTTCGTACCGCTGGAACCCAGTCACGATCTGGACGCTGTTCGCCGACGAGACGAATCGCCGCGACAGAATCTCTTCAGGAGTGAGGATCTCGTCTGACATTCAGTACCTCAGGCAGGACGGCCGCTTTGCGGGAGCTGAATGACTTCTTCGTAGCCACGCCGAAGCGCCTGCAGGTTCACGTCCAGGTACCGCTCCAGTGTTCCTCGCGCCTGCGCGGTGACGGTCTGGACCAGCGTGTCGAGGGAAACGAGTTGGGTCGCCCGAGCGAAGGCCCCCACCATGGTGCTGCTCAGAATCGGGACGCTTCCCTTCATCAGCCCGCACTCGCGGGCCACGCGGTTCGCGTCGACTCGGTAGTGCCGGAACCCCTTCAGGCGCTCGAGCAACGGCGCGTCAGGCTTGGCGTTGGCGACGACCAGCACGCTCAGGTTCCAGTCGCGCTCGAGCACCAGTTGCTCCAACAGCGTCAAGTCGAACAGCACCACCCACTGCGGGTCCTGGATCCAGCTCCGGTCGTGGCACTGAGAGCGGTCTGCATTGAACCGGATCGCGTATGAGGAAGGCGCGCCCATGCGGTCGGGCGTGTAGCGTGGCTGGCCGTGTGGCTTCATGCCGGCGGCGAACAGCGCGTACGTCAACAGCTCGCCAGCGGTCTTCGCCCCCTGACCGCCGCGGCCGTAGATGCCGATCTCGACCTGTTGATCCAAAGCTCCCATGGCAACTCACGGACTCCCGGGAACGGGTTCGAGGAGGTCGTACTTCGTGTTCCGAACGCGTGGCGCATAGCCAGCCGCCCGGATCAGGTGCTCGATCTCTTGCGGACTCGTGCTGAACCGCGCCCCCGCCTGGCTCACCACGTTTTCTTCCATCATTGTGCTGCCGAAATCGTTCACCCCGAACTTCAGGCTGAGTTGGGCGACCTTTGCGCCCTGGGTCACCCAGGAGGCCTGGAGGTTGGCAACGTTGTCAAGTGCCAGCCGCGAGACGGCAACCGTGCGCAGATAGCCATAGCCGCTGGACTTGTCGCCCCGGAATGATCCTCTGCGCTGCAGTTCCGTTCCCACCGGCTGGAAGCTCCAGGGGATGAAAGCAAGGAACCTGCCTCCCCCCTCAGCGAGGGACTCATCCTGCAGCTCGCGGATTCGCAGCAGGTGCTCGACTCGGTCGGCGAGCGTCTCGACAGAGCCGTACATCATCGTGGCCGTCGTGTCCATGCCGAGGCGGTGTGCTTGCCGGTGGACCTCCAACCACTCCTCGGTGCGCTCCTTCCGCGGAGAGAGCTGCTGCCGCACCCGGTCTACCAGGATTTCCGCCCCCGCGCCGGGGAGCGAGTCGAGGCCTGCTGCATGCAGCCGCGAAAGCGTCTCGCTCACCGGCAGGCGAGACAGGCGGGAGAGGTACAGGACCTCCGTGGCGGAGAGGGAGTGAACGTGGATTGGGAACCGTGCCTTGAGGCGTCGGAGGAGGTTCTCGAAGTACTCCAGGTCCAGCTCGGGGTTCAGTCCGCCCTGCATCAGGAGTTCCGTGCCGCCCGCCGCCACCATCTCCGCGACCTTGGCGAAGAGCGCTTCCTCGGACAGCACGTACGCCTCCTCGGAACCCCGCGAGCGGCAGAAGTTGCAGAACTTGCACTGGACCCAGCAGACGTTGGTGTAGTTGACGTTGCGGCCGAGCACGTACGTCACCACCGGCTCCGGGTGCTTCCGCGTCCGCACCAGGTCCGCCAGCGCCCCGAGCTCGGTTAGATCGTGGTGCGCATATAGCTCCTGCAATTGGGCGAAGGTAAGCCGCTTCCCCGCGAGGACTTTGTCGGCGAGGTCGGCAAATGCCATCTCCGCCCACGCCGCCGCCGAGAGACCGGACGCTGCCAGGACGGTGTCCATCATGACGATTCTGAGACCCAGCCGGCCGGCGAACTGCTCGAGATCGGGTCCCTTGGCCATCTCGCCGTCGGTCCGCAGGATTTCGCACATCGCCACGGCGGGGTAGAGCCCGGCCATGCGCGCCAGTTCGAGAGAACCTTCGGTATGACCGCGGCGCCCCCACAGCCCGTCCGGATGGGCTGCCAGCGGGAACACGTGCCCCGGAATGATGAAGTCGTCCGGAGTCGTCTCCGGCGCGATGAGTTCACGGATCGTTCGCGCGCGGTCCGACGCCGAGATACCCGTCGAGTGGATGCACACTGCGTCCACCGGTACTGTGAACCGCGGGCACATCTCGTCGGTGTTCCGCGGCGGGATCAGGGCGATGTTCAGCGCTTCCAAGCGTGCCTGCTCCATCGGGACCGTGAGCAGCCCCCGCGCCTCGCGCAGCATCAGGTTGATGGTCTCCGCTGAGATGAGCTGCGCCGAAACGATCAGGTCGCCCTCGTCCTCTCGTTCGGGCTCGTCTTTGAGGATGACCGGTCGGCCCGCGCGGAGAATCTCGATTGCTTCGTCTATCGTGCAGTAGGGTGTCGTCGTTAATTGGTTGGTGGCCATAGGGGGCGTTTCTGAGGGGGTAGCAATGGCTGGATTGCCTGCTCAGGCCCGGTTAGCAGCGTTCGACCACACCGTAGAGCGCGTCTCGCTCGACGGGTTGACGCCCGGCTTCCCGAATCAGCGACAGCAGTTGCTCCCGCGTCAACGCCTGCTGGGTGTCCTTCTGGGGGTCGCGCGTGACTTCGTACTCCTGTATGGTGCCATCGAGGTCGTCCGCGCCATACCAGAGGGCAAGCTGCGAAACGGGGGCGGAGGTCATGATCCAGAACGACTTAATATGGGGGACATTATCCAGCATTAGCCGGGGCACGGCAAGGTTCATGAGATCATCGACGCCGCTCGGACCGGGAATCGCCGAGAGCGCGGTGTTGGCCGGGTGGAACGACAGCGGCACGAGGCACTGCAGCCCGCCTGTTTCATCCTGCAGACCGCGGAGCCGAACCAGGTGCTGCACCCGTTCCTCGATGGTCTCTTCATGCCCGTAGAGCATCGTCGCCGTCGACTTCAGCCCGACGCGGTGCGCGGTGCGGGCGATCTCCAGCCACCGCTCCGGACCCAGCTTGGCGGGGTGCAGCAGCTCGTGGAGGCGTTCGCTCAGGATCTCGGCGCCGCCCCCGGGGAGTGAGCCGAGCCCGACCGACTTCAACTCAAGGAGCGTCTCCTCCAGCGCCTTCCCGGAGACCTGCTGGATCTGGTCGATCTCCACCATCGTGAACGCCTTGACGTGAACGTCCGGGCGCTCTTCCTTGACGGCGCGGATCAGGTCCAGGTAGTACGCATACGGCAGCTCCAAGTTGATGCCGCCGACGATGTGCACTTCGGAGAGCGGTTGCTCGGCATGGCGACGCAGCCGCCCGCGAACCTCGTTCACGGTCAACGTATACGGCTTCGGCCCGGTTTCCCGCGAGTAGAACGAACAGAAGCGGCACTGCTTGCAGCACACGTTGGTGTAGTTGAGGTGCTGGTTCCGAACGAAGTACGCCCGGTTGCCGTTCAGCCGCTCCCGGACGACGTTCGCCAAGTGCCCCACCGCGTTCAGATCCGTGCACCGATACAGCCGCACTCCGTCCTCAAACGACAACCGCCCCCCCGCCAGCACTTTCTGCCCGATCTCGTCCAGCGCGCTCTCGGCCAGTCTGCGCGCCCAGAAGGGCGACCGGTTGGCAACCTGTCCCACGGGCTCCGCGTTCACCCTTTGCATCCTGTCCTCTGGCACCTGACACCGGGCACTTGACACCTGGCACCTGCTATCCATCCAACCCCAACTCGCTCCAGATCCCGGCGACCCGCTTCTTCACTTCCGGGAGCATCTCGATCTCGTCGGGCCAGCGGCCGGTGAAACCTTCATCGGGCCACTTGCGGGTGGCGTCGATTCCCATCTTGGTACCGTAGTCAGGCACCTGCGCGGCGAAGTCCAGCACGTCGCACGGACCTTCGGCGAACACGACATCGCGTTTGGGATCGATCGCCGTGCCTACCCGCCACATCACCTCGCCGAGGTCGTGGACATTGCACTGCTTGTCGACGACGATGACGACCTTGGTAAACATCAACTGCCCCAGACCCCAGATCGCGTGCATGACCTTGCGAGCATGCCCGGGGTAGCGCTTGTCGAGGGACACAATCGCGAAGTTATGGAAGATGCCCTCCACCGGGAGGTTCATGTCGACGATCTCCGGGACGGATTTCCTGATCAGCGGCAGGAACAGCCGCTCCGTCGCCTTCCCCAGCGGGCCGTCTTCCATGGGCGGCCGGCCGACGATGATCGTTGGGTAGATTGGATCGCGGCAGTGAGTCACTGCAGTCAGGTGGAAGACGGGGTACTCCTCGTCCAGAGAGTAGAACCCGGTGTGGTCGCCGAACGGTCCTTCGAGGCGCCGCTCGCCCGGTTCAACGTAGCCCTCCAGCACGATCTGCGCGTTGGCCGGCACCTCGAGGTCCACCGTCCTGCACTGCACCAGCTCTACCGGCGCATCGCGCAGGAAGCCGGCCAGCATCAGTTCGTCGACCTCGTCCGGCAGCGGCGCCGTCGCCGCGTACGTCACCGCGGGGTCCGGCCCCAGCGCGACGGCAACGTCCAGTCGCTTCCCCAGTCGCTCCGCCACCCGGTAGTGCGCCGCGCCACCCTTGTGACGCTGCCAGTGCATGCCCAAGGTCCGGTCGTCAAACTTCTGCAGCCGGTACATGCCGACGTTCCGCGTGCCCAGTTCGGGGTGCTTGGTGAAGACCAGCGGCAACGTGATATACTTGCCGCCGTCCTGCGGCCAGCACTGGATGATCGGGATCTCCGCCAAAGAAGGGCTGTCCGTTTCGACGACTTCCTGGCACGCCCCGCTGCGCACCGTCTTGGGAGGCAAGCTCAGGAACCGCTTCAGCTTCGGCAGCGCCTGGAGCTTACCGATTAGCGAGACCGGCATCTGAGGCTCCAGTAGCTCCGCGATGTCCTCCGCAATGGCGTCCAGGCTCTCCGCCCCCAACGCCAGCGCCATCCGCTCCAGCGTCCCGAACGCGTTGATCAGCACCGGTATTCGGTGCCCCTTCACGTTGGTGAACAGCAACGCCGGCCCGCCCGCCTTCACTACCCGGTCAGCGATCTCCGAGATCTCCAGCACCGGGTCAACCTCGACGGAGATCTCCTTCAGCTCTCCGCGCTGGCGGAGGACGTCAACGAAGTGTTTTAGGTCGCGATAGGCCATGGAGTTCCATTATGTCGCGTTTGGGGCGCCTGCGATACGGAGGGGCGCTCGGACGGCGCACCACAGGCGCGGCAAGCCGCGCCGCGTGTGGCGAGCAGTGCCGTCTCCCTGTCCCGCCATGCGCTCACGGTTCCTCACCGAGAAACAGCTTGAGCAGCCTGCGCTGCTCGCGAAGCAGCGAGCGGTGCTCCTCCATGAGACCAGTGTGCTCTTGCTGCATGTCTGCCAACAACACCAATGTCCCCCGGTACTTCCGCAGCAGACGGTCCGCCTCCGCCTCACGTTGCTTGCGCAAGCGGTGGGCGACCAGCGGCGGCCGGTTCAGCCGCAGTCGCCTGATCGTGAACTCACCGGTTGCTGTGAGGGGGCGAAGCGTACCGTCTTCCGTGAGGACAACGTGGCGCTCTGCGGGCTCGCGACGCGGGTGCCAGAGGCTGGGGTTCTCCGGCTTGGTGGGCCAGTAGTCTGCCTTGTATTGGTTACAGTGGGTGCAACAGTAGACGAGGTTGTCCGGGTCGTCGTCCCCGTCTGCCGCGCGCGGACGGTAGTGGTCCACCGTCATCGGCCCGCCAGCGTCCGTCTCGGTGACACCGCAGAACTCACCCGCACAGTCTCCGCGTGCACGAACATGCTCTCGCACTTCAGGGCTGAGCGCCATTACGCCGCGACCGCAACGGTCTCGGAGACCCGACGGCGTAGGGAACGGATATCCTCGCGAAGGGCTTCGTTGGCCGCGTCGAGTTCCTGCATGCGTCGCGCCTCGGTGGCAAGCCGCCCGATTGCCTGGCGGACTTGAGCGCGGAGGTCTGCCAGGCTCCCGTCTGCTGCCCCGGAGGCGAGCGTGCTGCTCTCGACCTCATCCAGGTGCGAGTACCACTGGTCGAGTTGCAGGCGTTCGGCTTCCGAGAGGTCCTCCCCCCTCGTCGCCCGATCATGGAGTCGTCTGCCGAGTCCGTCTTCGCTCATCGGTCCGCCACCTCCAACGGGATCAACGATAGGGAACGCTGCGGTGCGCTCACCATAGCGTCCAGTTTAGCACGGATTGCTCTCCGCAGTACCGGCCCCTCGTGCGGACTACGTCCAGCGAACTCGGTAGAGCCTCCGTGGCTGTGTCGCCGGTGTCGGAGGCGCCCGGGCAAGAGCCTGCCGTACAGCGAATGTCCGGTCGCCCGCTCGACCTCTACTGTCACCAGATCGCCGGGCTTGCTGCCGCCGTCAGGGAACACGACCGTCTTGAAGTGCGGGGTCTTGCCGGAGGCGTCGGTGTCGCCGCGGCGGGCTCTGCCTTCGACGAGGACTTCGACTTCGCGGCCGATCAGGGCTTGGTTGATCTCCTTCGAGATCCCCTCTTGGGTGTCGATGACTTCCTGCAGTCGCCGGCTCTTCACCTCCTCCGGTACGGTGTCGTCCCAGCGGGCGGAGAGGGTGCCGGGGCGGGGGGAGTACTTGAACATGAAGGCGCTGTCAAAGCGGCCGGACTTCACGTAATCGAGGGTTGCCTGGTACTCCGCCTCGGTCTCGTCAGGGAAGCCGACAATGAGGTCGGTGCCCAGAGCGAGGTCAGGGATGGTGACGCGCAGTCTGTGGACGAGGGCGTCGTACTCGGCAATCGTGTACCCTCGCCGCATCCGCTCCAGCACGGCGTCCGCCGCGGATTGGAGCGGGAGGTGCAGATGCGGACAGACGTGCTCGCACTCCGCCATCGCGGCGATGGCGTCGTCGGTCATGTCGGTGGGATAGGGCGAAGTGAACCGGATGCGCTCGATGCCCTCGACGGCGTTCACTTTGCGCAGCAGTTCGGCGAAGGACACGCCATCGTGCTGGTACGAGTTGACGGTTTGCCCCAACAGTACGACTTCCTTGAAGCCTTGTCTCACCACCTCGCGGACTTCAGCGAGGATGGCGTCGGCGGGCAGGCAGCGTTCGCGCCCGCGCACGTGGGGCACGATGCAGAAGGAGCAGAACTTGTCGCACCCCCGCAGGATGGTGACCCAGGCTCGGACGCCTTCGGTGCGGACCGGTTCGAGACCGGCATACGTCTCCGCGCGGTCCAGGTCGCAGTCCAGCCGCGGGGCGTTCGTCGCTTCCTCGATTAGCGCGGGCAGCCGCCGGTAGGAGTCCGGCCCGGCGACGAGGTCCAACCGCCCGACCTGCTTCAACAGCCCCTCCTTCAGGTGCTGCGACATGCAGCCCAGCACACCCAAGATCACCCCCGGGCGCTGGAGCTTGTGCCTTCCCAGCTCATTCAGCCGACCGACGACTCGCTGTTCGGCGTGTTCGCGGACGGCACACGTGTTTGCCAGGATGATGTCCGCCTCGCCGGGCGACTCGACCTTCCGATAGCCGGCTTCGAGCAGCCGACCCGTCACCAGCTCCGAGTCGGCTTCGTTCATCTGGCAGCCGTAGGTT
>PEVN01000006.1 GCA_002779825.1 Armatimonadetes bacterium CG06_land_8_20_14_3_00_66_21 | reverse complement strand
ACGTAGGACAGAGGGTATTCTCCCAGACGGAGCCGAAGTCGCACCGGGACTTCGGTGTGTTCCCAACCTTCGCGGGTATAATGCAACACGGAACGAGGACCACGCGCCTGGCACTCGCCTCGGCTTCTCTCGGGCCGGCATGGGCGCGCCCCCCGGCAGGAACTGCTCGCCTATGAACGTCTACCTCGACACGTCAGTCATCTCGGCCCTGTTCGATGAGCGCAACCCCGAACGGAGTCGCTCACCGAGGCGTTCTTCGACGAGGCAGATCGGTTCGAGACGTTCGTGTCGGAGTTGACGCTTGCGGAGATCGCACAGACCGAGGACCAGTCGCTGCGGAATCGCATGAGCGAGGCGACCTCTCACTTCCCGGTGCTTGAGATCAGCGCGGCCGTCGAGGAGCTTGCGGGTGAGTACGTGAAGCACGGCGCGGTACCCAGAGGCTACTCCGAGGACGCGTACCACATAGCCCTTGCCGTGACACACCGAATGGACTATCTCACGAGCTGGAACTTCAAGCATCTCGTGCGTACGAAGACCCGGGACATCGTCAGGATGGTGAACACGCTCCACGATCGGCCGCATGTTGAGATCCTGACTCCCGCCGAGCTGCTATAGGAGCCCCACCCACATGGACACCGCTCGATTCGACAACATCGAGGCCCTCAGAGCATCCGCCGCCAAGGAGTTCCCTGACGACCCCGCACTGCAATCCGTGCACATCGCGCGCAAGCTCCTGGCAAGGGGTGCGGAACTGGAAGGCGTCAGCTACCTCGAGCATGTCAGGAGCACGGTGCGTAGGGTCTCCTCCTCTGACAGGCAGTGAGGTGCGCAATGCGTGCGGGGGCGGTCCTGTTTCTGGCAGCGGGTATGGACCACGGGAGACGCGCCCCAGTGCCATTTCGGCGTTCACGTCATCAGGAGGTCCTCTCTGTGAGCAAGCCACCCACGCAGTATGCGGCGGCGTTGGCTCTTGCGATCGCTACGGTCGCCCTCACCTTCGTCCCTCCCCCAGCAGCCGCGGCGGAACCGCCAACCGCCGGTCCGCCAGGCTGGCTCAACGCCAGCGACTTCGGGGCCTCCGGATCCGAGTACTCGACGACAGCGGCGACGACGACCGGGGCGAAGGAGGTAACCGTCGTCGACGCTGGAGACTTCAAGCCCGGTCAGGGCGTGATGCTCTCCGAGTGCAACCCGCGCTTGGCGAACAGCAGCCTCTGGGGGCCCCGGCACGTGGTCGCCATGGGGCAGCCCCTCAAGGACAAGGCGGAGATCCGGGGCTACGACGGCACTCAGGGCGACTGGCTTGTGCTGCTGCTCGACGTGCCGGAAAGGACCACCAGCTTCCGCTGGTCCGAGGACCTGGCTCGAACCTGGCAGCCTACCGTGCCGATCACGGGTGACTGGCAGCCGCTCCGCGACGGGATCGAGGTGCGCTTCAACGCGCACGACTGGGAGAAGGGCTACACGGTGTGCTTCAGCGCCCGCGGCCAGTTGGTGACTACCATCGAGAAGATCGAGGGCAAGGTGGTCACGTTGCGCGCTGCGCCGACGCGGACGGTTGGCGCTGCGGTCCTGCGCCACTGCGACGACGCGGCCTTGCAGGCGGCGATTGACCAGGCGCTCAAGGAGAGGCGGAGTCTGCATGTGCCGGTGGGCCGGTACCGCCTGTCGCGCGGACTGGTCGTGCGGAATGCGACGTCCCTCACCCTCGAAGGGGCCAACCCGGTTGAGACGGTGCTGGACATCAGTGAGGGAGAGGGCGCGTGCGTCACCCTCGCGGGAGGCACCGAGGTGACCCTCCGCAACTTCACCATGGTCGGCCACTCGGGGTTCGAGGCGCGCGACCAGTGCGGCTACCTGCGCACGCTCGGGTCGAGCTACTTCTGGGGCTTCGGCGCCAAGGGCTGCAACGCGGTGTCGATCAGCAGCACGGAGCGAGTGCTGGTTGAGAACTGCCACGGCAGGCGCATGGCCACCGAGTGCTTCGTGTCCGGCAGCCGGAGCCGCGGCACTCCCGACAAGCCGAACGCGGCGCACTGCAAGCAGACCACGTACCTGCGGTGCTCGGCGATCGACTGCGCTCGCAACGGCTTCAACGATGTGATGTGCGGCTCCGAGAACACCAGCGTGCTCAACTGCCGGATCGTCGATGTCGGCGGCTGCGCCTGGGAGGGCGCTTCGCGCTTTGTCAAGTTCGTGGGGAACTACGTGCGCAACGCCGGCCCGGTGGCCATGGGCAACCTCGGCCCGGCCAATCACGACGAGACCTTCCCCGAACTGGGCGCCGGGCAGCACCTCGTCGCCGACAACGTGTTCGAGAGCACCGTGCCCTACGGCGGCTACGCGATTGGCGCCAACGTCGGGGCCACGCAGGTGCTTGTCACCAACAACCAGTTCGTCAACTTCGGCTCCTCTGCCGTCCACATCGGCGGCCGGTCGGATCAGACCCACTACCCCTCAGCCAACGCCGTCCTCAGCGGCAACGTGTTCGACATGACGCAGGTCGACGGGAAGTCCGTGCCTCGTACGGCAGTGGATTTGGACGCCTCGGACACCCTCGTCAGCGACAACCAGGTCTACGTCCGCGGCGACTGCGACCCTCAAGTGACGGGGGTCCGCGTCCTGGAGCCTGCATGCAACGTGACCCTCCACGACAACCTCATCCGCAATTGCGGCGCAGGCATTGTCACCGGCCGGGCGTCGTCGCGCGTCGGCGAGGTGGTCGACGCCTCGACGTTCCTGCCCAGCGAGCGGGCCGTGCTTTTGGACGCCAGGAAGGCCCCGCAGTGCCAGGGCTGGGGGCTGGCTTGGCTTGTGAACGGCCGACCGACGGAGCTGTCGGTCGTCGAGGCTGTCACCGGTGCCGCCGACCCGAAGACCGTGAAGTTCACGCTCAAAGAGCCGCACCAGACCAAGGTAGGAGATCGGTTCGAGCTGATCCCGCCGGCGGCGAACTGGACCTTCCACGACAACACCCTCGCCGACTGCCAGCGCCCCCTGGTGCTCGACTCCTACGGCGGACCAACCTCGGTGCTCCGCAACAACCTCGTGACGCGCACCAGTACCGTCGGCGTCAAGCAAGCCGTCGAGCTGCACGGTCGGTTCAGCCTGCTCGGCAACCACCTCGTCGGCTTTGACGAAGACGGGTGCGCCGCACTCAGTCTCTACCCCGACCCGCTCGGCCGGCCGGTGCCTGGTCGGGTGCGCGACAACCTCTTCGAGCGCTGTGCGCAGATCGTGAGAGAGAGTCAGCAAGGCCTGTGGGAAGCCTACAGCGCCACCGGCAACGAGTTCCTCGAATGCGGCGCAGTCCCCGAAGGGGCCGCAGGCGCAGCGCGCCGCGACAGTGTAGCGCCGGTCGTGGCCGAAACCGCCGCCCCCACACCGTCAGTGCTCATAGCCGCACGCGCCATACCCGCGCCGACGCTGGACGGCTCGACCGACGAATGGCCCTGGCAGGACAACGCCCGCGTGGTCTCCATTGCGCAGTCGCCAACGGGGCAGCCGTTCGTCCCACCCGCAGGCCGCCTCTGTGCCGCGTGGGACGCTCACCACCTCTACCTGGCCGTCCGCCTCGCTGTCCCCAAAGGCGCCAAGCTCCGCGGCGGCGCCGACTTCGCCGCCTGCGACGGTGTCGAGGTCTCGCTGCGAGCGTCCGACGCCAAGGCCGACAGCCCCATCTTCGTCCTCTGGGGCTCCACCGACGGCTCATTCCAGGCCCTGCCAGCAGGTGGCGCCGCGCCGGCGCAATGTGAGTCCCTGCAGAAAGCGGCACACTACGCCGCGCGCGTGACGCCCAGCGAATGGACGTGCGAATGGCAACTCCCCTTCGCAATCCTTGGCGTGGACCCCAAGAAGACCAGCAGCCTCCAGTTCAACCTCGGTACCCACCAGTCCGCCTCTGGTGCCTGGGTGGCATGGAGGGCGACAGCCGGTGCGTTCTACGAGGTTGAGGGCGCAGGTGAGCTGGTGCTGGCGAAGTGACCGTGCGGCGGCCGACGCTGGCGGTCTGCCGGGCACGGACAGGCCTGTGGCGATGCCGCACGCCCGGGCGCCCTCTACGGGCAGCCAACATGGAAGATGGAAGACCCGGCCCCGGTGTCGGTGGTGTTGCGGAACGTGGGCGGGCGCTGCCGCGGCTTGAACGGCATTGCGCTCACGGCGCAGTAGAGCGGGTGGCGGTAGAGCAGCCCCTTGCCGTCCGTGCCGATCTCGTACAGGTGAGCCGGCTCGGTGCTGTTCCGCAACGCGAAGGCAAAGCACTGGTTGTCCGGCTGCGGCCAGAGCGTTGGCTTCACCGGCGGCCAGTAGTCCTGGACAGCGTAACCGAACACCGCGCTGTCGGCGTCGAACGAAAGGTCCATGCCGTGGAGATGTCCCGGCCCCAACTGCCCGTTGAGCAGCGTGGTCACCTTGCCGCCCGACTCCAATCCGGTCAGCAGGCACAAGTCGCCGCCCGGCTTGTAGGTCCACGCGGAATGCACGCCGCAGACGTTTGGCTTGTGGTGCGGGGCGAAGCGCGTGTAGAAGAGCAGTTGGCCGAAGTCGAAAGCGGCATGGGCGAACGTTAGCGCGCGCATCGCCCGTCGCGCCTCCAGCCAGAGCCGGCGCAGGGCTGGCAGGTCGGCGGAGTGGCGGTCCATCTCCTTGCGGACCTCCGCGATCCGGGCCAATTGCCTGGCGGCTTGAGTCGCCTTCGCGCCGGTGAGCGGCGAGTCCTCCGCCATTCGCTCGAAGCGACGCAGCAGCTCGTCGACCGACGCCAGCAGCCGCTGGCCGTTGCGGGCGATCCCCAGCGACCTCGCCTGCCGAACCCAGTCGTGCTCGATCATCGTGTCCAGGGGCTGTGCCGTCCAGCGGTTGAACCACTCAGACTCCTGCGGCTTCAGCCAGGCAGCGACCTCGCCGTCGTTGTCGCGGCCGACCTTCCGGGCAATGGTCCAATCGGCCACGCCGCGCACGAACGGGTCGTCGTGCCGAAGCCACGCCACCGCCTGCCTGAGCTGCGCAGCCGTCAGCGTGCCGGCTTCCGCCTCATGCAGGAGCTCCTCGGCGCGGGCGAGGTCGGGCAACTTCAGGTTCGGATCGACGCAGTAGACCTCGACCTCGAAGAGGCGCGCATAGACGTTCTGATTCTGCTCCGCCTTCGTGATCCAGATCCGCACGTAGCGCAGTTCCACCGGCGCGAAGTCGTGCGTCGTGACGGGCTGCCGGTTTCCCGCGATCGGCGGAACCAAGTCGAGCCAGGGCCCGTCCGGTCCATCCGCCCGCTGAAGCTGGAAGTCCGAAGTGAGGCACGAATCCCCACCGGGCACGACTCCCTCGTGCCGAATCACGACTCGGTTCACCGGCCGCACCTGACCCAAGTCGATCCTGAGCCAGTGCGGCGTCACGTTCGCGGCCGTGTTCCACTTGTCCGTCTCCCGCCGCGCCCAACGGCCGTCGAGCACGTTGTCCGCCCGGTAGTCGGGTCCGTAGGCGCTGGACGCAGTTGCCGTCGCGCCCCAGAGGGAACGGGCGATGTTGACGGGCTCCTCGGCAAACGCGGCGGCGACTGTGGCCAGGACGCAGCACAGGACTGTGGGCCAAACGAGCGACTGCACTGTGAGCGACCTCCTCTCCGTGTTCTCCAGGGACGGCGCCGAGTGCTCCATCGTATCCCGCGAGCGGCGGGAAGTCCATTGCCCGAAGGCGACGCTGTCCGCGGCGAGCGGGTGCCATTCCCTGCCTTACCTCTTTCTGCCCCGCATGTTTCTGCCAAAGGGCCCTTCGGGCAGATAGCTGGCTGGCAGAAAGAGGTAGGGCCGGGAAGACTTGCAGACCGAAACGGCGAAACCTGACGTTGGGAGCATGATCATGATGATGCCAACACGCACCACACCAACTCGAGCTGCGATCACAGCCCTCTTGCTGCCGTTCGTGGCACTCTCGGCGCAGTCCGTCCCCAGCGCCCAGGAGGCCGGGCTGCAGAGCCTGCTGACCGACAGACCTCTGCTGCACGTGGCACGATTCCAGCACGCCCCGCAGCTCGACGGTGGGCTCAACGACTCCGAGTGGGCGGACGCGCAGGTTGCGACGCCGTTCTGGCATTTCCAGACGGGCGCGCAGTCTAAGCATGACACTTGGGCCAAGATCGGGCTGGACGAGGAGGCCCTCTACATCGCGTTTCGTTGCGCCGAAGCAGAGATGCCGAAGCTGACGTTCGGACCACTCCCGCCCGACTCGATGTCCCTCTTCGCGCGGGACCATGTCGAGCTCTTTCTCATGCCCGACGCGCTCAAGCCGACGTTCTATCACTTCTCTGTGGATGTTGCAGGCAACCGACATGAGGAGCGTGGCAGCGACGGCTCGTGGGGCTGCGACTGGGAGGCGGCGGTGCATCGCGAGGCGGGTGCCTGGTCGGTCGAGATGCGTATCCCGCGCGCGAAGATCGGGCTGGACACCCCGCGGCTGTCGCTGGTCAACTTCTGCCGCACGCGACGCCTGGAGCCGCAGGAGACCTCGGCCTGGTCGAAGACGTTTGGCGTGTTCCACAATCCCACGCGATTCGGGCGCCTCGTCTATGGGCCGCCCAGCGACGTGCGCTTTGCCGCCGTGTCGCTACGGCAGCCTCGCGCGGGCGAGAACCAGGTCGAGGTTTCGGTTGCGGGCGTCAAGGAGCCGGCCCTGGTGAGGGTCAGGGGCTACGTGCTTCGCGGAAACGAGCTGTCGCCGTTCGGCGCCCGGGAACTCCGCTTGCGCGAAGGCGACGAGTCGTCGGTCAGCTTGCCGCTCCGCGTGGAGCGCGACGCCAAGGCGCGAGTCGCCGTGGTGCTCGAACGGGACGGACGCGTGCTGACGTTCTGCGACGCGGCCGAAGTCAGCCTCTCGGGCGCGAAGGCTACCCCGATCCGCAAGGTGCTCGAACCGGCAGCGGCGCCCTTCATGCAGTGGATCGACACGGACCGGCTACGCGGCATTTCCTACGGCTTCGGGTTCACCGGCGCAATGCCGGACGGCGACCTCACGAAGGCAGATGCGCCCGGGGGCGCCACTCGCGAGACGCTGCACCTGCGGGGCGAGAGCTACTTCAAGGTGCTCGTCGAAGAAAGTGAGGAGATCCGTTTCGACGTCGCGGCCGCGGCAGGCGACTCCCCCTTCACCAGCTCGACCTATGCCGTCTTCGGACCGGAGGGGAAGCTGCTGGGGAAGGGGCTGGTCGAGGCGGGCGCGACGTGTGGAGTCCGCGTGCCCACGGAGACCGCCGGCATGCACACCGTGCTGATCAACTCCGGCCCGGCCTCGTGGAATCCGTTCTCGATCACCCTTCGCAACACGCACTGGGTTCTGAATGCTCGCGGCAAGAGCACTTACGTCCACACTCCGGTGAGTCTGCACTCGCTGCGCGACTGTAAGTTGGCCGGGTTCAACGTGGCCCTGGTCGCGGCGTGGCAATGGGGGATCCCGTTCGCGGACGAGGAGGGGCTTGCCACATTGAACGACATGCTGGAGCGACTGTGCCAGGCCGCGCAGGACGCCGGAATCAAGTTGATCCCGTACTTCGGCTGGGGATGCGCGAAGACCGAGTCCGCCGCCGGGGGCGACCACGTTCGCGCCTTGACCCGACTCTCGGTGCGCGGGCCCCATCCGTGCCCGGTCTCGCGGGAGTACTGGGAGCGTACGTTCCTGCGACGCGCGATGCTGGTCGCGCAGTTGTCGAAGAAGTACCCCTGCGTCCTCGGCATCGGGCTGGACCCGGAGTCGTACTACTTCGGCAACTGGTACAACGAGCACCTGGAGTCAGCCGAGGAGAAAGGCCGAGCAGGCGCGATCTACCAGCCCTACGGCAGCAGCCGCGAGAAGTGCGTCTGCGATGAGTGCCTCCACGGACTCCTCAAGTCCAAGGGGCTCCCCGATCCCAACCTGCCCGAGGATGGGAACGTGCGGTTCGACTGGATCGCGAAGGAGGGGCTGCTGGACGACCTCTGCGCGTACCAGCAAGCCCAGCTCGAGGCGACGACGCAAATCGTGCGGGCGCGCGTCCAGGCGGTCAATCCCAGCCTCTGCTTTGCCGGGTTGCTGCTGACCTGCGCGGACAACTGGTTCTGCCGCGGTCTATCCCGCGGCCTCGGCACCAGTCGAGTGCCCGCGCTGGACTTCGACGAAACCACCTACACCTCGGGCTACAGCACCGACGCAGTGCAGACCAGGCTCGACCGCTACGAGCAATGGAACGCGCACGTCGTCCACGGCGGCTGCCTGTGGGGTCTGAAGCACCCGCCGCACAACCCGCACTTCCTTGCGGCGCAGATGTACAACTTCGCCCTCTACGGCCACGGCTATTGGTTCTGGCCGGGGTCCATGTCGGTGTGGCGGAGCGCGGACGAAGTTGCCGGATACTACAGCCTGTCGGGCTACCCTGAGGACTACTGGAAGTCATTCGTCGTCGCGAACCAGGAGATCGACAAGCGCCTCGCCAACCCCGACACCTACCGCTCCCCTCTTGACCGCCTCGAGGAACGCCCGACCATCCCCGAGCAGCCCAAGGAGAGGAACGAGTGGGCCGAGAAGCCCTGCTACCCGGTGCACATGTACCCCGGCACCCGGCTATCGTTCATCGTGCCGGCGGGCCGCAAGAGTGTGCGCGTCGAGTGGGGCTACCGAGAGACGCTGGGCGATCGGACCCTACTCGTCAGCGTTGCCGGGACGGAGCATCATCTGAGTGCGACCGTTGAAGCGGAGAAGGCCAACCGGGCCGAGCTCGACGTGCCTGAGGGTGGATGCGCGGGGTGGGTGGAACTGCTGGGCGAAGCCGGCGGGTGTGTCGGTGTCAAGCTCGAGGGGGCGAAGCCGTTCTTTGGTGGCGGGGGAGGGGTGAAGCTCAGATAGCCGAACCCAGCCGACATAGGAAGCACTCAATAGCAGGGCGGGAGGACAGCCTGATGTCATCACACGACAGTAGTCCGAAGCACATTGCTCTAACCCACGTGTTGAGCAAAGAGGAGTTGCGTGCCAGCGCCTCCAGCGATCTGCAAGCGCCACCCTCCCTTCTGATTCTCAAGCTGCCCCTCGCCGAGGTGGCGGACGCTATCCGCGGGTGCTGCAACCCGGCAGACGTGGAGGACGTGCTGGATCGCGTCACTGCCAAGATGCTGTACGTGGCACTGAAGAGGTGGGAGAGCCGTGCCGGACACAGTCTGGCTCGGCTGATCGATGAGGAACGGGACGAGACGTTCGGAGGCCGTCTGGGCAGGGCGCGGCCGGAGGCAGGCTTCGCAACCCAGGCCAGCCTCGCTGATTCCATCACCCACTTCGGCATGGGGGACATCGGAATATCGCCGTCCACCGTGAGTTCGTGGGAGTCCGACAAGTCATTCCCGCGGGACGAACACTGGGACCAACCAGAGGAACTCCTGGATGTGCATTGGCTGGATCTCTATGGGATGGCGCGCTGGATGCCGAAGGAGTGATTGCCGCACCCCCGTGGGGGGCCGTGCCGTATCACTGATCAGCAGCCCACACCCAGCACACTGGGTCGCACACCGGGGTCGCATCCCCAATCAGCAATCGAGATCGGGTCCGCGAGATGCTGACTGACCGCGCCTGACCATCTTCCTCCGCCGGGGCGGCGCACCCGAGGGTTGCTTGGGCGTCCTCGCTGCTGCCGCCCTATCGCTGGCGATCGAGTACCGTACCTACCAGGTGATCACCAACCCGTTCTCCCCACAGACACTCGACCGCGAGTCCCGCGACGTTCCGCACGCGCGAGAAGGGACTCGTGCGCTTCGAAAGGCCAGAACTCGTCAACGGCGGCCTTGAGTTGTGCACTGACGTTCACGTCGTAGCCGAACAGGATGACCCGGGTGCCGGACGCATGCCGGACGTCTTCCACGACTCGAACGAAGTGCGCGTCGCCGCTGGTCAGCACGAGGGATTCGCTGTCAGGTGTATCGGCACACGCCGTGAACTGGTCGATCAGGGCTTCGTCCACCCCTTGCTGTCGATGCGTGCCGGCCGCCCGATCCCCCGTCATCTCGATCAGCCGCACTCTGAAGCCCTGTCGCTCGACCGCCGCGTAGAAGGCCTCCAGACCAGCCGGGACGCCGAAGGACGGATCGATGCTGTTGAACAGGTATGCGTCCGTCGGCCCCAAGCGGTCCACGAGGAAGCTCCGAGCGGCGAGGTAGTCGAGCTTGAAGCGGCGTCCGTCGGTAGCCGCTTTCACCACGAATCCCATGTCAACCAGCCATGCGTTCTGAGACATGCGCCATTCCTCACCGTGCGTCAACGAGGCGTTCTCATCACCGCTGCGCGTTGAGTCTACCCCCTACGCCCCACGCCGTCAACGTCAGCGTGACGCGTCGCCGCCAATGCGAGAACTGTGGGAACGGCGTGCCCGCATTGGGTCCCGATCACGTGCTTGACGCCGTGTGCACCCATGCCGATACTGAGTGCGGTGACGTGTCGCTATTGAACCGAGGAGACTGGCAATGCTCTTCTGCTGGACAGTCATGCTGTGCGCGACGGCGACCCAGGCCGAAAAACGCCCGTGGTCAGAGACCATGGTCCGCCAGCCCAACCTGTGGGCGACTCGGATGAACGAGGCTGTGGTGGGCGGCGACGCGGGCGGGTTGCGCGTGGAGGTTGCCCCCGACCGGAAGTGGGCCATTGCGGCCGTGGAGAACGTGCTCCTGCCCGAGAACGTGGGCGCCATCTCGCTACGTGTGCGGGAGATCAGCCCCTCGGGCAAGTGGCTGATGCGCCTCTGGGGCGAGGTGCGTGGTCGTGGTCGCGCCATGACTACCAGCGTCGCCGAGCGCGAACGCCGGGTTGGCGAGGTCGTCTTCGAGCCGGACCCCAGAACGCTGCGGATGCCGTCTCGCCCGCCGGTTCAGGTGCAACTGGGCATCGAGGGCGAGCCGGGGGACTACGTTGTGTTCGAGGCGCTGGACTTCGTCCCAACAGAGCCTCGCCCGAAGTCCGGGCCGATCCCAGGGCAGATCGCGATTGATGCCGTTGAGCTGATGCCGAACCTGCCGCAGCCGGACAAGATGTTGGACTGGCGGGCGAAGGCCCAGGCATATGACCGGCTCGTGTTCGACTGGGAGGCGAAGGGCGAGCACCTGCCGTTGATCGGGTTGGATGAGGGACGAATCAACGTCGATCGGCCGACCTTCGGGCTGCCGAGCTATGTCGGCGACACCAGGCTGCTGGGGTCGAATCAGGAGAGCATCACCGCCATGGGCGCGGTGGTGGGCGCGACGGTGGCGAGGTATGCCACGCGCTACGCCCGAGCGCTCGGCAAGTGGATGCTGAACTTGGCCAACGCCGCCCGCCTGTTCTACCCGAACGCGCTGCCGAAAGACCACCAGTGCTGTGGCGACTGGAAGGGCGACCCGGAAGGCGTGATCGCCTACGAAGGTCTGCGCCACCACGTCGGCGACAAGAGCCCTTTCGCCACCGGCGACCCCGTGGTGATGAAGTGGGGGCCGAAGACGGACCTGGGCTTGTACGGTTCAGGCTGCGTCGGGCTCCTGGGCGGAATCGTGCAGACGACCAACGTGGAGGCGATCCTGCGGCTGGACTGCCTGGCAACCGACTTCCATCGCGCGCCGAAGTGCTTCGCCCTGAGATGGAACAGATCGCCGGGCCGGACGCCGTGTTCGAGGAGATTGCGGGCGGGAAGCAGTTCACCGAGGGGCCGGTGTGGCTGCCGGGCGAAGGCCGCTTGGTCTTCAGCGACATCCCCGCGAACACGATGTATGCGTGGTCGGAAGCGGAGGGGGTATCCGTCTTCAGGGCACCCTCGCACAACACCAACGGGAACACAGTGGACAGGGACGGGCGGCTGATTTCGTGCGAGCACGGGTCGCGCCGCGTCACCCGCACCGAGGCGGATGGCGCGCGCACAGTGTTGGCCGAGACGTACGCGGGGAAGCGGCTGA
>PEVN01000286.1 GCA_002779825.1 Armatimonadetes bacterium CG06_land_8_20_14_3_00_66_21 | reverse complement strand
CATGTCGCGGCGCACGCTCTCCCGCGCGTTCCGCAACGCCACGGGTTGCTCCCCCCTCGACTACCTGGTTCGGGTGCGCATTCACCGCGCCATGGAACTACTGAAGGAGGCCGACCTCAGCATTGCGGAGGTCGCTCAGCAAGTGGGCTTCGCCGATAGCAACTACTTCTCCCGGCAGTTCCGCAGCCTCGTCGGGTGCGGCCCACGCCGGTTCCGGAATACCCTCACCGCACGCCCTTGAGCCGGAACACATACGCGTGCCGGCAGGGCACGTCGTCCACGCCCAGCGGTGCAACGGAGAGGCGCAAGGCTCCCTCGCTGATCTGCCACCG
Organism: Armatimonadetes bacterium CG06_land_8_20_14_3_00_66_21; assembly: GCA_002779825.1. Lineage (GTDB taxonomy): Bacteria > Armatimonadota > Abditibacteriia > CG2-30-66-41 > CG2-30-66-41 > CG2-30-66-41. The sequence continues at coordinate 4,008 of PEVN01000286.1, read as the reverse complement.
CAGCCTCCCGGCATGGCCCAGCAGGTCGGCTTCCACGTCGCCAACCACCTCGGGCGACCGGAGCACCAGCTCCCGCCCCGGCCACTGCAGGCAGCGCGCGTACACGGTGTCGCCCGATGACGTGTACCGCACGCAGTCGCCTTCCGCAGGCACCCGCCAGCGCCGCGTCCCGTAGATGGCCTCACCGTTCACAGTCAACCATTCGCCAAGCTGCAGCAGTCGTTCCTGCTGGATGACCGGGATTCGCCCATCGGCCGTGGGCCCGAGGTTGAGCAACAGGTTGCCGCCCTTGCTGACGGTGTCGACGAGCAGGTGGATCAGGTCGTGCTCGGTCAGGTGGTCGGTCACGTCTTCGTTGCGGTTGTAGCCGAAAGAGGCGCCGACGCCGCGGTTCTCCTCCCACTTGCGGCCTTCGGTCAGCTCCTTCCCGCCGCCCACCTCGCCGTACTCCGTGGTGAAGTAGCCGCCGTGAACGCTCCGCGTCTCGCTGCCCCAGCGGTCGTTGATCACGATCTCGTCCTTCACCGGCGACTCGTTGAACAGCCACGCCAGGAAGTCGCAACTCCGCCAGACCTCGCTGGGGTGCGACCACTCACCGTCGGTGAACAGGACTGACGGATGGTACCGCTCGACCAAGTCCCTGAGCTGGGGCAGCATGTGTTCATCCGCAGATAGTCGCGAAGGTTAGGAATACACCGAAGTGGAAGTTCGCAGAACTTCACCCGGGGGCGTGTGGTGAGCACCCAACACACTGCTGTGCACGCAGAGGCGTCGAACTTGTGCAATAGCTTCGGTGTATTCCTAACCTTCGCGAGTATACCGGGCCGGCTCCGCCAGGAACGCCGGATGGAACCACTCGTAGAGCGAGTAGTAGAACCCCATCCGCAACCCCTTCGCGCGGACGGCGGCGGTCAACTCACCCGCCAGGTCGCGATGGGCCCCGATGTCGACGCTGTTCCAGTTCCAGCTCTGCGCGCTGGGCCACAGACAGAAGCCGTCGTGGTGCTTGGAGGTCAGCGCCACATACCGCGCGCCCGCCCTGGCAAACAGATCCGCCCACTGGGTGGGGTCGAACAGCTCTGCCTTGAACAGCGGCGCGAAGTCCTGGTACTGGAAGTCGGCTCCATCCGTCCGGTCGTGGAACTGCCGCGTCGGCCCGTTCGCCTCCTGCAGGGAACTCCAGTACCACTCCGCGTAGGTTCCCTTCTTCGCCCAGGCGGGCACGGAGTACACCCCCCAGTGGATGAAGATGCCGAGCTTCGCTTCGTCAAACCAGGCGGGGCAAGGGCGGGCGTCGAGGGAGGACCAGGTGGGGGCGTACATGGTTAGAGCTCCTGTTGAGGGGGTGGCGGGTGTCGCGTGTCACGTGTCGGGTGTCTTGCTTTGGCGGCGCTGCTCGAACCAGTCGTAGAGGGCAAACAGGGCCAGTCGTAGGTTCCCGTTGTGTTGTTCCACGAGGGTCCGCAGGTGTGTCTCCGAGGGCAGTGGCGTGGCTTCGTCGCGGAGCAGGTGCGCGACGACCTGCTGCGCGGTCTCGACCGTCACGGTCGCGTGCCAGAGGGTGGGCCAGCCGAGGTCGGCGTGGGTGGCGGCGAGCAGACGGGAGTCGGTCCTCGCGCAGCGCGACTCGAGGCGACGCCACGTGCGCGCCGACCATTGCTCGGCGCCATCGACGACCACCAATCTCTGCTGCCGACCCGAGGGCAACGCCTCCGAGGCTTTGCCTTGCTGCGCCCACGCGACGCGCCATCCCGACCTCCGTGCTTCCGCCGCCAAGTGGTGGAGCAGTGTCGACTTGCCGCTGCCGTGCGGGCCCAGCACCTGTGCGCGGCTGCCCAGTTCGCAGAACTCGCGGAACAGGTGAGTCGCCGGCTGCCCGGTCGGCAGAAGGAACGGAAGGGCACCCGGCTGCACCCGTGCCGAGGCGAAGGGGTTGTGCGGGGCGCCGGCGCCGAGGGCTGCGTTGGTTGATCGGGCGGGCGACAGAGGAACCACCTTCGGGGACAATGCGACCGGCTTACGCCTACCTTCCTCAATCCCCTGCCAGCACGTTGAAGGGCTCATCAACGAGTACGTCCTGCCCGGGCCGCAGGTCGAGCCGCAGGCGGGCGAGCCAGTGGATCTTCAGCAGATGCCCGTGGTACGTCAGCGGCAGCAGCGGCAGCCGCACGGAGAAGTGGTGCTCGCCCGCAGGCTGGGACCGGTTCTCCCAGAGGCGCTCCAGGTGCACGACGCCAATGTCCTGGTCTCCCTTGCCCTCGGTGTACCAGAGCACCGAAAACTCGGCCTTGACAACCACGGCGTCGGCGTGCGGCATGGTCGTCACTTCGAGCCGGCCGCTGAGCGAGTCGCCGGGGGCGTAGTCGCGGCGATCGTCGTCGAACTTCACGCTTGCCAGTGGCGTCATTCCAGTTCCCTCCGCGCCTTGGGCGTGACCACCCGAAACGGAAACGCGTGCTCAAAGTCCGGCCACTTCTTGATTTCGCCCTTGACGACAATCTTCCAGACGAGGTCGTTGTGGCCGGCGTGGAAGCTGTGCATCGCGTCGTCGGGGAGGGTGAGGCTGACCGTCTGGTCCCACGAGGAGCCGGCCGGGACTTGCATCGCCGGCATCTGGAACAGCTCACGGTCTTCGCAGACGTGCGACTCGTGGTAGGTGTCGGTCCCGCGGGTATAGCTGATCTTCTCCTCGCAGATCAGCCGCGCCGACAGGCCGTAGAGCGACAGCGGCCCGGGCTGGGCGAATCGAAGGCTGACCGTCTCCCCGGGGCGCACGGGCTCGCGCTCGATCTCGACGAGGGTCTCTTTGACGCCGCCCGCCACCAGGAGCTGCCGGATCAGCCACAGCGCGCACGCGACCCCGACCAGCAGGAACGGCGTCATGAACAGCGTCAGGAAGTAGGGCCGATGGCCGCTCTGCCACTCCTGCACTACGTGCCACACGAACACGCTGACGATCCCGTTCCAGAAGAGCGAGAAGAGGAGCAGCCCGCCGAGTTCGCACCCCTGCGAGGTCCCTCGTTGCAGGCGCTTGGCGAGAAACTGCCCGGGCACCACCTTCACCGGCGGCAAAACCTGCGTCCAGTCGGGCTGGAGCGCGCCACCCTTTGCCGGGGCGCGTGACGCGCTCTGCTCCTCGGGCGACTTGCCCAGGTTGCGCACACCCCAGACGACGCCGCCGAGGCCGATCCCCACGAAGACGAGCGGGATCAGCCCGAAGGCGTACATCCAGCTCACTTTGCGCACGAGCACGGCTCGCTCGGGGTCGTCCGGGTCGTACCAGCAGGGGTAGGCCCCGCCGATCTCGTACTCGGCAAGCACCCGCAGCTTTCCTTGGCGCCCCGAGCTGGTTGCGCCGAATGAGTCGTACCCGGTGCACGTGTAGTCGCGCCCGTCGACGGTGTAGCGGAACGTGAACTCCGGCGCGTAGGTAGTGCCGTCCGAGTCCGAGTTCTCCTTGAGGCGCTTGTTGAGGATCACGCAGGTGGTCTCGCGGTAGACTGTGCGGACGCGCACTTCCTTCCACGCCTGGTAGCCGAAGAAGCCGAGAAAACCCAACCCGAATAGCAGGAACACGCCGAAGAACAGCGTCATGCACCCCGGCGAGGCCGAGGCACCCGGCCGGTTGCCGACGGTGAGACGCGGTGAAAAGAAGCGGGATCGGGAGACCATGGCAGTCGGCGCCCCTCCATGATAATGGGGCTTCGGCTAAGCATTCGTGACGCCGTGCGGAAGACCTGCCCGGCGACCTACGTGTTCGTGACAGCCGCGCGAGGGACCTATCGTCCGCCCTGCCCGGAGGCCCCCGGAGCCGTCGCCAAACCGTCGATAAGCGCCCGCAGTTGTGTTAGTGCCTTCTTCTTCCCCGCCACTTTCGGCCACACGCTCCAGAAGCCCGCCAAGTTCTCCTGCCGCCAGTTGGCGAGGTCCGCGATGACGCCACTTTCGGCCACACGCTCCAGAAGCCCGCCAAGTTCTCCTGCCGCCAGTTGGCGAGGTCCGCGATGA
>PEVN01000259.1 GCA_002779825.1 Armatimonadetes bacterium CG06_land_8_20_14_3_00_66_21 | reverse complement strand
GCGGAGCTGGTCACCGTCCTGGTACTCAATGAGGGAACCGTCGAAGTCTGCCATGGGATCATTCATGCCCGCCCGTTGGTTGGGCACCACGTCAAGCCGGATGGAACGCCGCACCATTCCGCTCAAACCCCAGGGATTTGAGGTTCATCCGGCAAATGCGTACTTGCGCAGCCGAGAACGCTCCATTCGCACCGGGCGACGCCGAGCAGGCCCTTAGCCCGGAGGGCTTGCCGTGTCTCAGCCCGGTTGCTTCAGCACCGGGAAACGGAGTGTGCGACGCGTCCCCCCGGCCCGTTCACGGGCTTTGCCGCCAGTGCGGAGCGCGCGCTCGGAACCCCGTGAACGGGGTGAAAGACGGGCGTTCGTTGGCGGCTCTGTCCTTCCCGGCGGTAAACCGACCGGGCTGAGACACGGCAAGCCCTCCGGGCTAAGGGCGAGTACGCATTTGCCGGATGAACCGGATTTGATCGGAATAGTGCGGATCGGAATCAGGGACGACGACCGAAGAAGCTGACGTTCCAGCAAGAGCCCCTCCCCGCAGACAGCCCTCCCTTTCAGGCAGACCCGGGTTACTCAGGTCTACGGCTTGTCTCCTCGCAGCGCTGCCACAGCGTAGCGGAGGCCCTTCTGCAGCTCCTCCTGCGTGACAGAACCCCCTCTGAACTTGGATTGGAGCATCAGATTCAGCTCTGCGAGGATGTGCGGTCGGCTGTACCCGGCTTCCTGCCACTCGTCAATCTGCTGGTACAGCCGCTCAAGACGGTAGCCCGGAATGGTGTCGATGTGTCGAGAGACAAGCTCGACGACTTGCTCGGGTTCGGTCGTTTCGGTCTCCTTGCCGTCTTCAGGGTCAACCGTCAGGAACGTGCCCACGCGCGGTCGGTAGGCGATGTTGATCTGGTTCGTCGAGCCCCCCGGGCTCTCATAGATCACGGCAAGGTTGAGGGTCTTATCGCCGGTAGCGTCCCACTCGGACGCCCTTGTGCGGAGGTTCCCGTACGCCACTTTGCCGGCAAACGGCACCATCATCCGATCCAGCCTCGCAACCAAGCCCTCAAAAGCCGTACCCGCCGGTTCACTCATTCATGTGGTACCTCGGTATTCGGTGTTCGCGCAACCGCGGCGGTGCCCAGGCGCCCGGTGCGTACCTCTCAGGAATCTCGGCGCAAGGCCTCCGAGCGATTCTCAGCTTCACGACTTTGCGCGTCCAGTTGCGCCACTGACTTGCAGAGGCCGGCCAGGCGCTTCGTCTTCACGCGGTCCTCCAAGTACATCTGGTAGACAACTCGGCCCATATCCTGGAACAGGTCCAGCTTCCGGCTCTCCAACCGGCGATGCTCTGCACCTGCCGACTGAATGCGCAGCGCAGCGACGAGCCTCCGGCAGACCGCACCCATACCTCCGCCGACGCGTGCGACGACCGACCACGCGAATGTACCCGCCGACAGGCTGCGTCCGTTAGCTGTTGTGCCAAGCATCAGAAGGTCTCCGTAGAGGGTGTGCGCAAGTGCGGTGCCGTGAGCCCCGTCGGCCTACGGGTTCGGTGTGCTCTCGCGCGGGACGACGGCCTCTGCCGCTTTCAGGAACGGCGTGAACAGGTCGATGGGCACCGGGAAGATTGTCGTCGAGTTGTGCTCGGTGGCGACCTCAGTCAGGGTCTGCAGGAAGCGCAACTGGACGGCAGAGGGGTGCTTACCGATGATCTCCGCCGCCTGAGCCAGTTTTTCCGCCGCCTGGAACTCGCCCTCGGCGGCGATGATCTTCGCCCGCCGCTCACGTTCAGCCTCGGCCTGCTTCGCCATGGCGCGCTTCATCGTGTCGGGTAGCTCGACATCCTTGATCTCAACCGTGCTCACCTTGATGCCCCACGGATCGGTGTGCTCGTCGATGATCTGCTGCAACCGGCTGTTGATGTGCTCCCGCTCGGACAGCAGCGAGTCCAGCTCTCCCTGACCGACAACGCTGCGCAGAGTGGTCTGCGCGATCTGCGCCGTCGCCATGATGTAGTTCTCGACCGCGACCACGGAGTCCTCCGGGTTCATCACCCGGAAGTATACAACGGCGTTCACGGACACCGGCACGTTGTCCTTTGTGATCACTTCCTGCTTGGGCACGTCCATCGTGACGACCCGCAGGTCGACCTTGAGCATCCTGTCGACCACCGGGATGATGAAGATGATCCCCGGTCCCTTGGCGGGCCGCTGCAGTCGTCCCAGCCGAAAGATGACCGCGCGCTCATACTCCCGCAGGACCTTTACGGCCTGCCCGAGAATGATGGCGGCAAACACTACTACGCCGACGATTGCTTCCATGATGAGCCTCCTTAGATTTGTGCGGCTGACCGCCGCGTTGCAGAACCGGCAATCAACTTACTTCGCCGACAGAGCCTCCACCGTCAGCTCCATGCCGTCCACCTCGACGACACGTACCTTCTCCCCCTTGGCGATGCTGCCACCCGGAGCACGCGCGTTCCAGTATTCGCCGCGAACAAAGACGGTCCCTTCCGGGTCCAGCGCGGTTCGGGCCTTGCCGCTGAGGCCGACCATCCCCTCTCTTCCCGTCGAGACCTTGTTGAGCTGTGCGCGAATGCCGTAGCTGATCGCGAAGACGAAGAACCCGACGCTGGCCGCAGCCATGGTGAGGATGACCGGCAGCGACACGCGCAGCGCAGGGATATCGGCCTGCACCAGCATCAGTGAACCAAGCAAGAACGCCATCACTCCCCCTACAGTCAGGGCGCCATGACTCGGCACCTTGATGTCGGCCAGCATCAGCCCAATGCCCAACACGATCAGGGCGGCGCCGGCCCAGTTGATCGGCAGTGCGGAGAACGCGAACAGCGCCAGGATCAGGCACACGCCCCCGATGACTCCGGGCCAGATGGCTCCCGGGTTGGTCAACTCGTGGATGAGACCATAGAGTGCGAGCAGCCACAGGACGTAGGCGATGTTCGGGTGCGCGAGGCGGTTCAGCAACTGCTCCTGCCAGGTCAGCGGCACGTCCCGCACCTTCGCGCCCTTCGTCGCCAGCGTGACCTCCGAGGCCGCCAGCCTGACCTTGCGCCCGTCGATCTTCGCGAGCAGGTCGCTGGTGTCCTTGGCAATCAGGTCGACGACGTTCAACTTGAGGGCCTCGTCGGCCGTGGCGGAGACGCTCTTGCGCACGGCCTGCTCGACCCATTTGACGTTGCGGTGTCGTTCCTCCGCCATACCCCGGGCGTAAGACGCCGCGTAGTTCTCCCACTTCTGGCTCATGACCTTGGAGAACTGCTGCTGCTCGTCGCCACCACCGCCGCCGGGAACCGGGTGGGCAGCTCCGATGTGAGTCCCCGGCATCATGGCCGCGACGTGGCTTGCCATGGTGATGAACACTCCCGCGGAGACGGCCCCCGCGCCCCGGGGCGCAACGTACACGACCACCGGCACCCGGGCGTTCATAATGTGTGAAGTGATCTCTTTGGTCGAGCTCATCAGCCCGCCGGGGGTGTCCATCTGGAGGATGAGGCACTGGGCCTTCGAGTCCGTCGCCCGGTCGATGCCGCGAGCGATGTACCGAGAAACGACGGGGTTGATGATGTCGTCGCTCAACGTCACGCGGATCACCGTCGAGGCGCTCGCAGGGCTACTCGCCGACGCGAACACCAGCCCCAGTCCCGCACCGGCGACAGCCGCCAAGAGGAGCCGCGGCGCGGCAACCGACAGCCGACGTTCTCGTGGATAGCGGTGGGAACTCATCTGGATTGGCGACACACTCACTGCGCTCCGCCCTACTGAACGAAGCATACTGTAGCGACATGGCCCTGTCAAGACGGCGGGCTGCCGCTGACGGACCCCCTGCACTACTATCCTCCAGAACGTTGTCTTCCTGCGCAGATTTCGTGCACCGTTTACCGTGCACCGGCCGCCGTGAACGGTGCACGGTCCACGGTCCACGAAGGGGCAGATCCCGCCTTTGGTTGTGGCACCAGCCGCGATGAGTCTGTCCACCAAGGAAGGGAACCGCAGCCGCGCGCCGAATCAAGGACTCGTCCGGACCCCGTGTTTCCCGGAGCTGGTGTTTACGCGACGCTTACGGGCTTGTACAATCGTTACCGCGCGCGAATCACGGCCGGGCGCCGGGTGCTCCGACTTGGCACCACCCGACTTCTCTCGCTCGAATCCGCTGCAACCACCCTGTGGAGGAAGACGAAAATGGCTGCCATCGGCGACTACGAGATCGGCGACGAACTGGGTCAAGGACCTCTCGGCAAGATCTACAAGGCAACGCAGATGTCCACCGGCCAGACGGTGGTGTTCCGTGGCTTCACCAAGCCGGACACTGCGGATGACGCGCTTTGGGCGCACTGCATCCGGCGCTACACCGAAGAGCTGACCAGGGCCAAGGCGCTGGACCATCCCAACATCGCCTCGATCTACGACTTCGGGGCCCTC
>PEVN01000211.1 GCA_002779825.1 Armatimonadetes bacterium CG06_land_8_20_14_3_00_66_21 | reverse complement strand
TCCCGTGGATTCGCAGCCCTTTGAGACCTTCCGGTCAAGCGTTTCGGGGCGGTCGGAGACCTGCCCCGAGCTAAGTACGGTTGTAGTATTAGCCTGCCTTCGCGCCCGTTGCCCGATCCGGGACCGGCCGAGGAGCAGTTCAGCCGTGCGAAGCGCGCGCTCGACGAAGCCGACGAGCGCGACCGGCAGCAGAGAGCGGCTGCGCTCAAAGCGGCGGAGGAGATCTGGGAGCGAGTTTGCCTGGGCGTGGGGCCGTTCCCTGCGCAGGCACAGGTCGTGCGCCTTGGGGGCGTTGCCTTGACCGCGATTCCCGGCGAGCCGTTCCCGGAGTTCAGCGTCGCGCTCAAGCAGCACCCCGCGCCGCCCCACGGCGCGCTCTGCCTCGGCTACGCCAATGACTACCTCGGCTACATAGCGCCCCAGGCGGCGTGGGACGTCGGCGGGTATGAAGTCGACCTGGGCATGTGGTCGATTGTGGGGCCGGAGGCATTCGACATTCTGCTGGGCGAGACGCAGGCATTGGTCGACGAGCTGTTCGCTTAGAGCGAGTTTGCTCGCAGCGTTGCCTTCAGGCGGGTCCTCCGCTGGGCGTTTGTGGACGGAGACCAAGGACATAGGGGACGGCAGGGACAGCAGGGAGGGCTCGCGTGAACCCGGAGCTGCGAGCGGGCAGAGACACCTCGAACACCAAGGGCGCAGGACTCCGCACTGCTCCCACCAGATTGATGACACACCTATGTAGGCGTGTCATCAATCTCCCGCTGGGGTGGAGGAGCGGGTGGCGGTCCGCTCCAGTGGCGATCTGTGTCGTTGACTCGTTCCCGACCACTGTGCTATACTCAGTTCCCTTGCACTACGCCACAGACGGAGACCCCAATGCAGCCCATGAGCAACGCGCAGACGCAGGCCCAAATGCACGAAGAGTCAGTCCTGGGTCATCTCGAAGAACTGGCCCGGAAGCTGGACGTAAGCATCCGCGAGGGGAAATACGACGGCAAGGGCGGCATGGCGCGCTGGCGGGACAACTGGGTCCTGCTGGTGGACCGGGCTATGCCCACCGACGCTCGAGTCAGTCTCTACCTCGATGAGCTCCAGAAGCTGAACATGGAACACGTGTTCGTGCTGCCGGCGATCCGGGAGCTGTTTGAGAAGCGGCGGCAGCGGCGGGGGCGGGCACCCGCGTCCCGCTGAAGCGAGAGCACCCGGGCATGACGCAGGACCATTACAAGATTCTCGCGATCAGTGCCGATGCCAGCCCGGATGAGATCACCAAAGCCTACCGGCAGAAGCTTCGGACGTGGCACCCCGACCTGTGGCCGGAGCACCGGAAAGCATACGCCACGGCGCACTTCAAGAAGATCATCCAGGCGTTCGAGGTGCTGTCCCACCCGGAGCAACGCGCGGTGTTCGACCAAGAGCGTGCTGCCCGGATGCCTGCGCCCGTCCGTCAGGAGCCGTTCATTTGCCCCAAGTGCGGTGGCGTAACTCCAGCGGACAAGGTGCGTCGCCTCGAGGGCAAGCAATACTGCGACCTCTGCTTCTGGAAGCTGGTCTACGAACGACGCGACCAGAACGAGGCCGACAAGCGACGGTAGGGTTCGGTCCAGAGCCACCAGCCTGCACCGGTCGCGGCCTCACCGCACCAACTCCGGGCTGGCGAACTCCTCTTCCATCACCGGCGGCAGTCGCCACACATGCTCGCCCGTCTTGTCGCAGAAGTACAGCCTGCTTTCCGAGGGCTTGCGGGCGTGCCCGTCGGCCCAGAAGGCGTAGAAATCCGGGTGGGCGTTGACCGGACGGCGGACGTAGGTGTGGTTGAACGCGCTGTCGTGGGTGAGTTGCCGGACCATCTTCCAGGTGTGTCCCAAGTCCTCGCTCGTCCACAGCGCCACTTCGCCCCCCGGGTTGTACGGCTGCGGGCCGGGTTGTGTGGGGCCGATGAGCCGCCAGAATGTGTCCGTCTCGACGTACAGGGAACCGGTGTCGTAGTTGTTGTCCGACCGGATCGATCCCTGGAGGTCCCATTCGGTTCCAGTCCACCGGGCCGTTGTCCAGACGCGCGGGTCGTTCTCCGGTCCGGACTCGTATCCCTTGCTGGTCAGGCACAGGATGAGGGGGTTGCCCTTCGAGTCGAAAGCCAGGTCCTTCATGTAGACGTTGAGTCCGTCGGCCTTGTAGTCGTGCACCAGCGCCGGGTTCTCTACCTCCGTCAAGGGCAGCGTCAGCGCTTTGCCCTGGGCGTTGTGCCAAGTCTCTCCGAAGTCGTCCGTCTCCATGTAGTACAGGTTCGTCCGCCAGTTCAGTCCCGTTCCTTGCGGGTGGTAGTTGAAGGCCGTCCCCACCTTCCCGTTCCACGGTTCGCTGACCTGGTAGTGCCCTTCGTCGATCTTCGCCAGCAGCTTCCCTTCGCTCCACTCACGACCGTCCGGGCTGGTCATCTGGTAGTTGCAGCGCCCGCCTTGGTAACGCGTGTGGATGAACAGGAACCCGCGGCCGGGGAGCCACCACGGCTGGGTGTACGAGAAGTTGGTCGTCAGCACGTGCTCGAACTCTTCGACGGAGTACGGCTTCGTGCTGCGACTGAGGGAGGACGGCCGCGAAGTGCCGTGGGAGCTGGAGAACACCCAGACGTACCCGTTGGCGTCCAGGGAAATCACCGGGTTGTCGTGGGCATCGTCAGTGTGCTTGTTCAACAGAATGGTCGGCCGCGGCACCATGCCGGTGGCGTGGTCGTAGTACGACACCATGTGCAACAGCTCGTTCTTGCCCTTCGGGGTACCGCCGTAGCAGAAGAATGTCTTGTTGGCTTCCTTGGAGTAGATAGCGAATGGCCGGTGCTTGGCGCAGTAGGTCCCCAGCCCGCCGCTGTACTTGTAGACGTACTCGTCGTTGGACGGCTGGTTGTAGTACCAGATTCCGCGGTAGCCGTCGTCTTTCCGGACCGGACGCTTCGAGTCGTCCAGGTACTCCGCCGACAGCGATTCGTCTGCCATGTTCCGCCACTCTCCTTGCCTGAGCGTGTCCTTCCGCCAGCGCCCGACCAAATCGGCCGGGGCAACCTCACCGCCGAAAGCCACACGCCGCGCTTCGTCAGCCGCCAGTGCCCGTCTCCAAGTCCGAACGTCGTCGAGCCAGCCATCGAGCGTGCTCGCCCACGGCGCTTCGGCGCCCAGGTACAGCGGCGCCTCCGATGGCGGCAGGCGACCTGGAGCCTTGGCTGTGCCCGCCGGGACGCCGTTGGCGTAGACGGTGATCACGGTGCCATCGTACGTGCCGAGGTAATGCGTCCACTCCTCGGTCTTCGGTGCGTCCGCGTTGGCATAGGCGTACTTGTCGGGCGCGTACTCGACCAGCATCCGCACCTTGCCCTTGAACAGGTACAGGGTGAAGAGCTGCGCGCGGGTGCCGCGGTTCACAAAGACCTGCGGCTCCCGCAGGCTGTGGAGCTTCACCCACGCCGACACCGTGAAGGTGTCGAGATCGAACGCCTTCCCGTCGAGGACGACGGCGTGCGTGCTGAAGCCGTTGAAGGGAACGCCGTGCCGCGAGGCAAGCGCCTGCGGCGCGACCGGGGCGCAGCGCACGCAGGCCGCGGCGGCCAGCACCAGAGCGGCCGCCGTGCGCGCTGCGGGTCCGATCGGTCCGATGGGTCCTAGATGTCCCTTTCTGCTTCTGCCGTGAGTCCCCTTCACCACGTTGCCCGCCACTCCTCAATCAGCGCGTCCACGTTCTCCCACACCCGCTCCGTATCCACCGTCACATTGTCCACCGGCGACAGGATGAAGCCGCCGCCGGGAGCCAGAACGGTGACCGCGTCCTTGACCGCCTGTCGCACCTCGGCGGGTGTGCCGCGCTCCATCGTCACAAACCCATTGACTCCGCCCCACAGACACACCTTGCCGCCCAGCTTCCCCTTGGTCAGCGCGAAGTCGGCGCGGTGATCCTGGACGGGGTCAAGACCGATCAGCGCGTCGACGCCCGATTCCAGGAGCAAGTCCAGCAGCGGCACGTAGCCGGCTGTCATGATGCAGGCGAGCTTCGCGCCGGCCTGGTGCGCCAGCTCCGCGTCCTGCTTGAGCTGTGGCAGGACAAACCGGCGGTACAGCCGAGGTGAGAGGAAGTCGGCGCCTTCGTACCAGGCGCGGCGGAGGTATAGGTCGACGCCCGCCTCAAGGACTATCGCCATGCGCCGGCGATTCCAGTCACCGATCAGCTCGACCAGCGCTTGGACGAACTCCGGGTTGTCGAGGGCGGCCAACACCAACGGCTCGATGCCGCAGAGCCAGCACGCTGCATCCCAGCCCACGCCCCACTCGCCGACGGTCAGCAGAGCGTGCTTCGCGGCGAACGCCTTGCCGGCCTGCGCCCCTTCGCGGAAGGTGGCGACGTCGTTCTGGGTCGGTGGCGTCAGCAGGTGCTGGAGCGCAGGCAGATCGCCGGTCCCGGTGACGAGCCGCTCTCGGGCGCGCGGAATCACGAAGTCATCGAACAGCGGGACGCGGTCGCCGTGGGTCCAGTCGTCGGTCTTGCTGACGGAGGTGTGGAGCCGCCCGGCCGGCGTTGCGTACTCTCGGTGGAGCAGCGGGTACCGTTCACCTGCGTGCTCCTCGCGCCATTCGCGGATCGTGACCTCCGGCTGCCACCGCACGGGCAGTCCATGGAGGTCGCCTTGTTCGGACAGGTCGCGCTGCCGCTGCGCGCTCCGGATCGGCAATCCGACCGTCGCATCGAGACCCAGCGCCAGTTGCCGCTCGACAAACCTGAACTGGTCGCTGCACTTCTGCCGCAGCGCGTTGAAGAGCATGAAGCTGCACGGCACGTGGTCAGGTTCGCGACACTCGAGCGCGGCAAGCATCCGGTCGCGGGACGAGATTGAGGGCGTCACGGCAGGCTCCAGTCACTACGCACAGTCCGAGGCTTCGTACCTCGCCGCACCATCGTACCCCATTTTCCCCGAGGCGGTCAGCCTCTCTCGCGCTCGATGACGACGCAGGTGTAGAGGCGCATCGGTGGCAGGTCCACCTCAAGCCCGTCCTTGCCGGGGCGCGTGGCAGGGGTGCTCGTCGCTGCCCCAGGGGAGAGGGCGCTCACCTTCAGGTTGGCGCCGCGCAGGAACTCCGGCAGTCTCACGGTGAAGCGCAGTGGCGGGCTGGGAGTGACCTGGTCGGTTGCCAGGTCCAGGTCGGTGTTGTTGACGTCAACGAAAAGCCGATTCGCGCGCGCGTCTTCGTAGACGGTCAGCCCCACAGTCGTCGGGACCCCGTCGGTGGCCGACAAGGCGAAGTGGGTTCCGTCGCCGGTCGCCGCGCGAAGGGCTTCGCGGAAGGCAGGGAGCTTGTTGGCGCGCTCCGCCTCGGCCTTGAAGAAGTCGAGCCCGGTTGCCCGCGGCAGGTAGACGACGCGCCCCGCGCCCACCGCCCGGACAACCTGCCCAGACTGGGTGCCCGGCTCGAGGACGCCCGTCAGCGGCGACAGAGAGGGCACCGCCAGCCCCTCGAAGTTGCCCTGTTCGCCGGCACGCACGCCGCTATCGGCGGTGACGATTAGTCCGCCGCCGGGCTCGACCCACTGCCTCAACACGCCCACGTCCTCCGGCGGGAAGACGACGGAGTCGGCAATGACAAGCACCTTCAGACCGGCGAGGGCTTCTCGCGTGAGCTTCCACTCCGGCACGGCTCGGTACTGGTAGTGGAGCCACGAGAGCGCCGTTCCCCAGCCCCAGTGGGCGAACATGTGCTCCTGGTTATTGTGGTCCACGAAGCCTCCCGGCGTGAACGTCATCAACTGAGAGGAGCTGGAGTAGTACACGCCGATCTCTTGAACCGGCGTGCGCTCGCCAAGTGTCGGGGCGAGCTGCCGGACGAAGTCGAAGAACGCCGCCGTCGTCGCGTCGTCTCCCGCCACCCGGTCGTTGCCGGGGTGCGCCATCGGCAGCGTGTGGTTCGCCAGTGCCTGATAGAAGAGCACGTTGGCGACGTTCTGCTTTCCCCGCTGGGCCTCCGGCACGTACATCCAGACGTTCACGAACCGGCTCTTCGCGTGCTCTTGGGCCAGCTTGTAGACGGGGACGAAGCTGCCGGCCGGCGGCGGCAGGAAGCCGCGACGGCCGCTGGCCAGCCCCCATCCCCAATCGAGTTCCGTACTCACCATGTCGAGCTGCCCGCGGACCCAGCCGAGGCTGAAGCAGGGAATGTCGTTCCCACTGATGAGGAAGTCCCGCTTCCCGGCCTGAGCGGCCGTCTCCTTGATTGCCCGGTAGTACGCGTCCAGCGCCTTTGTGCCGATCTGCCGCTTGTGGATCAGGTAGGCGCGCCAGACGGGGTCGTCCAGCCACCGCGGGTCACGCCATGTCCTGTCACGCAGGGCGGAGCCGCTGGAGTCGAACGGATCCCGCAACGTCTGGTCAGCCACCTTTTCCACTTTGCCGCCCCCCGCGCGGCACTTGTCGCGAAGGTAGGCGCGCACGTCGAAGCGCTCGACATTGGCGACGCCCAGGGCTTGGAGTTGTGGCCCGGCGAAGTGCGCTCGCAGGTAGTCGCGAAACGTTGCTACCGACCACTCGCCGAACGCCTTCGACAGCGGCTGCGAACTGAAGCTGTCCCACGCCGAGAAGTTGTCGCACCACAGCCCGTCAATGCCCGCATCCAGCGCCTGTTTGACCGAGGCGCGGGCACAGTCGATCCACACGGGACAGGCCGAGTCCTTGCCCGGTGAGAGCAAGCTGGCGTACTTGTCGCCGATCTTCACCAGACCTTCGACGCGTCCCCGCGGCTTGCCGGTGGCGGGGACGACCTCGTTCACGCCCGCGTTGAAGTCGGCGTCGAAGGTCACCTGCCCAAACACGTTCTTGGCGCACCCGGCGTCGTAGACTCGGCTGTTGCGCGGGTCGGCGGCCGAGCCGTTGTAGCCCGCGGCGACGGTGCCGTCCGGGTAGGTCATGGGCGGGCTGCCGTAGCGTGGGTGAGTTCGCGTGTACGGCCGGGCGAAGTCGTCGTCATCGAAGTAGTTGTGGACGCCGATCCAGCGGATCTCGCCGGTGCCGTCGTATCCCTGCCAGCCCCAGTGGTTGCGAAAGAGGCGCGTCACCGTGTGGTCTGTCGGGCGCTTGACCCAGGTGCCATCGGGGCTACGCTTGGGCTGAGCGACGTAGATCGACCCGGCCGTGCCGAAGGCTTCGAACCAGCAGAGCGCCTTCATGCCGGCTGCATGGACTTGTTCAACGCGCGGCCCGGAGTCCGCCATGCGCACCCGCTGTCCGAACAGCCCCCACGTCGGGTCGTCGGCGGCGCCGCACAGGACGCACGAGGCGTTGAGCTTCCGCGCCGTCTCGGCGTCGCCGATCTCGACGATCCGCGGGGGAACGTCCCACCACGGGTGCTGGTCGGGCGGAGGGTTCCGTTCGGTCTGGCACGAGACCGGTACCGACGGGTGTGTGACGAAGGCAAGCAGAGCGAGAAGTGAGACAGAAGTTCGCATGGGTCGGTGTTCTCTCGGCTGGGCGCGTACCGTGCGACGCCAACAAACGTCTCGATGATATACCGGCGAAGGTTGGGAACACACCGAAGTGGAAGTTCGCGGAACTTCCCCGGCAGGCGTGCAGCAGACGTAGGACAGAGGGTATTCTCCCAGACGGAGCCGAAGTCGCACCGGGACTTCGGTGTGTTCCCAACCTTCGCGGGTATAACTGACATGACCGGGCTGGACCCGGCGTGGCAGCCGCACTTCTTCTACCGACCGCACTTCGTCGCCGGCACTGTGCAGCAGAGCTTCGACGTGTTGGTCCGCCCCGGCGCGCTGTTCTACACCGAGTGCCGGGACGACACCGGCTACCCCGGGTGCATCGGCCCCAGCGTGACGTTCGACGCGCGCAACGGCGACGCCCAGGTCTCCGCGAGCGGCCAAGCCATTGGCAGCGTGCCCTGCGGCGAGTGGGTGCATGTGGAGATTTCCTGCCCGTTGGGCAAGGGCGCGCCGAGGACGTACTCGGTGACGCTGACGACGCCCGGCCAGGACCCGGTGCAGACGAACGACCTCGCGTGGACCGGGGACGAGTTCCACGCCCTGCAGTGGCTCGGCTTCGTGAGTACGGCCACCACGGACGCGGTGTTCTATGTTGACGACATGGAGGTGCAACCGACGGAGTGAGAGGCGGGGGCCATCGCGCGCTGCTGGGTCGCTCTTGCCACGCCAACGGCAACCGTGCTATCATCCACAGGCGATCCGGGAGCCTGGGGGACGAACCTCCTCAGGCCGTTCGTTCGTGCTGGTGCCCCAGTTCCGAGGTGTTCACATGGCGAGTCTCGCTCTTGGCGACATTCTGGATGACCTGCGTGCTGCCGAGGAGGGGCTGCATCGGTTCGAGCGCCGCTACTGGGTCAGCTCCGACGACTTCTTCGCTCTGTACTCCAAGGGACATCTCGATGACGGCGAGAACGCCGAGGATGTTGCCGAATGGGCCGGGCACTGCAAACTCCACCAGAAACGACTGGCTGCCCTGGAGCAGATCTCCAGGGAACGGATCGCTTCGCTGCCTCGCGAGCGGCCGGGCGAGTTGGTGCGGCTGACCCCGGGCGAGCCGGCACTTGAGTTGGCGTGATGGCTACGTTCTCTCGTCGCGAGTGCGAGGAACTGCTCTATGACCTCGCCGGTCATTGCCCCGGCGTCACCAGTTCCACGCTGCGCCTGTACGGCAACAGCGCCACAACCGCCTTCATTCGTGGTAGCGTGCACCTCAGCAACGGTGCCGAACTGCGGGTCTTCGAGTACCTGGATCTGACCGACGGCGAGATCCTCGACTACAGTTACTCGGTTTACCGCGGGGGGCTGAAGGGCCGCTGGTACGACGCGCAGCCTCACCCGGAGAACCCGGAGCTGGACCCGACGTTCCCGCATCACTACCAGGCGCCGCCGGACATCAAGCACAACCGGCTGCCAGCGCCAGACATCAGCGCTCGCGCCCCCAATCTCCCTGCGTTGATCGCGGCGTGTCTATGCCTGTGATCGGGTCTGTTCTTCCCGCGGCCGCCCCACCCGGAACCGGCTTCTGCCGATAGGAGACTCGCATGCGCCGAATCCTCTTCCCTGCCAGTGTGCTGGTCTCTCTCTGGAGCCTGTGCCTTCCAGCCTTCGCCGGAAGATACTGCGTCAGCGTCAACGCTGGCGACGACGCAAACTCGGGAGCCGCCGAGAGCCCGCTCAGGACCATTGGCCGCGCAGTCCAGGTAGCCAAGCCTGGTGACGAGGTGGTGGTGGCGGCGGGCGTCTATCACGAAGTCGTGAACATCGGAGGCCACCCCGACGCGACGGAGCGGACGGTGTTCCGCGCCGACCCCGTGGGCAGCGTGCTCCTGCGAGGCGAGCCGGGCGAGAAGGCGGGCGAGCGCAAGACGGAGCGGTGCAGGATCGTGGTTCGGCGGCCGAACGTGACGGTCATTGGGTTCGACGTGCGCGACACGGAAGAGCACGCGGTGGAGTTCGTCGAGTCGCCGGGTGCCGTCGCCGACCGGTGTACGTTCCGCGACAACAAGCTGGACGGCGTGTTCTTCTTCCGGCAGGACGGCGGGCGGGTGGAGAACTGCCTCGCCGTCGGGAACGGGCGGCACGGGATCTGGTTCCTCGGCATGCAAAATGGTGTCGCGGTGAGCAACACGCTCTACGGGAATGGGGCTTCCGGCATCGCCGTCGGGAACTCGCCGGGCGTGATCCTGTTCGACAATCTGCTCGCACAGAACAGCGTCGGTCTGCACTTCACCGGCGAGGGAACCGCGACCGTGCGTTCCGACCACAACCTGCTTGCAGGTGGGGTGCTCGGCCACAGGTCAGACGCGGTGTGGCAGGAGGCCAACGCGGGCACGCTGGAAGACTGGCAGGAGCTGTCGGGGCAGGACGCACACAGCCTCAAGGGCGACCCACTGTTGCGGGACACGGCCAACGGCGACTTCCAGCCCAGCGCGCCGCCGGCCGGCGTCTGGTCGCCGGCGGCCACCGCCGGGCTTTGGGCGGCGGAGTTCGCTGGCCAGCGCGCGCCGACTGGAGACCTGCAGGGGAGAAGCAAGAGCGCGGCAATCTACCCCGCCGTCGGCGCACTGTATGCCGAGTCGACGGGGCGAGGCACCCCGTTCGCCTCGGTGGCCGTCCCATTCACCGGCCGGGTGAGCGTTGGCGTGTTCGACGCCTCGGGGCAGATGGTTCGTGAACTGCTCCGCGACTACCCCGCCCCGAAGGGCATGCGCGACCTCTACTGGGACCAGCGCGACGACCAGGGTAGAGCAGTGCCGCCGGGCAAGTACGAGTGGCGCGCAGTTGCGCACCAGGTCCGCGGCCGCGACGACGGTTCCGTAGGCGACTCCGGCGATCCGCCCTACGGCAAGACGAACGTGCCGACCGGGATCAGCAGCCTCGCCGTTGACTCTGCCGGGAACTACTACACCACGACGTTCTGGGACGAAGCCGGCTACGGTGTCGTCAAGTACAACCCCGAGGGCAAGGCGCAGTGGGTACCTCCGTTCTACATCCGCAACGTGGCGGGCGGCTACGGGCAGACGATCGCCACCGATGGCAAGTACGTATTCGTCGGGCTGGCGCGCAATGTCCGAGAGGAAAAGGGCAACCGGTACCTCAGCGACCAGAGCCGGCGCCTCGATTGCGCCACCGGGCAGCCGGCAGACTTCCCGGTGCCCGAAGGCGCCGACAAGCCCAAGGTCAACGAAGGCAACGTCCTCATCGTCAACCCGGTGAAGGAGCAGCCCTGGATCCCCCACCAGAACTTGGGGTCCGAGGCGAGCCGTCGTCTGTTCGCCGCGCGAGGACTCGCCTGCGACGCCACTCGGCTGTGGGTCAGCAACTACTTCCGGTCCAAGGTGGAGGCCTACGACAAGGAGACCGGGCGCAAGCTGGTCGAGTTCGACGTTGACCGGCCGATGGGCCTCGGCGTCTCCCCGGTGGGGAGCCTGTGGATCTGCAACCGCGGCGACCGGGTTAGCGAGTACACAGTTGAGGGCAAGCCCACCGGTCAGGGGATCCTTGCACTGAACGACCCATACCAGGCGACCTTCGGCGGCCACGACCACCACCTCTACCTCGGCGAACTCGGCGCCGGGCGAGTGCTGGAGTACGACGTGACCGGCACTGCGCCGAAGTTGGTTCGCAGCTTCGGCCGCAAAGCCGCCGGCCCCGGCCGGGTGCTGCCCGAGGTGTTCTGGGACGGCCCGCAGGGGCTGGCGGTCGATGCGCAAGGGCGGCTCACACTGTCCGACCCCGGCACGGCGCGCATTCTGCGCTACACGCCCGACCTCAAGCTGTGGCAGAGCTACACCAGCGATTTCGTGACGGCGCCGTTTGTGGATGAGCGCAATCCCGATGTCCTGCTGAGCAACGACCGACAATACGAGGTGGACTACAACACGGGGAAGTGGGAGTTCTCGCACAGCCTGGCGCCCGCCAAAGGCATTCGGCGGACGCTACCGAACGGTCGCGACTACCTGTTCGACTTGGGCGGACACCGGATGGGCGTGGTGGTCTGGGCCCTCGAGGGAGCGGGCGACAACCTGCGCGTCCGTAAATGCGCCATGGCCGGCGGCCGGTGGATGGGGAACGACGACCTGGGGGAGGGCACGCAAGCGGCGCAGTACACCTGGCAGGACACCAACGGCAACGGTCGCGTCGAGGACGACGAGATGGTGTGGGAGAAGCCCCTCGATGGCAAGCAGTACTACATGTCAGCACTGGCGCCGGGGTGGTGGGTCGACAAGGACGGCGCTCTGTGGCTGTGCGATCAGGTCACGAAGTCGATCATGCGGTTCCCGGTGTTGGGCTACGACGCCCACGGCAGCCCACGATACAAGTGGGCAAAGGCTGTGACCGTCGTCCCCGCCGACCCGTCGCCGTGGAAGTTCGTGCCGACCAACCTCAAGACGACGCCGACCGGCGACTTCTACGTGCAAGGCACCGTCGAGGGAAACCGCGACATGAAGTGGTTCTGGATGGGTGGCACCGCCGTGGCCCGCTTCGCTCCCGACGGCACCCGCCGGTGGCTCCACGTGCTCCCCCGGGTCACAGTGTCCACTGCGGCCGACGGCACGTTCTGGTACACCGGTGAAGGCAACACCGCCAAAGTGACCATGTACACCGACGACGGCCTCATGCTCTGCGAGATGGCGCCCGGCAAGCCGAGCGGGTTCGTTAGCGGCTGGATCGACCACGCCCTCGGCCTGTACGCGTTCCGCCACCCCACGCTGAAGCGGCACTACGTGTACGCCGAAGAAGATTACTACGGCAAGTCGATTCGGTACCGGCTCGAAGGAGTGGAGACGATGAAGCAATTCAGTGGCACGGTCGAGGTCCGCCAATGAGAGACGCGAGGGCAAGCCGACCGAGCACACAACTGCAATGGTTGCTGCTGGCGGCCCTCTGCGTGCCCGGCACTGCGGGAGCGGCAGCCGAACTGATCCTGCCCCAGACTCGCAACGCCTTCTATTGCGCCGAACCGATTGAGCTCGCGGTCGCGGGACTTGCCAAGGGAGATAGCGCCACGGTCGAGTGCCAGAGCACGGCCGGGCCGGCGGCGCTTCGGTTCGACGTCCATGGTGACGGCTCCACCGTGGCGGTGACGCTCCCGCCGCGGGCGTTGGCGCCCGGTGAGTACACCGTCCGCCTGGACGGCAAGGACTCCGTTAAGCTCACGCTCGCCAGCGGTGTGCGGCCGTCGACGCTGCTGCTGTCGCAGACCAGCGTGCAGCCGGCACAGATGCGCGACGCGGGAGGGAACTCCGTCCTGGGCAACGCATTCTCGTTCGGCCTGCTTGAGCCGGACGGGCAGCCATCGGCGAACCTGCGGCGCCGGTCGCCCGGGCTGGATGCCTTCGACCGGGCCCTCGCGTTGGACTTGCCGACACTCGTCTACATGTACTGGACCGGCTACGTCACCCACAAGCCCTTCGGCACGGAGAAGAGCTACGTCAGCGCCGACATGATCGAGGCCACGCGGTTGCTCAGCTTCCACACCGCGCAGCGGCTGCGGCGGTACGGGCGGAACATCGTGTCTGTCGGCGCCATCGACGAGCCGGGTCTGCCGTGGGGCGACACGCCCGCCGGCGGCATGGCCAGCGGCTTCCCCAACTGGAACGAGCAGGCGTGGTACGAGGCGCGCGGCTGGAAGTACACCCAGGACCTGGCCAACCAGTCCGACGCCGACTGGATGAAGTACATGGGTCTGCGGACGGGCATCCTGCGCGACAGCCTGGAACAGGCGAAGCACGACCTCAAGGCCGTTTGGCCCGAGGTCGCCTTCAGGCAGGACCTGTATGCCCTCCACGCGATCATGGACGGCACCGACACGCGCACGCAACAGGTCAACGACGACGTGACCACGCACGCCTTCTTCGACTTCTGGGGCGGGCCGCTTGCCGTGCCGGGGCAGCTCTACTGGGAGAAGGCGCACGCCCCGCTGGCGCCAATCGCCCATGCCATGAACTCAAGCTCATGGTGCCACTGCCGCAGGAGGGGAAGACGGCGCAGGCCGAACTGGACAGCAACGCCTACGAGGTCGGCATCGCCTACGCGCGGCCGCTGATCGACCTGCACCAAGCGCTGCGGAGAGCCGGCTACCCGGCCCACTTCGTAGACGAGCGCCTGCTGGCGTCGGGCGTTCTCCGCAACTACAAGGTGTTGTTCGTCAACGGACAGACGTTCGCCCTGCCCGAATCGGTGCAGGCAGCCCTCTCGGACTTCAGGAAGTCGGGAGCGGTTCTCGCCGACCGGTCCACCGCGGCGACGCTGCCCGCACCTGTCGTCCACGAGCTGGACCTGAGCACCCAGACGTTCCGCGGCCGGGCGCTGCTCCGGAAGCGGCAGGCGGAAGCCGCGAAGACGGAGCGCGAGAAGAGCCTGTTCGAGACGACAAAGCTGGAGAACGAGCCTGTGCGCCAGGCGGTGCCAGCGCTCAAAGCCCTGCTCGCCCGGACGGCCGCACGGCCGGTACTGGCGACCGACGACCTCGACCTCGTCGTCGAGAAGCACCTCGCCGGCGAAGGCGCGCTGTACATGGTTCTCAACGGCCACGAGGAGTACCCCCAAGTGGCGCCGGACGCGAAGTACCCGCGCTACAACTTCACTCCCGCCAGGACAAGCTACACGCTGCAGGGCATTCCTCGGGGCGCTACTGTGTACGCCGTCGAGGGTTCCGACTGGCGGCAGGTGCGGGAGCTGCCCGACCCAAGCCGGCCCCAAGCCGCCAGCTTTGACACCGGCGAGATGAAGCTCTACCTCGTCGCCCCGCGCAAGCCGAGGGGCCTCGCGGCGAGCGCCGCCGGACAAGGCAACGCCCTCACAGTGACTGCCCGGCTCGACGGCGTGAAGATGCCCTGGCCGCTGACGGTGACTGTGTCCGGCCCCGCCGGCAACGCGCTGTACCAGGTACACCGCGCCATGGATGCCGTAGGCAGCTACACCGAGAGCTTCCCGCTTGGCTCCACCGCGGCGGCGGGCACGTTCGCGATCAGCGTCGAGAGCGCGGTCGGAAAACTGAAAGCCGCCGCGCGAGTGCGACTCAAGCCCATCCCGGCGAAGCCGGTGCCGATGACCGAGGCGGTCCGCGTCTTCGACGAGAAGACCCTCCGCGACTTCCTGCGCGGCAAGCCGAAGCTGGCCATCGCCCTCGGCAATGACGGTCAGCGAGCGCTGGCCGAACACCTCGCCGCGGACCTCACAAAAGCGGGCCTCGACGCTGCCGTGAAGCCTGAAGCCGAAGTTTTCCGCAAAGTCAGCTACCCGCGCGTCTGGAGCCCGTATGCCACCGTGTACTCGCCCGGCGGACCGACGAAGGAAGCGCCCGGCGAGGTGGAGCGGGAACTGAGCGTCGGCACCAGCGCCGATGGCGACTGGCGTCAGCCCAAGACGCTGGTCACCGTTGCCGGGAACGGTCTCTGCGACTGGCTGGGTCAAGACCGCGAGACCTGCTACGAGCCGGGCGTGAAGCTGTACGTGGACGAACAGCGGAACGTCGCTGTACTCAACGCCGAGCCGCGGCGGGTCCGCACCACCTCGGAGTTGCGCGGCCGTTGGGCGCACCCGTGGGCCCGGCTGTACAGCTACCTCGGCAACTACCAACTCCCGCCGCAGCTTCCCGAAGCCTACACAACCGACAGCCACCTGATTCTGTTGGGCGACAGCCGCAGCAGCGTCGCCGTGCGCGCGCTGCAGGCCAGCGAGTTGCTGCTGCAGACCGTCGACGAGAAGTACCCCGGACCGGGCAAGGCGCTGATCCAGTTCGCGTGGAGTCCGTTTGCGGTGGGAAGGAATGTCATCTTCGTTGGAGCAAGCAATGACACTGGGCTGAGAGCCGGCGTCGCAAGGCTTGCTGACCTGGCCCGCTGACCGCACGCCCCCACGGCCCCAGTAACACAAGGAGTGACCCACAGATGAGAGAGAGATTGATACTATTGGTAGTGCTGTCGTTCATGCCGCAACCGGCCGGCGCCGCGGGCTTGTCCCTCAACGGCGGTTTTGAGGCTTCTGAGTCGCTGAACGAGTCCTTCCTGAAGTCCGCTCGCGAGGTCGACGCCGAGGTTTCGCCGCAGTTCCCGCAAGTCTGGCAGATCAACTACGGCGCCATGGCGGCGGCGAAGCAGCCGCGCGTGCTTCGGCTTGTCAAGGACGCGAAGCGGGCGCGGTCGGGCGAGTGCGCGTTGGAGCTGAAGCCGGGCGAGGTGTTCCTGCCTGGGTTGCCGGTGAAGGGCGGCGCCAAGGTGATCGTCCGGCTATGGGCCACCGGGCAACCGGGCGTGATACTGGGCGTATGGTCGCCGGCAGGCAAGCCGCAGAACCTCTACCCGCCCGCCACGCCCGTCGGCGACGCCAAGCCCGACGCCAAGGGATACGTCGAGTACGTCGCCTCCGCCGAAGCTCCTGCGGATGCCACGCGGGTGTCCCTGACCCTCGGGGCTGCCGACGCCCTTCTCGAGGACCTCTCGTTGGAGATCGCCGGCACCAACGTGTCTGCACCCGACCTCGCCAAGCCCCTAACTGCAGACGCTGACACGCTGGCGCTCGCGACGGGCGAGGCGCCCCTTGCCGAGGGCAGCGCGTTCACCGGCAAACTGATCGACGGCCGCTTCAGCAAAGCATACGAAGTCGGGGCGCAGGACCTGCTGCAAGTGCCAGGCAGATTCGCTGGTCTGCTCCGCGGCGGCACGATCGAGACGTGGTTCCGACCGCACTGGTCAGGCCGGGACGAGAGCGACCACTCTCTGGCCACGCTGAGCGCGGATGGCTTCGGATATGGGCTCACCCGCACCCGGTACAACCACGTGATCTTCCACGCGACGGACGGCTGGACGAGGAACCTCGGCAATGTGCAGTCGCAGCACTGGCAGTTCGGCAACCGTTGGGGTGAGGGCGATTGGCACCATGTCGCGGTGTCGTGGACGCCTCAGTGGTACACGCTGTTCGTGGATGGCTTCCCCGTAGACACGGCGCTCACCACCACCAACGAAGCGCCGAACACCTCGTGGTGTTCGGGCGAGTTGCCGAGCAAGGTCACGTCGCTCGTCGGGCTCGGCTCGCCGGGCACCGACATCGATGAGTTCCGCATTTCGCGCTCCGCCCGCTACTGGATCGTCGCTGCAGAAGCGCCCCCCAAAGGTCCCGACGCTGCCCCGGCGCCGGCAGCGGAAGACGCCAAGGAGAAGCCTGTTCCCCTGACCCTCGGCGTCGAGCCGAAGGAGCCTCCCGACACGGAGCCTGCGCCCGCCCCGCGCGGCCAGCCGACGACGTTCTTCGTGGCCGGCACCGACCCCAACGCCTCCGACGACAACCCGGGCACGACAGACAAGCCGTTCAAGACGATCAACCGCGGCGTCAAGGAACTGCTGCCCGGCGACACATTGACCGTTCGCGGCGGCACCTATCGCGAAGGTCTGGAGCTGAAGCTAGTCGGGACGAAGGACCACCCGATCACGATCCAGGCGGCTCCCGGAGAGGCGGTCGTCATCAAGGGATCCGAGGTCGTCGAAGGCTGGAAGCGAGACGGTGACGTCTGGCGCAAGGAGGGCTGGACGAAGGAACTCGTCGAAGGGAGCTTCACCAAAGGCTGCCGGTTGGTCTCGCCCAAGGTGATGGAGGTGTTTCAGGAAGATGGGGTGCGCGGCGACGCAGTGGTGCTTATGCGTGTCCGCACCCTCGAGGAACTGCGCGAGGGCAAGTGCTTCTGGGACGAGAAGACGGGGACGATCACGATCTGGCCGTATGCCGCGGGCGGCTTCGACCCCAACGCCAACGGCGTTGAGGTACCGGTCCGCGGCTGGGGTCTGAGTCTTCAGGGGCGGTTCGTGCGCGTGCGCGGGCTGCAGTTCCGGCAGTTCGGCATGGCCGCAGTGACCAACTGGTCGTCCGTGGGCGTTTCCGGGAAGGACTGCGTGATAGAAGACTGCCTCGTCACCTGGGCGGACTTCGTCGGCCTGAGCTTCAGCGGCTTCCGCAACGTGATTCGGCGCTGCGAAGCCTCCTACTGCGGCAACTCCGGCATGGGCGGTGGAGTAGGGGAGAGGCTGCTCATCGACGAGTGCACCGTCACCCACAACAACTTCTGGCGGTACTCGCCCGGCTGGCACGGCGGCGGCGCGAAGATCATCCCGTGGTTCAACAAGTCCACCGTCCGCAACTCCCGATTCGCCTACAACTACGGCCCCGGCCTATGGTTCGACGGCTCCTGCAATGACAGCGTGATCGAGGGCAATCGGTGTCACGACAACGAAGGTCCCGGCATCATGGTCGAGATCAGCCGCGGCTGCCTGGTCCGCAACAACCTCTGCTACAACAACCGCAACAGCCTGCCGGGCATCGACCTCAACCCCCTCGAGAAGAAGGGCTACGCCCCCGTCGACTGTCAGGCGCGGCGCGTGGAAGGCGGCGCGGGCGGCAACGGGATCTTCATCTCCTCCTCGCCGCACTCCAAGGTCTACAACAACCTCTGCTACCGCAACGAGAGTGTGGGCCTCTTCGCCGAGTGGGGCAAGCGGCTCAGCTCGGACATTGCGGATTGGGCAGAACGCAAGGGCGGCGAAGTGGTCATGTCCACCCACGACGTCGACCTGCGCAACAACCTGCTTGTCAACAACGGTGGCGCGCAACTGTCCCTGCGCCGCAACGGCGTCGACGAAGACACCTACAGCAACCGCTCCGACTACAACCTGCTGTTCAGTTCCGGCGGCGAGCCGTTGGTCGCGTGGGGGTTCGGTGGGGCGAAGTTCACCCAGCTCGACAAGTGGCAGAAAGCCTCGGGCTTCGACACCCATGGCGTCGTCGCCGCCCCGGTCTTTGAATTCTCGCCCGGACTCGACCTCCGGTTGCAGCCCGACTCGCTCGGCGTGGACCAGGGCGCGTTGCTCCCGGACGCGCCCACCGACGCCGACGGTCGGAAGCGTCCGCTGGGCAAGGCGGCCGACATCGGCCCGTTTGAGATCGTGGGAACGCGCCAAGTTCTCGAGCGCCCCGCGGTGCCGACCAACCTGTCCTACTCGTCCATTGACCTGTCCAAGCTCGTCAACCGCGCCTTCGCCGACGAGAAGGCTGACGACGGCAAAGGCGGCTGGAGCGACCAGGGACCTACAACCGACCTGAGCATGTTCCCCGCCGGCCAGCAGACCTTCAACGGCGTGCCCTTCACAATCCTCTCGCCTAAAGGGTGCCTCGTCCTGAGGTCCGGCTTTCGCCCGCAGAGCACCGACCTGCCGCAGTCGGTTACGATCCCTGTCGGCCGGAAGGCCGACGTGCTCTTCTTCCTGCACTCCGGCGCCTGGCTCGGCGGCGGCACCCACCACTGGTCGTACGTCGTCCATCGGGGCGATGGCACGCAGGAGGAGATCAAGGTGGTCGGCGGCGAGAACATCCGCGACTGGTCCGACCCGAACGCGGGTCTCCCCTTCGACCGGGAGTGCCCCACCACCACCCAGGTCGCCTGGACCGGGAAGAACCAGACGTTCGACAAAGTCTCGGTCTACATGATGGCGTTGGTCAACCCGCACGACTGGTGCGACGTGACCGACATCGAGATGGTCGCCAAGGACGGCGGGGGTGTCCCGATCCTGTTGGCTTTGACTGGTGGCACGAGGAGATAGGGGGCGAACGAGTCGCGTAGTCCAGTCCGGCCTTGGCGGGGTGTGCCCGTCGGCGCCGCGTGCGGTCAACGAAGGGCCTTGGCCCTCTTCCGCGCTGTTGTGCCAGGAGGTACGCTGGGTCTGTACCCGGGTCGCCACACACCAGCGGAAGGAAGTGTGCGCGTGCGAACCTACAAGGCTGAAGCGTCGGTCGCAGAGGACCGTGCCCTGACTCTCCGCGACCTCCCATTCCCCGTCGGGGAAGTCGTACAGGGGATCGTCTTCCCGTCTGTCTCTCCTTCGCACTCCAGCGATCCATACCCTCTGCGTGGTCAGCCGGTGCGCTATGACCGCCCCACCGATCCTGTGGCGGAAGACGATTGGGAGGCACTCGGATGATCCTCCTCGACACACACGTCTGGATCTGGTGGGTGCATGGGGACGTTCAGCTATACTCGCGAAGGTTAGGAATACACCGAAGTGGAAGTTCGCAGAACTTCACCCGTGGGCGTGTGGTGAGCACCCAACACACTGCTGTGCACGCAGAGGCGTCGAACTTGTGCAATAGCTTCGGTGTATTCCTAACCTTCGCGAGTATACGTTTTGAGCGGAGGAACCAGATGATGATGTCCAGACCGACCAGATCCCGGTCGCAGGCAGCGGCCGTCACGGTGGCGCTCTGCGCGTCCGCGTGCTGGTCTGCCACGTACCATGTCGCCCAACGTGCGCCGAAGGCTTCGGACCAGAACGCCGGCACGGCAGCAGCGCCGCTCGCGACCCTCGGCGCGGCGATGCAGAAGGCGAAGCCTGGCGACACGATCAGTGTCGGTGACGGCGTCTACCGCGAGGAGGGGACGTGGCCCGAGAAGGACTGGGAAGACCCCGCACAGCGGCTCACGCTGACGGCGGCCGAGGGCGCGCGGCCGGTCATTGACGGTGCCGATCCCGTGCCGGGCCCATGGGAACCGGCGGACGTGAAGCTCGCCGACCTGGCGGCAAAGCTGGCCGCGATCTACGCCTGCGCCTGGGAACCGTACTCGACGATGGTCTTCGTCGACGGCGAGCCGTTGGGCGTGGCCATCGACATGGTGCGCCTGGCTGGTATCGAGGTCACGTCCAACGTATTGATCTTGGGGCAAGGCCCCATCGGCTTGATGGCAACGGCGTTGGCGAAGCGGGCTGGCGCGCGGCGGCTGTTCGTGAGCCAGCCGGCCCGGCGCGTCGCTCGCGTGGAGTTGGCGAGGCGGTTCGGCGCGGATGCCGTCATCGACCCGACCGAGACGCCGCTGCGCGAGTACGACTTTGGCTGTGAGATCGACCGCGTGCTGGTGACTTCACCACCGCAGACGCTGCCCGAGGCGTTCGACGTGGCCGCCAAGGGAGGCATCGTTTCGTTCATCGGCATTGAGCACGGCGAGGGCGCGTTCTGCTCCTTCGACGCCAATGCCTTTCACTTCAAGAAGCTCCAGCTTCGCGCCTCCTTCGCCAGCCCGGCCCTATTCACGCCGCTGGCGTTGCAGCACCTCCGCGCGGGACTCGTCGACGGTGAGGCACTGATCTCCCATCGTTTCCCGCTGGCTCGAATCGCCGACGCGATGGCGGCTGCCGACGCCCCGGACGCGGTGAAGGTGGTCGTGACAGGATGAGCGAGGCGCTGACGGTTGAGGTCGGCAGTGGCACGCGCCGGCCCGACCTCGACGAACGGGCGCTGTTCCTGACCGTGGCGGACACGCAAGGCAGCTACACCATCCCCTACATTCAGTCGTCGCGGGTGTTGACGGTGCGTGGGCGCTTCGCTTCCGGGCAGGTGGACCGAGCAGTGCTGTCCCTCCGGCGCGAGGGCGTGCCAGTTGCGGAGAAGACCCTCTCCCGGGCTGCGGCAACTGCCGAGTTTGGCGGGCTGGAGCCGGGCGAGTACTCGCTGACGGTCAGGGAAACCAGCAACGAGGGCGGCAGCCTCTCGATCACGGAGTTCACCCGCCTCGGCGTCGGCACCGTCCTCGCCGCTCTCGGTGACAGCATCACGGAGGGATACCATGGGGAGGGGTTCTGGCGTGACGACCTCCACTTGACCGGGCGCGACTTCCCACCCGCCGTCGTGTCGAAGGACGGCCGCAACTTCCCGCAGTTCGCACCGACCACTCACGTCCACAAGCCGACCGTCAACTGCTTCCAGAGCTGGATGACGCGGCTCAACGACCTGCTGTCGGAATCGTGGCGGCACCCGGTCTTCCTGGCCAACGAAGGTTGGGGCGGTATCACTGCCGGGGGCTACCTCTCGTGGATGGACAGCGACGAGTGGCAGAAGCGCATGCGGCTTCTCCACCCACAACTCTGGCTGATCCACCTCGGTGTCAATGATGAGCGGGCAAGGCTGCCCGGCTCCACGGTGGCGAACAACCTGTCGACCATGGTGGACCGCCTCGTGAAGGATTTCGGCGCTTCGCCCGCCCGGGTGCTCCTCGCCAAGCCCTGCTACGACTACGCCCCCGGCGCCGCCACAATCCTGAAGGCGTACTGCACCGACCTCGACTACCTGATCGCGCGCCGCGGTCTCAGCCACGGGCCGGACTTCTTCGAAGCGTACTCCACCGACAAGGAGCGCTGGTACGGCGTCGACCCCGTCCACCCCAACGTGGTAGGGATGGAGCGGATGGCCGAGCTGTGGCACCGGGCGGTTGTGGCAGCGTTTCCGAGGGGGGCTGCCGCGTGACCGGGGTGGGGACGTCTGCCGGGGGAGGTCCCCCGTCTACGCAAGCCACGCCTGCAAGTCCTTCTTCAACCCTTTCGTATCCTTGCACACCTCAAACCGCCACCTCCCCAGCTCCCCCCAGTTGTTCACCGCCCGCACCCACTTCCGCGCCGCCTCGTACTTGGCGCGGTCTACTTCGTCTTCGTGGCCCTTGACCTCCAGAATCAGCGTCGTCCCGTCGGTCAGGCGCACAAGGAAGTCCGGCGTAAAGTCGTGGCTTGCACCCTCGAACTGCGACCGGTCAGTCCACTCGCCGCCGCCGAGGCGCTCCTTGACCGTGAGGTTCGGGCAGACGACCAGCACGGCATCGGAGAACAGCGTCTCCTTCGGCTTGTGCGCCTTGTTGATGATCGACCACGCCGCGACCATCGCCATGACGACCGTCTTCCCGCTCCCCGTCGCCATCTTGCACCCGTAGCGTCGCAGCGGCCCGAAGCCTCGCGCCACGCTCTCCGCGTCTACGGGGTGGTCGAGCAGCACTTCCTCCAGCCGCTTGCGCCCTCGCCCGTTCGTCCCGGACACCATCACCCGAGGTCCGCCCTTCGGGTAGACCTCAGTCAGCCAGATGATTGTCTCCACCGCTTCCCGCTGGCAGAAGAACAGCTTGCGCTCCCGGTCTTCGCGGTTCCAGTGCTGCAGCAGCTTCCGCGTCACCGGCGTCACAGTGCCGGCCGGGTAGCCCTTCCGTCGCCATTCGCCCACGCGGACGCGGATCTGATTCACCGCCTCCAGTTCGACGAACTGCTCCTCGGTGAACAGCGTCATCTGCGCCTTCGCCGACGCCCGCGTGCGGAAGTAGTACCCCGCCGGCCGCCGCCCGGTCATCAGCGTCGCCAGCTTGGTCTGGTCGTCGTAGAACCAGTACCGCGTTGGCTCCGCGAACGGGCTGTTCAGGATCGGTTTGTCAACGGCGAGGTTCATAGTCGGTTCACCGAATCAGGGCGCGGAGAGCACCTGCGCGTCCCAACGGGACGCCGTGATAGTAGCCCAGAGATTCATCCCTGGGAAACCGTCAGCGACGACACGGCGTCGTCCCGAAGGGACAGGATGAGAATAGCCCAGGGATTCATCCCTGGGGAATGGTCCGAAGGACACCGTGTAGTCCTGAAAGGACAGGATGAGAATAGCCCAGGGATTCATCCCTGGGGAATGGTCCGAAGGACACC
>PEVN01000507.1:858-37491 GCA_002779825.1 Armatimonadetes bacterium CG06_land_8_20_14_3_00_66_21 | reverse complement strand
GGCTGATCGTGGAGTCCAGCAACCCGCAGGAACCGGTGGCGGCGTACTTCCCCGGAGACGACCTGTTCACCCCGCACGAGCGCGCCTACGCCGCCCGCGCGCTGGGCGAGGCGTTCGTCGCGCTGGGCAAGCGGGCAGACGCCGAAGCGGTGCTGACTCAGCTCGGCCAGTGGCCCGCGCCCGGCAGCCGCGAGCCGGCGGTGGCCGATGCTTCCGCCTGGGTGGTGCTGTCGTTGTTGGAGAGCGACCTGGCCGCCGGTGAACTTGGCGACGCATTGAAGCTGCTGCCAAGGCTGAAGGCACTCCAGCCAGACCGCTTCGAGACCGGCTGCCGGAGCGTGCTGTTGGCAGCGGCGGAAGCGGGCGACGCAGCGACCGTGGCCGGCGTGCGAGAGCAGGCGGGCGCCGCCAGCGAGACGTTGGCGCCCTCCGCAGCGGTAGAGGTCGCCCTGCTGCTCAGTAAGGGAAAGGCTGCGGAAGCGGAAGCGGCAATCCGGGGAGTCACCGACCGGGAGCTATCGCTGGCGCTCTGGACCCGCTTGGTGCAGCATGTCACTGCCCATGCCGGAGGCGAAGCTGCCGTGGTCGCCGCCACGGCGGAAGCGTTAGCAGCGTTGCCCGCGAACCCCCCGCCCCGGGCGGACGACACTCCGTTCGGCTTCAACGCCGCCGACACCACGCCCCTGCTGGCCGCTCTCATGGAAGCGCGTCAGTATGGTCGCGCTATCGACGTGGCGTCGCTCTGCGACCGTCCGACCGAGGTGGGCGAAGCACTGCTGACGGCGCTGCGACCGGCCATCTCGGAGAGGAACTGGCAGTGTGGCTGAATGCCGAGTCCGAGTGGACCTGCCATCTCACGGTGATCCCCGTTCAGGGCTGGACCCGTGACCTCTGGTTCGACCAGACCGAGTTGGAATGGGTGGCGCCGTCTCCGAACTTGCCCACACTGACTTCGGCGTTGGTGTTTACCTGCACCGGCGTGCTCGAAGCCACGAACGTCTCGGAAGGTCGGGGGACGACCCGCCCCTTCGAGCTGCTGGGGGCGCCATGGCTGGACGGTTTCGCCTTGGCTGACGCGCTGGACGGCGAAGGGCTTCCCGGCGTCGCCCTCCGGCCGGCCTACTTCGAGCCGACCTTCAGCAAGTGGCAGGGCGAGGTTTGCTGCGGAATCCAGGTGCATGTGCTGGACCGCGAGGCGTTCGACCCCGTGCGCACGTGTCTTCATCTGCTCGCGGCGCTGAAGCGACTCCACGCGGATGAACTCGAGATTCGACCGAGCGCGTTGGATGCCCGATTCGGTGCGTCGTGGGTCCGTGAGGGGCTGGAAGCCGGCGCGCCGGTAGACGAACTGGTGGATCGCTGCCACGAGCAGTCGAACCGCTTTACCGAGACGCGCGCCCCTTTTCTGCTGTACTGAGCGGCGGCATCGGAAAGCAGGAACGCCCGTTGCGCTGGCGAATTCCCGGTCGATCCGCAGTTCGCACGTCCGCTCCACCGTCACCAGGCGTTCCCGTGGGTCGATCAGGGAGGCCAGCGCGTTCAGCACGGTCGTCTTGCCTGAACCAGTACCTCCCGAGACCACGATGTTGAGACGCGCCTCGAGGGCAGTGTTCAGGAAGCCCACCATCTCCTCGCTGAGGCACCCGAGCTGAAGCAGCTCACTCAGGGCGAGACACGAGTCAGGGAGCTTCCGGATAGTGACGAAGGGCCCGTTCACCGCCACCGGCGGCAGCACCACGCAGAAACGTGACCCGTCCGCAAGTCTCCCTTCGACCACCGGGGCTCCCCCTCCGCCATTTGCCGGAGCGGCGCCAGGAGGCGGTCGATGGCTTCCTGCAACTCGGCCCCGTCTGCGAACCCCCCGCCCACTCTCCACAGACAGCCCCGGCGTTCCCCATAGACGTGTTCGGGCCCGTCGATGAGGATCTCGCTCACCTCTGGGTCCCTCAAGAGCGACTTCAGAAGGGACCAACCGTTCGTGCCGTCCCCCTTGGTCTGTGTTCCCGAGGCAGCTTCTGCCTTGGGGCTTGGTTTGCGTGCCATGGCGCGGTTCCTCCGTGGGGTGCACGGCGCACCGGGGCGCGGGAAGGGGCGCTGGCGTGACCCGTTCTATCTGCTGGCGGTGCGGTGCCCCGCGCTGGCTGCAGGCAGTCCGAGCTCGGCAACGGACCCGGCCGTTGCCGCCTTGGCAACAAGCGCCTCCAACTCCTCCACTGATGCCGCCAGCTTGAGCACGATCGGCTTGGGGGGAGCCTGGTCGCCAAAGCGCGCCTGCAGTACCGTGAGCAGAGCCGCGCGCGTCGCAACCGCACGCCCCTCTTGGCGCTTCTCTGCCAGTGCCCCAGCTCGCGCCTCTTGGCGCATCTGCTCGCCCCACGTCGGCTTCGATAGTACTTCGAGCAGATCGGGACGGTCGGCTGTTCTGGCCAGGTGTTCGACCTCCTTCTCCTCTTTGGGACTCAGACTGCTGTATGTTCTGATGCAGTCAATGAGCAACACCTGCGCGGCTTCGTCCGGCGCAGTGTCAACGGCTTCCGCCAAGCTGTGGTACTTGGCCTCCGCCCGGCTCCAATCGCCGGGATCCATCAGCGCCATGGCTGCCGCCGCCAGGGGGGTTCCTGCTCCCGCGAAGTCGGGTGCGCGAAGGTTCGACAGCCCCACGCAGTGGACCTGAAACAGCAGTTGCAGCGCGCCGAATGAACGCTCCTCGCAGCGTTCGGTGCCGAGGCGTGCTTGGCTTCCAGTCAGGTAGAGCGCGATGGGAAGGATCGGCACCTTGTGCCGCAGCCGGATTGCGCTATAGTAGTCGTCCATCCGCCGCGGGAAGTTACGCCGGTATCGTGCCTCGATCTCGACGTGCACCAAGACCACCCGGCGTTCGCCGGTTCTGGTGCGCACCTTGGCCAAGACGTCCACGGCGCGCGTTTCCCCGCCGGGGATATCCGTGAACTGCTCTGTGTCCAGGAATTCAACGTGCGACAGATCCAGGTCGAGTGCTTGGGCAGGAACAAAGAGCGTCAGGAACTCGGGCAGGAACCGGTGGAGCAGGTCCTTCCATAGTCGATCGTGAGAGCGTTGTTCAGCCGCGGTCTGCTTGCGCACAGCTCTTCTCCGCGGTTCGTTGTCTCCCGTCTCCGACGCCCGTAGGCGCCATTTTAGCCGTGACCGTTAGTACCGTCAACATCGTGTTGCGGCGGCGCTCTCCCAAGGCGCGCCGCCTGTGGCCGCGACCAAACTCGCCATGCGATTCCCTGTAATCCCGACCCTACTCGTCTGCTGCGCAGGCTTGGCCCACGCCAATCTCCTCACCAACGGCGACTTCGACACCAAAGCCGAGTCTGACGGCGAAGTGCCGGGCTGGTCGCTCTCGGCGTCGGCCAGGCTTCAGCAAGTCTGGGTGGACGGCGCCAGCGCCCGCACCGGCGCCGGGTGCCTCGCCGTCCGGTCCCTCCGCACGACCAAGGAACCTGCCGTTGTCAGCCAGCGAGCCGCCGTCGAGCCGCATTCGCGGTATGCGCTGAGCCTCTGGGCGAAGCGTGACTCGTTTGTGTACGGCACCGAGTTCCGGGTGGTGTTGCGGGAGGCTGGGCAGCAGGTGGACTTGCAGTCGGCACAGTTCCGCGGCGCGGACTGGGCGCCGGTGACTATGTGCTTCGACTCAGGTGAGGCGGACACAGCCGAAATCCAGCTCGCCACACCCAATACCGGGACGTGGCGCATCACTATCGGGCGCACGTTGTGGGTCGACGACGTGCAGTTGGCGAAGATCGACCCAGCCGACAACCTGGTGCTGACAGCGGCCGCTGCGCCGGTCAAGCAAGGGTGCGAACCCCACCCCGACGAAGGAGCGCTCGGGGGGCAGTGCCTGAGCATCACCGCCGGCGGCACAGGCAGCTTCGGGTTCGAGATCGCCCCCAAGAAGACCGGCCAGTACTACCTCTGGATGCGCGCCACCTGCCCCGGCGAGAACCTTCTCGCCGTGCAGACTGCCGACGGAACGGCGTGGCAGTTCCGCTCTCAGACGCCCGCCACCGAGTGGCGTTGGGTGCGACCCATTCTCCCCGAGTTGCTGCTGAACGAAGGCACGCAGCAGCTCAACTTCGCGGCCGAGGGCGAGGGTCTCGCCGTCGACCAGGTTGTTCTGACGATGGATCCGTTCTGGCAGCCGGAAGGCGCCGCTGACTTCCGGCCTGCCGTGCACGCAATCGCGTCCCAGCGGAAATCAGCCCCCGAGCCCGAACGCCGCGGCGCAGTGGAACTCTCCGTGTTGGGGGCCGGGAGGGCTCGCCCGTGGGCGGAGCTGCACTGGCCGCTCTCGCAGTGCGTGCCGTTCCCGCGCGGCGCGCTGCGGGACGCGGGGCATGTGCGGCTGATCGACGCCAACGGCGTCCCGCTCCTTTGCCAGCCGGCAGCGTTCACGCGGTGGCCGGACGGCAGCGTGAAGTGGCTGCTGCTATCCACCTTCGCGCCGACAGACTCACGGTGCCGACTTGAGTACGGAACCGAGCTTGAGCCCGCGGCGAGCAGCTCGCGGCTACGCGTGTCCGAAGACTCCAAGGGCGTGGCGCTTGACACCGGGGCGTTGCGGCTGCTCCTTGGAAGAGGCGGCTCGCCACTGATCCAGGGAGTCTGGATCGACAGCGACAAGGACGGGACCTACAGCGCCGAGGAGCAGGTGGTCGAGTCCGGCTACCTGCGCGCCAACCGCACCTTCCGTTCCACCGGGCAGCCGCCCGAACTCACCATCGAGGAGCGCGGCCCGGTGCGCGTGACGGTGAAGGTGACGGGAGCCTACGGGTCACCGGTGGGCAAGCTGATGGACTACGTGCTTCGCTTGCACGCGTATGCGGGTGCGGATTTCGTGACCGTGGAGCACACGTTCCTGCGTCGGGACGGGGAGACGAAGATTGCCCTGGACGACGTCTCCCTGGTGCTGACGCTCCCCGAGTCCCGGCCGCTGACGGAGTTGCTCTGGCAGGAAGGCGACCGCACGAATCCCGTGGCACTGGCGGGCGAGACGGCGACGCTGGTGTCGCGGCTCTCCAGCGATCCGCAGAAGCCAAATGACTATCCCTACACGGTCCGCGTTGGGCAGGAGGAAGTCTGGAGGGGCGCGCGCTACCCGGGGATGGTTCGCGCCTTTGGCCCGACGGTGGCTCTCGGCGCCTGCGTCCGCCGCTTCTGGGAGAATTCGCCCAAGAGCTTCTCGGTCAGCCCGCGGCAGTTCGAGGTCGGTCTGATTGCGCCGGGCGAGAGGGTCGAGTTCTTCAAGGGCATGGCGAAGACGCACGAAGTCATGCTCTCCTTCGGCACAGAACTGGCGTCGCTCCAGTGCTTCGCTGAGAAGCCGCTTTTGGTCGCCTCTCCCGAGTGGTACTGCAGTACGAAGGCGTTTGACGCCTTCCCCGAGCCGCGAACAGCGGGCGCCTTCGCCAACTACGAGCGCTGTGTCGACGACACGTTGGCCCGCTGGCTGAAGGCCATTGGCGACTCCGCGCTGAAGCCCGGCGCGGGCGGCATGATCCACGCTGGCGATTACGGCGGCGGCTCCGAATTCATGAACCTCGAATCGGCGCTCGGCGAGGGGCTCATGGTGCAGTTTTTCCGGACGGGGCGGCGCGACCTGTTCGATCAGGCCGACGCGTCCCTCAACCACTTCAGCGATATCGACGTCGACCACAGCGGCGAAAACGCGGGGCTCCTCTACGGCCACGGACCCCACGGCCGCGAGGTGACCGACCTCATGGCGGAGGGAGTCAACGGTCACTCCTGGTTCAATGGCGTCACCTACTACGGTCTGCTCACGGGTTCGCGACGGATCGTCGAGCAAGCTGCCGAGGTGGGCCACTTCTACGCGCGCCACGCAGTTCCACCGCAGCCGTATCTGCACTACTGGCGGCAGGTTGCCTGGAAACTGATGGACCTGATGTGCGCCTACGACCTGACCGGTGACCCGACGTTCCTCGAGGCGGCGCGCAGAGACGTCCTCCTCACCCGCCACCAACGCGACCACGTGGTGACGCTCTGGCCCTACCTGTGCGGCGTGGGCCTCAAGGCGCTGCGCCACTACTACGACGTGACGGGCGACCCCGAGGCGCGCGAGCTGCACCTGCAGATGATGGACAGCTTCCTCCGCTTGCGCGAGCGCCCGGGCGACACTGTCAACGGCGAGAGCCAGAAACTGCCTGGGATGCTGCTTGGCAACTTCCCCAACGACCGCAGTTGCGCCTTCTACAACGAGCTGGCGCAGGCGTACTTCCTAACCGGTGGCCGCGGCTACGCTGAGTTGGGTGCTGGCGATCTCGACTGGCAGGTGAAGTTCGGTGTCAACGACCCGACGCTGCTGTGGGGCTCGGCAGACCTCGTGCGGGCAATGCACGAGCGGAGCTTGTCTGAACCGGTCGTCGTGCAGACGCTTCCACTCGTCTACATGAACCAGCCTTCGGGGGTAACCACGCCGCTCCCGCCGC
Organism: Armatimonadetes bacterium CG06_land_8_20_14_3_00_66_21; assembly: GCA_002779825.1. GTDB lineage: Bacteria > Armatimonadota > Abditibacteriia > CG2-30-66-41 > CG2-30-66-41 > CG2-30-66-41. The sequence continues at coordinate 31,021 of PEVN01000507.1, read as the reverse complement.
ACACGCGTCCCACAGTCTATCTCCAGGTCGTGGAAGCCTCCGACCAGGACTTCACCATCAGCCTCTTCAAGGGCTGCTACAGTAAGTACACCACCAACTACCACAGCACGGCCACCTTGTACGACCCCGAGGGTCAAGTCGTCGGGAGGCAGCGCGCTGGCACCGAAGGGCTGCGCGAGCTGAAGTTCGCCGTGCCGAAGGACGCCAAGACCGGCGTCTACACGGTGGAGGTCGCCCTCGACTACGTCTGGCGGTGGTCGTTGGAGGACGTCGCCTTCGAGCTGGCGCCTGGCGACCACGTCCTCAAGGTTGCCTCCCGCTACGACCAGCTCTGCCTCGACCAACTCCTGCTCGTGCCCGGTCTCACCTACTTCCCTTCGAGGGGCGGCCGGTTCCCGGAGGGGTCGATTCTGTTTGAGGCAGAGAACGGGCGGTTGGCCGACGGCTACGAAGGCTTCGAGAACCCGGCAGCTTCCGAACGGTTGTACGTGCGCAGCGCCGTCAGCCGGAACGCAGCCGCGATCAGCTACCCGTTCAGCGTGCCTCGCGGCGAGGACCCGACGGGCAAGCGCACCTACCGCCTCTTCGCCCGCCTCTGGAAGCCGGCCCCCGATTTGCTCACCGCCGCGGTCGACGACCAGCCGACGGTCGAGCTGCAGCAGCTCCACGACATGGACGCCAACACCTTCCCCCTCTGGTCGGTCGCTACGAGCCTGGGCGATGGAGCGGTCGGCCGCTACTGGGAGACCGACGAACCAGGCAAGCCGAGCCGGTACAGCGCGAAGTACCTGAAAGCGGAAGGCTTGCTGGGCAAGCGCCGTTGATCCCCTGCACAGGCTGATCGCGGCACCGATCGCAGTGCGCCGACCCGAACGACTCCCTCCGCTGCCGCCTCGAATCCGCAGGGCCACGTGGGTCAGAGGTGCGAATGCGGGCGCTCAGCCCCGCCTTTGCAGCCTCCGCAAGAGCGCGTCCGTGGCAGTCTGGCGTCCTGGGTTGAACTGGGCCTTCGCTGCCGCGAAGTAGGGGCGCAGCGCGTGCGTTGCGTACGTCCGCAGCCCGACCGACAAGATCGTGCGCAGGGACTGGTGGTAGTAGTCGAACAGATGCTCGTGCCCCATTCGTGCCCCGGCTTTGAGCGCCCCCAGCGCGATGAGTGACGAGACCGAGGCGACGGAGCGCCCCTCGCGCTGCGCCGCCTGCTGCAACTGGGCGCAGAGGCCGGCAAGCTGCTTCGCGTCGGGGAGGTCGGCTGCCGCCTTGAGCGCCTCCCACGTCTGCCGCATGTCGGCGACCGTAAGCGGCGGAACGTCGATGGTCTCCGCCATCACCCCGGACGTGCCCTCCAGCGCGCCGAACAGCTCATCCACCGAACCGATGTCGGCGTCCTGGGGCAGCACGCCGGTGCCCTTGAGTTCCTCGACCAGTGCGCGCAGGTACGTCCGCGAGCCGCCTGCCAGGTCGGCCGCCGGCGCCAGCAGCCACAGGGGCGACCAGCCGGTGGCCAGGAAACTGGCCAGCTCAATGGCGTTGCCCGCGGCCTTGCGCACGAACAACTCGCGCACCGCGAGGTCGTCGGCTCGCAGCAGACCCTCGACGCCGCCGACAAGCTCAATGGCGACACGCAGTCCCTTGCCCACAACCGCCTGGTACACGCGCGACCGCCGAAGCCAGTCGGGCAACGCCAGTTCGGCGGTTTCGTAGAACAAGCCGCCCACGCCGGCCGCCGCGGCGCGGACACTGCGCTCGGGCAGCGACAGCAAGTAGCGACTGCCGGCTGCGTATCGGGAGGGGTGTGCCATGCGCTTGCACCACAAACGAAAAGGCGACGCAGAGGGTTCGGTCTCTGCGTCGCCTGACAGGAGCGCCTTGAGTCAGAAGTGGGGCCGTTCTACACCTGCTCGGTCACCGCGTCATAGAAGCTCACGATGCTCTCGCGCTGGTCTTTGGGCTTGTCGAGGTAGGCCATCGCTGCGCGCGGGTGTTGGTTCAGCAGCCCGGTCAGCATGTACGAGAGATCGAAGCCCCACTGCATCGTCTCGCGCAGTGGCTCGATGTACTTCTCGATGCAGTCCAGGATCGGGCGAAGCCGGTACCGCGGGTTGTGCAGGAAGCCGACGAGCAGCTCGAGCGGGCAGTTGCCCGCCCCGCGCCCCAGCCCGGAGAACGTGGCGTCGAGGCGGTTCGCCCCCAACACGATGGACTCGATGGTGTTGGCGTAGGCGAGTTGCTGGTTGTTGTGGGCGTGTATGCCGACTTGCTTGCCGGTTCCCGCGCAGGCGTCCATGTACTTCTTGGTGAGCGATTGGACCTCTTCGGAGTAGAACGCGCCGAAGCTGTCGACCACGTAGATGGTGCTCACCGGCGTCTGCGCCAGTACCTGAAGCCCCTCGTCGAGGTCGCTCTCGTGGACGGTGGACACGGCCATGAGGTTGACCGTGACCTCGTAGCCCTTCTCATGGGCGTCGTTGATCATGTCGATGGCGATGGGGATCTGATGGATGTACGTCGCCACCCGGACCATGTCGAGAACGCTCTCGTCGGCGGGGAGGATGTCTTCCTTGTAGTCGCTCTTCTCCGCGTCTGCCATGACCGACAGCTTGAGGTCCGTCGGGTTATCGCCGACGATCCGGCGCAGGTCTTCTTCGTCGCAGAACTTCCACGGGCCGAAATCATCTTTGGAAAACTGCCGCTTCGAGTTTTTGTAGCCAAGTTCCAGGTAGTCAACACCGGCAGCGACGCAGCAGTCATACACGGCGCGCACAACGGCGTCGTCGAACCGGTGGTCGTTCATCAGACCGCCGTCGCGGATGGTGCAGTCATGGACTTTGATCTCGGGTCGGTAGGTCAACCAGGTGCCCTTCTCTTTCGTGGATTCCTGTTCTGGGTTTGCACTCATCGTGTTGGACACACTCCTGTTGCTTTTTGGTGCGCCACCGCCGCGCCCCGGAGATCGTCCGGTCCGCTGTGTGCCTTCGAGGGAGCCTTCTGCGGAACCGGGCCGAAGATAGTAGCTTACCTCGATTCGGCGCCGGAGGGAAGCCGGCCGCGTGGTGCGGGCAGGAAGGAAAAGCGTTTTCCGAGACGTACTTCTCACCGTTGTCACGCCGGCGGGACGCACCAGGTCCTGCGGTTCCGCGGACCGGGACGCCAGTTCGTAGTCCCGTATCCATGCGGGGCGTGCGCCATCCAGCCGCGGCGGAGACGGCCCGCCTGAAGGCGGAACTACAAGCGCAGTCTCTGGAGAGACGTAACAGCATGAGTGACCAAGTCGCGTACCGAATTGAGGAGCGCCTTGCCTGCGACGTGTTGGTAATCGGCAGTGGGATGGCCGGTCTGTGCGCGGCCATCCAGGCCGGGCGCTCGGGGTGCGACACGATCCTGATCGAGAAGGACCCGCTGCTGGGCGGCAACGCCAGCCCGCTCTTGGGCGTCCACATTTCCGGTGCCCACAGCTTCCATCCCTATGCCAGCGAGACGGGGATCATCGGCGAGATCGAGGAAGAAGCCGCGTGGCTGCGCGCGAAGATTCACACCCACGGCTTCCACTACAACATCGCTCAGCAGTGGGACAGCTTGCTCAAGCGACTGTGCGAGGAGGCAGGGGTGCGCGTCCTGCGCCGCCACCTCGGGAAGCTGCCAGTCATGGGCGGGACGCGGATCGAGGCCGTGGTCGTCGAGGACGTCGCCACCTTCAAGACGAAGCGCGTGGAGGTGGCGGTGGCGGTGATCGAGGCCAGCGGTGATGGACACGTGGCTGCCGAGGCAGGGGCAAGCTTCCGCATGGGGCGGGAGGCGAAGAGCGAGTACGGCGAGCGCAGCGCGCCCGAGGTCACCGATGACATCACCATGGGTACCAGTATCACCGCGCTGGTCCGCAAGGCCCGTGAACCGGTCGAGTTCATCCCCCCGCCCGGCACTCCGCCCTTCGAGCCGGGCTACGGGTTCGCCGGCACGAAGGCGATGACCGACTGCCTCTACAAGCACAGCTCGTGGCATCCCGACGGCGAGTTCTGCTTCCTCTGGCACACCGAGACGGGCGGGCAGCGCCACACCATTGACGACGACCACGAGATCTACGAAGAGACGTTACACCAGCTCTACAGCGCGTGGAACCACATCAAGAACGAGGCGCACATCGAAGAAGCGCGGAACTGGGAGCTGATCTGGGTCAGCCCCAAGGCCGGCAAGCGAGAGAGCCGGCGATTCCTGGGCGACTACCTGCTCACCCAGCAGGATGTCGAGGAAGCCAGGCACTTCGAAGACGCCGTCGGCTACGGCGGCTATGCGGTGGACCTCCACGACCCAACCGGCGAGCGGGTGACCCAGGTCGACATCGTGTTCCACTCCATCCCGCCGTTGTGGAGCCTGCCCTACCGGTGCCTGTACTCGAAGGACCTCGACAACCTCTTCCTCGCCGGCCGGTTGGTCAGCGTGACACATCTCGCGCTGGGCACGGTCCGGCTGATGAAGACGTTGGCCACCGGCGGGCAGGCGGTCGGTCTGGCGGCCGGGCTGTGCAAGCGCTATGGATGCAGCCCGCGCGACGTGTACGCGCAGCACTGCGCCGAGCTTCAGCAGCAGCTTCTTAAGCGGGACGCCACGATCCTCACTGCGCCGAACGGCGACGAGACGGACCTCGCCCGCTCGGCGCGCGTGACCGCCTCGACCGAAGTGCGGCACGGCCGCACCGTCGCCGACGACTGGCTGGCGGTAGACTGCGTCCGCGGCAACGTGCTCTGGGACTGGGCGCCGCGGCTCGACCGCGTCAGCGCGCTGGTGATGAACCGGGCCGACTCGCCCGCCACGCTGCGGATGAAGCTCTCTCGCTATGAGGCTGCCGCGAAGTGGCAGCCCGATCACCTGCCGCACCGGTTCCGCTACGTCAAGGTGGCGAACCGCGCCGAATGGGGCGCGGACCACACCGTCGCCAAGTTCGCGCCGGTCGCCGACAGCGCGGTTGAGGTACCCGCCAACTTCGCTGGCTGGGTGGACTTCCCGCTCGAGATCGAGTTGGCGCCCAAGGACCCGACCTCTGACGACGACCGCTACTGCCTGACGTTGCTGTCGCACCCGCAGGTCTTCTGGGCGCGACAGCAGGGCTACTGCGACTACGCCCGCCGGTGCTGGCTGACTACCGACGCTGTCGAATACGAGATCGACTGCGACGCCCACTGCTTCCAGCTCTCGCCCCATCCGGCATTCGGCGAAGCGGCCAACGTCATCAACGGTTGGAACCGCCGGTTCGCCACCAACCCGGTCAACGCCTGGATCGCCCGGCCCGGCTTCCCCCAGGCGTTGACGCTGAGCTGGGACGAGCCGAAGTCGTTCAACACCGTCCACCTCGTCTTCGACACGTTGACCCGGGCGTACCAGGAGATGCCTTTCAACTGCGACCAGCGCGTGTCGCCCATGTGCGCGCGCGACTACGAACTGGAGGTCCGCGTCGGCGACGAGTGGCGCCCCGTCGCAGCGGCTGCCGACAACTACCGCCGCCGCCGCATACACGCCTTCGAGCGCGTGACAGCCGACGCGCTCCGCCTAACAGTGAAGAGCGTCTGGCACGACGCCCACCCCGCCCGCGTGTACGAAGTCCGCGTGTACGACGAGTGATCCCGGGCTTCCGTAGGATAAAGCTCCAGCTTTGCCGCCCTTGACCGCAGGGGCGCGGCGCCTCACCGCGAAGAGCGGCAAAGCTGGAGCTTTACCCTACGTGGGATTTCGAGAGGTCAGCAGATGACACCAGCAGTGGAAAAGCACCTCAGCGGGGCGACCGCCTACGCCACCGACCTCCTCGGCGACTTGGTCGCAATCGCAACCATCAACCCTCCCGGTGAGAACTACCCCGCCCTGTGCGACCGGCTCCGCCAGGAATTCGGCAACTGGGGGATCGCCCACCGAGAGCTGCGGGTCCCCAAAGCGGCGGTCGCCCGCTTCGATCCGGCGTTGGCCGACTACCCGCGGCCGATGGTGCTGGCCAACTGGGCTGTCGACGCCGGCCTGCCCACGGTGCACTTCAACGCTCACTACGACGTGGTCCGTGTCGGCGACGGCTGGAAGGGCGACCCGTTTGCGCTGCGCGTGGAGAAAGGCCGGCTGTTCGGTCGCGGCACCTCCGACATGAAGGCTGCCATTGTGGCGCTGTTCGTCGCCGTGCGGGCGCTGCGGGAGGCGGGCGTTGAGCCGGCGTGCAACGTCGAGTTCTCGTTCACCCCCGACGAGGAGACCGGCGGCGACCTTGGCCCCGGCTGGCTGTGTCGGAGCGGGAAGATCAGGCCCGACTTGGTGATCGTCGGCGAAGGCGCGTGCAAAGGCAACGTGTGCGTCGCGCACCGCGGGGTGCTGTGGCTCGAGGTGGACGTACACGGGAAGGCCGCCCACGCCGCCGACCCCTTCGGCGGCGCGAACTCCTTCGAGGCGCTGTCGCCGATCATCGACGCACTGAGCACTCACCGCGAGCAACTCGGGAAGCGGCAGTCGCGCTTCCTGAGCGACAAAGGCAAGCCGATGACGCCCACGCTGATGATGGGCGGCCGATTCAACGGCCCCACTGCCGGCAACGTCAACACCATCCCCGACTTCGCCCGCTTCACCATCGACCGCCGCGTCCTCCCGGACGAGAAGCTCGACATCGCCGAACGGCGCCTGCGCGAAGCAATCGAGCGCGGCGCGAAGCGGGCGGGGAAGGTGAAGGTCACCTCGCAAACCCTCCTGCGGGTCGAACCAGCATGGACCTCTTCCCGCTGCCCCGAGCTGAAGGAGTTCGCCCGCTGTTTCCGCAGCGCCAAGCGTCGCGATCCCAACTGCGTCATCACTGGCGGCTTCCTCGACATGCGCTGGTTCCGCAACACCTTGGGCGTGCCGACGATCGGCTATGGAGTGGACGGCAAAGGCGGCCACGCCGCCAACGAGTCGGTGCGGCTCAGCGACCTCCTGGCTACGGCGAAGGTGTACGCGGAAGTGATGTTGCAGTACGGGTACCCTGCGTGAAGTCCGAGGCGAGACAGCCGTCGACCAGGAGACGCCGGAAGGGGGTCGGTCAGCAAGCGGGCGGCATGGACCCGCTGTTGTGGGACGGGCAAGCCAGCTCGATCGACTTCTCGCTGAAAACGTCACCCGTTGACCCCGGAAGCGCTATCGATCGGGAGAGCCTCACCTACCAAGTGCGCCTCGAGCGGCTTGGGAACAGCAGCGCCTTCCGAGTCGATCGAGAGCGTCTGGCGAACTACCACCGAGTGGAGGCCGGCGAGAAGGAGGAGCCGTTCAAGCTGATCGAGCGAGACGGACTCCGCGCCAGGGTGTTTGCTGAGGAAGAACACGGTCTGGTTGCACCGGAGGAGTCCCTCTCGGAAGAAGAGACGCTGCTCTCGATGTCGGCCGGTCCGTTTGCCGCCAACAAGCACATCCCGCCCTTTTGAGCGGAGCTTGCTGGTTGGTGTGTGTACCACGACTTGCACGTGAACCAGGATGCCGCCATCCGGCAGGCTGCCGTCGCCCGAACGGAGAAGCGAGTGGCGCCAGACGGGCAGAACCTGACACAGGTGCTGCATACGCTGTACACCAACAACCGCGACTTCAAGAAAGACATCGATCTGGCGATGCGGGCGGCATTCGGCGACGACTACGAGGAACTGGTGTTCCCGCCGGCCGCGGATCAGCGCGTGCAGCTTCGCGTCCGCTGGAAGAGCCTCCGGCGGGAACAGTCGGCGGCCGATCTGTCCGATGGCACACTACGGTTCCTCTTCCTCCTGATCGTCTTGACCTCACCTTGGCCACCTCCGCTCATTTGCCTCGAGGAGCCGGAGACGGGACTGCACTTCTCCATGCTACCCATCGTCGCCGAGCACGCAGTGGACGCGGCGGAACGCGTGCAGGTGATCCTGACGACCCATTCGCCCCAGTTCCTGGATGCGTTTGGCGAGACTCGGCCCGCGACCACAGTGGTGAAGTGGGCGGAAGGTCAGACGGTCCTGGCCCCGTTGGCGGCCAACGAGTTGGAGACTTGGCTTCAGGAGTACTCCCTTGGGGCGCTGTTCGAGTCGGGCGAACTGGAGGACCTGGGATGAAGTTCGGCCTCTTCGTGGAGGGGTACACCGAGAAGTCACTGCCCTCGTTCCTGAAGCGATGGTTGGACAGGGAACTGCCGCAGCCCGTTGGGCTCAAGGTGGTGCGGTTCAACGGCTGGGCGGACCTCCTCCGGGACGCACCTGAAAAAGCTACTGGACGAGATGGTCCTCATGGCGAGGACTGCGCCCACATGCTGAAGGGGTGCATCCCGCGATTACGGGGGGGCGGAATGCTCCCCTCGGTTCACCTCGTAGCGCAGCCCCTTGTGAGCGTCACCGGTGCGCGGGGTGACGCCCACAAGGGACTACGCTACTGGGGCCCCGTAATCGTGGGATGCACCCTGCTGAAGCTCCTCCTCCCCTGCGCGCTACTCCTCTCACTGCTGTCGACCGCCGCAACTTCCGCCGACCACCGCGCGCGCTTCTGCGGGTTCGGCGGCGACGGCGAGTTGCTGACAGGTTTGCATACGCGCTGGCCGACGCTGGAGTACTGCCGCGCTTACGCCGATTCGGAAGTGCCCCAGATGAAGCTGCTGGCGCAGGCGGCCAAGGAGCTGGGGATTGTCTACTCCCTGCAGTCGGTGGCGCCCGCCTTCCCCGCGGGCTACCTGGACGAGCACAAGTGCTGGGCGGTGGACTTTCTCGGGCGGACGCCCCCGCAGCTTGGGTTCGCGCACCCCGCTGCCGACTACTGCCATCCGGCGACGGTGGCCGCGCTGAAGCGCAACCTCGACGTGGCGCTGCGCGAAGTGGGAGCGGCGTCGTTCACGATGGTGGACTACGTGTGGCCATACCTCGGCGGCAGGTGGGGGTACTCCGAGGCGGACCTCGCGGCCTACCGGGCGGCGCTCCGGGCTGACGATGGCGGGTTGCGGGTCATCGACGCCGAGGGCGCCCGGACCCTCTCCTTCTGGGACTACTTCCACGAACTGTCGGGGCTTCACTTCAGACCGCAGGAGGTGGGCTGCGCGTCGTGGGACAAGTACGTCCCCGCCCGCCCCAACGAGAGTGGGCCGGACGCGACGCCGGAGAAGCGCCGCAGCCTGTTCCTCTTCTACGGGCTCTACCACTACTGCTGGCTGCGGTACGCCCAGGAGTGCGGCGAGTGCGCGCAGTCGCTCGGGGGAGAGCTGCAGGCCTCACTGAACCCGGAGAACTTCGGCAACGGCACCGACCTGCTGACGTGGGGCCGGCTGCACGGAACGGGCGAGCCGTGGCTGGAGCAGTGGGGCTCGGCCTGGATTGCCGTGGCCGCGTACCACAACCTGTGGTACTTCGCGCGCCCGTTCCGCGAGTCCGGCAAACGTTTGGGGCTGATCGGCGAGACCGGAGCGGCCGGGGGCTCTCCTGACTCCGGCTTCGGCCCGGCGCGCCCGCACTACTGGGATGCCAAGGCCAACTACGCGATCACCTACGCCCAGGCCGCCGCCGGGCAGTTCGACGACCGCGAAGAGGACTACATGTGGGCGCCCCTCAAGGAGATGCAGGACCCCGGCGGGCTCTACGCCAACTTGTGGGACGGGTACGAGAAAGCCATGGACGGGTTCCTCAAGTACGGCGAGGACCAGGCCGTCCGCCCGCCATGCGATGTCCTCTCCATCTCCACCCGTTCCGTCCTGTACCACGCCGACAGCTCCGACTACGCGACCTCCCAAGCATACAGCCTGTCCGGTCCGCTGGTAGACCTTCACTACGACCACCACCAAGGCTACTTCCCGCTGCCTCGCCGCGTGCTGAACGACCACCGCGTGCTCCTCTTCTCACCGTGGGAGTACCCCGCCTACGCGGCCGACGACGTGCGCGAATGGCTGGCGGGCTCTCCCGACCGCGTCCTCGTCACCCACTCCTTCGCCCCCACGCGGGTCTGTCAAGGGCTGAACCAGGGACCAGTGCCGGAAGTTGACGACCCCGCCGCGGCGGCGGCCTTCGGGCTGCACGGGCTCCGGCAGACGGCCGTGCGGGAAGGCGAGATCACCTTCATCGCCCCCGAGTGGCAGGGGCGCTTCGCGTTGCCCGTGGCCAGACCTTGGGTGCGGTAGGCGACGGTGAGGCTGTGCGGGGGGAAGGCTTTCTCGCGGGCGTTGTTGTCTGCAGTCTTGGCGCCGGTCTCCGCCAGGAAGGCGGCCCGGTTCCTACTTCAGTTCGCTCGGACTCAACGGCATCACCAGGCTGATGAGCGACTTCCCGTCCTCGGTCAAGTCGGACTCATCGATGAGCTGCCACACCAGATCTTGCTTGTCCGACTCAGAAAGGCCGTCGAAGCGCCGCGATACGACCACCACATGGAGGTTGTCCTGGTAGCCGTCGGACACGTCCACCGTATCCGTGGGGAACTCAGCCCGGAACGCCTGCGCAATTGTGCGCTTGGCCTGCTCCCGGGACTGCTTGGCGAGGGTCGCTTGGCTTGGTTCGGCCATGGTGTTGCCACAAGGGAATCGCGTGTGCTCACGAGGCAAACGGCCGGAGGGCATCCACAGCAACACGCGCCCTGCGAGTTCACGCCTCCTGCAGCGCGTAGACGGGCACTTTGACCGTGCGGCTCGGCTTTTCAGGGGCCGCCATTGCGGTCTCCATGCCACGTGCCGCCTTGAGACCGACGTACTGCTCTCCACAGTGCTCGCACACCTTCGCCGGGACCGCGTCAAACAGGCCGATCTCGTCGCCGCGTTGGCGCACGACCCGCACGCGCGCGGTAGTGAGTCGTCCGCCACACATAAAACAGGTTGTCTTCATGCTTGAGGGTGTCATGGCGCCGCGACTTCTTCCGTTACGTCCAGGGGTGGCAGCAGATCCTCAAGGGCTGACACGAGTTCTGGCAGGTCTTCTTGCACGATCTGCCAGAGGGTGTCCAGGTTGGTGTCGAAGTACCGGTGCACTACGCGGTCGCGCAGTCCCACCATCTTGCGCCAGGGAACCTGCGGATGGAGGTCTCGCTCCGCGTCCGACACGTACCGTGCGGCCTCGCCGATGATGGTGAGGAGGTGGCAGAGCGATAGGGCCAGCTTCCGATCCGTGGAGAGCGCGTCGCGGCTCTGGCTTTGAGCCAGTGCCATCGCTTCATGCGCGGCGTCCAGAATGTGTTGGAGTCGCCACCGGTCATCCTGCGACATAGTGCACCTCGGCTGTGTCGAGCACCTGCCGGCGGAAGTAGCGACTGATCTCCTGTGGCGTCCGCAGGTCCACCTTGCGGCCGCCGACCATGTTGGAGAGCTCCTCTTCCATGTCGAACAGCCGGAAATGGCCCGGCGTGCGGTCCGGCTCAAACTCCACCAGCACGTCTACGTCGCTGTCCGGCGTGAAGTCCTCCCGCAGCACCGAGCCGAACAGCGACAGCTTGCGGACATGGTGCCGGCGGCAGAAGTCAGCGATCCGGTCATCAGGCAGGCTGACACTGCTTCGGTTCACTGCGGTCCCTCCTTCACGAAGTCGCGCCCTGACTCGCACGCATGGTGCCCGATTGTAACACTCGCGGCGCCCTGTATCACATGAGGGACGCGACAATTGGGTTCTTCACGGAGTATCGAGGAGGACCGGCGAAAATGGTTCCTCCCACAATCCCGGACTCCCGCCGCAGGCGCCCTGGTCAGTTGCTCCCGAGTGACCACTTGTCGCGAAGGTAGTTCTGGAGCGCGAGCAGTTCGTCGAACCGCAGTTGACGGTCGAAGACGAGCACTTCTGCCAGGTCGCCAAGGAAGCCCTGACCGGTTCCTTGCGCGGAGTTGGCCAGGCTGAAGTTGTCGAGTGCCACACCCGCAGGGAACTGGCTCAGGAAGAGGCGCGGCTTGAAGGGCGTCGGCTTGTCGGCGTTGGGGCGCATGAGGCTGAAGTTGGGGGTCACCCAGTCGGAGCCCTCGCCGGACCACGACACAAAGAGCCGTTGCCACGGTTTGGTGGCAGTGCTCGCCGAGCCGGCCACGATCAGGACCGTGGCCGCCCCCTTCTCGGGGCGCAGGGAACCGACGGTGAGAGCCGACTCGCCAGTGCAGTGGACGACCGTCCTCCCCATGCCTGCGGCCGGTGCAAACCCCTTCCCCGCCGCAGCCGCGGGGCCGCTCTTTCGCCGGTCGTGCCAGCGCGTCAGGGCGCCATTGGTCTGGTCCAGCGTGCCTTCTGCCGACGCGTCGAGCCAAAGCAGCAGCCCGCTCTCGATCATGCTGCCTTCCGTGACTGGCGCCTGCGGCGCAAAGGCGATGTCGGGGCGGAGGGTGGGGTGTGGGTCCCAGTCCGCGCCCGGCCGCCAGAGCGTGCCGCCCCGTTCGTAGGCGCCGAGGTCGGGCGCCGCGCCGACGAAGCCGTCGGTGATCCCGGGGAGGACGACGCCCGCATCGACAGCCTTCGAGTTTGCTGTCGGCACGCCGTCGGCGTCCACGGCGCCGGTACCGTTTGCTTCAGGCACGGCGCCCTTCTCCCCTGAGATCACCTGCCCCGGATCGTTGGCGTCGAACTGAGCGAGAAGCAGGTTGTTCACAATCCGCGTGCCGGTTTGGTCAGGCGAGTAGGCGTGGTACGCGAAGGTGCCGAAGGCCTTGGGGCATTGGGCGATGGTGTTGTTGGCGACCAGGTGGTTGTGGGCCTCGCAGTTGAGGGTGATACCCGACGAGCCGCAAGCCCACACAACGTTGTGGTGAACCACGAAGTCGCTGCAGAAGTTGTCCAGGTAGATGCCCACCGTGTGCTCCTGGACACTGTGGTGGACCCAGTTGTAGGCGATAACGCTGCCTTTGCCCTCCGTGCCCCAGGCGTAGGTTGCCCCGGCGTCATCGTTGAGCATGACTGCATGGTGCAGGTCGCAGTAGGTGATCCGCAGGTTCTCCGCTTTGTGATGGAGGATCAGGTCGCGTCCCGACCGGTAGAGGCTGCAGTGGTCGATGACCGTGCCCTTCGTCCCAATCACCTGCAGCGCCCCCTCGTAGGTCCCCATGTAGCCGAGGTCGTGCAGGACGCAGTGGGTGAGGGTATTGCCCTCGCCCTTGATGTCGAGTCCCGTGCCGGCGGTGTAGGCGACGTGACACCGCCGCAGGGTGTTGCGGTTGCCACTGAGCCGGTTCGTCGGATGCGGAGGGACTTGCTTGGCGGTTCGCGTGAAGTCGTTGCTGTAGAAGCTGGTGATGTTCTCCAACAGACAGTCGTTGGCGTCGGTCAGGTCGAACGCGCCGCCGAAGAGCTCAAGACCGCTGACCACGAGGTGGCTGCACCCCCGCAGCACCAGGACCTGGTCGCGGGCTTTGACCTCGAGCCGCAGTTCGGCCGGCGCCTTCCCTGGAGGCGGCAGGAAGTGCGTCAGTCCCGTCGTCGCGTCGGCGAACCACTCACCGGGAGCGTCGAGCGCGGCTAACGAGCCGACCAGCAAAAAGCGGTTGCCAGCTTTGGGCTTGAACGCATCCCCTTGGTGGTACTGGTCGCTGTGGGGCTCAAAGGGCGGGTCGAACGCCAGCGACTCGCCCGGCCGATAGTCCTTGATGCGCGCCGTCTCATTCGTCCACGCGCCGCCACGCCAGATCAGCGCATAGCCTCCGTTGAAGTCGCCGGGAGGCAGCTCCCGGCAGACGAGCTTCTCGTACCCCGTTCCCTCTTCGGCCTGCACGCACGGCCGGTCCATGAGATCGCCGTAGGCGCCGTTGGGCCAGTGGGCCTCCCGAGCCATCTGCCCGTCAAAGAAGAGCTGCGCCGGGAGCGGGACGATCCGCGCGACGTAGACGCCATTCTCCTGCTTCGTCCAGTCAGCTTCCAGCGGCTCTGTCGCCGAGAGCACGACCCGCTCGCCTGCGGCCGCCTGGATCCGGATCGGCTTTCCCGGTTCGCCCGAGCGCGGCACAACCAGGACCTCGCGGTAGACCCCCTCATGAATGGTGCAGACATCACCGAGGCCGAGCTGTGCGGCGGCCTTGGCGAGCGTGCGGAAGGGCGCACCCGCCGTGCCCGGCGCGTCGTCGGATCCGGCGGGGCTCACGTGGTACTCGGCGGCGAGCCCGGCATGGACGAGGGCGCAGAGCAAACAGATCACGAGGGCGAGGTGTTGCTGAGGGGGGTGCATCATTCAGAAGACTCCTTCGAGAACACGTCCCATCTCTCGTAGGGCGGCATCCCCATGCCGCCCGTCCACCGCACGCAGAGGGCAACGACGGGCGGCATGGGGATGCCGCCCTACAGAAATTCATTCTCTGCCAGTGCCTTCGCCTCCTGCCGGCCGCCTCGACTGGCCGCTGGCGACCGACCTTGATACCGATCCACCAGTCTGCTACTCTGGTGTGCGACTGACGACATGAGACGAGGAGCCAAACACGGAGCCGTCATGAGCGAACCGAAGGTTGCCCGGAACTACTTCGGGGGCAAATGGGTGCGTTCGAGCGACGAGAAGCTGCTTGAGGTCGAGAACCCCTCCACGGGTGAAGTGATCGGGCGGGTGGTTCTGTCGAGTGCCGCCGACGTGGACCGTGCTGTCGAGGCCGCGCGCGGGGCGTTCGGGCCGTGGAGCCGGACCCCGCTGCCGGGGCGCGTCTCGTCGCTCTACGCGCTCAGGGGCCTGCTGCTGGACCATCAGGAAAAGATCAGCCGCACGCTCTGCGCGGAGATGGGGAAGTCGCTCCCGGACGCCCGCGCCGAGATGAACCGCACGGTACAGAACGTCGAAGCCGCCTGCGGGATGCCCATCCTGCAGCACGGGGATAAGATGATCGGCTCGGCTGCCGGGATCGACGGTGAGGTGATCCGGCTGCCGCTGGGCGTGTTCGCGGCAATCACGCCGTTCAACTTCCCGGCGATGGCGCCATTCTGGTTCCTCCCGTACGCCCTGGCCACCGGCAACACGTTCGTGCTGAAGCCCTCCGAGCAAGTGCCCCTGACCATGGCGCTGATCGCCGACCTCTTGGACCAGACCGGTCTCCCCCCTGGCGTGTTCAACCTCGTCAACGGCGACAAAGCCGCAGCCGAGGCGCTTGTGGACCACCCCGGCGTCAGGGGCGTGTCGTTCGTGGGCAAGTCGTCAACCTGCCGAGCGGTGGCTTCGCGGTGTGTCGCGCTCAACAAGAGATGCCAGGCCATGGGTAGCGCCAAGAACCACTTGGTCGTCATGCCGGACTTCTCGAAGCTCGACCAACTCATCCGCAACATGAGTACGTCCTGCTTCGGCTGCGCCGGGCAGAGGTGCATGGCCTCGTCGGCAATCGTGGCCATCGGCGACGAGACGTACCAAGCGGTCACCGAGAGGTTCGTCGAGGACTCGAAGAGGTTCCTCGTCGCAAACCCGTTCGACCCAAGCGTCGCCGACGAGCCGATGCTCATGGGCCCGGTAATCTCGGCCGACGCCAAGCGGTTCATCGTTGACATGATCGCAAGAGGAGTGGCCGAAGGAGCGACTCTGGCGCTGGACGGACGCGACGCAGTCATCCCCGGCGGCGAGAACGGTCACTTTCTGGGCCCGACGGTCTTCACCGACGTCAAGCCCGGCATGGAGATACATCGGACGGAGCTGTTCGGACCGGTGGTGGTCATTCTCAAAGCCGCCAGCCTCGACGGGGCGATCTCGATCATCAACGAGCATCAGTATGCCAACGCGTGCTCAATCTACACGCAGAGCGGCCACTACGCGCGCAAGTTCAAGCTCGAAGCCGAGTGCGGAATAATCGGCGTCAACGTGGGCATCCCCGCACCAGTGCCCTTCCTGCCCTTCGGCGGAATGAATGACTCGATGGTCGGCGACGTGAAGATGCAGGGCAAAGCAGCCGTCAGCTTCTTTGCGGCCGACAAGGTGATCGTCGAACGATTCGGGTTTGGTGAGTGGTGAGTGGTGAGTGGTGAGTGGTGAGTCGCCTGCGATGCCCCATGCTGCGCACGCGCTCCTGACCGCTCACTACTCACCAATCACCAATCCCCACTAACCAGCAACTTCACTTGGCCGCGCCGGGAGGTACGCAACAGTGACGAAGGACCCCGCCAACCCGGTGTTCACCGGTTCGGGCGAACAGTGGGACCGCCGCGGGGTGCGCGAGGCGGAGATCCTCAGAGGACCCTCGTACTACGACATCTTCTACGGCGGCGCTGACGGCAAGACCTGGCGAATCGGGCACGTCCGCACGCGCGACTTCCGCACCTTCGAACCGAATCCCCACAACCCGATCTTCACTCCCGCACCTGACCCGGACGCCTGGGACTGTGACGGTCTCCTTACGCCGCAGGTGTTCCCGATCAACGGAACGTACTACATGCTCTACGCCGGCATGAAGGGACGGGAATGGCAAAGCGGACTCGCGGTGGCTCGGCCCTGACCGGCCCCTTCTCCGGCTCGCCGCGGATTGGCGGGACCGGCCGCGAGGACGACCTCACTTCTCCACGAGCTCGATGTCCCCGACATAGAGGAAGGCGTAGCCCGTGTCGTCGTTTGGGCCCGGGTCCACGGTGAAGCGGAGCGTCACCGTGCCGGACTGCTTCAGTTCCACCGTGTGCCGCTTTTCCTGTACGCCGGCGAGGCTGACTCGATAGAGGTCTCTGAACGGACCCTCTGCGTCCTTGAGGGAGACGATGAGGGTGACGCCGTCACCCATCCCGTTGTCCTTGTATACCCGCGAAGGTTGGGAACACACCGAAGTCCCGGTGCGACTTCGGCTCCGTCTGGGAGAATACCCTCTGTCCTACGTCTGCTGCACGCCTGCCGGGGAAGTTCCGCGAACTTCCACTTCGGTGTGTTCCCAACCTTCGCGGGTATACGTTGACCAGTCCAACCCCCAGGCTTCGGACGCTGGCGAGGGAACAGCTCAACAGCCGTTCCAGACCATCAACCGTGCGGCCAGGGCGGTGACGGCGGGGGAACGCGTTCTTGTCAAAGCGGGAATCTATCGCGAGGAAGTGCAGCCGCTCCGCGGCGGCGAGGGTCCCGACAGGATGGTCAGCTTCGAGGCGAAACCCGGTCACGCAGTGATCATCCGCGGGTCGTGCGTTCTGCCCAAGGCGTGGAGACCATCGCCCAGCCCGCCGGCCGCGGCTGCGCCTGCGCTGTGGACGCTCCGGCTGCCGAAAGCGGAGTTCGCCAAGTGCAACCCTTTCTCACTTCGGAACCTGGACGAACGCGACGGCCACACTCACCCGTGGGAAGCGTCGGAAGCGGGCGCCAAGACGGCGCCGTACACCCACAGGCGGGGTCTGTTGTTCCAGGAGGGCCGGCGGCTACGGCAGGTCACCCATCGCGAGGAGCTGGCCGGTGAGGAGGGAACCTACTGGGTGGAGGACGACGGCTGGGTGCTCCATGCTCGCCCGTTTGGAGGGACCGACCCCAACACGGTGCTGATGGAAGCCACCAACCGGAGGCAGTGTTTCGCGCCCAAAGCGCCGGGCGTATCCTCCGTGCGGCTGCAGGGCTTCCTGATCGAGCAGGTCGGCAACGCCTTCTCGTATCCGGTGGAGGCCGCCGTTTCGCCGAGTGGCGGGCGCCACTGGATCATCGAGGACAACGTCATCCGGCACGTCAACGCGGACGGGATCAACTTGGGTGGCTATGTCTGGATCTGGGGAGGGGATCGAGCGTCCACCAACGGCTGGGACTGCTTCGTGCGCCGGAACACCCTCGCCGACTGCGGCGTCAGCGGCCTCAAAGGACTCACGCCTGTCAACTGCGTCATTGAAGACAACGTCCTCGACCATATCGGTTGGCAGAACGTCGAACTCGGATACGACAACGGAGGCATGAAGCTGCTGGTGTGCAAGAACGCCCTGGTCCGGCACAACCTCGTTCGGGACGTTGTGGCGGGCCCCGGCATCTGGCTGGATTGGGACAACGCCAACTGCCGGGTGAGCCAGAACGTCGTGGTGGACGTACAAAGCAAGGGAGGCGGCATCTTTCTCGAAGCGTCCGAGCAGACCAACTGGGTGGACCACAACGTGATCTGGAACATCGAAGGCAACGGGGTGTACCAGCATGACTGTGATGGGTTGCGGGTGTTCAACAACCTGATCGGCCATTGCACCGACGCGGCAGTGCGCATGCAGGTCTGCACCACGCGGAAGCGCAACGGGCAGGAGGTCACCTGCAAGGGGAACGAAGTGCGCGACAATGTCCTGGTGGACAACCGGCTGATCCTGTTCCTCGGCGACCCCGACAACAGCTCCGACCACAACGTCATCGGCGACAGCCAGTCCCCCGGCGCTCTGGCTGCCTGGCAGCAGTCCTCAGGCAAGGACGCCCACAGCCAACAGAGGCCCCTCCAGATTACGCTCGACCGCGCGACGCTCAACCTTGGCTGGGCCGCACCGGAGGCGTTCACGGCGAGACCGGGAGCGCTTCCCGGTCCATTCACGAAGGACGTGCTGCTCAGTGGCACCATCCGGTTGTTTGAGGCGCTCAATTCACCCCGGGACGGGGCAGCAAGCTAGCCAGGCTTGGGAAGAGAAGGCTCGCAGGGCCACCTCTTCCCGGACATCCAATCGAGAAGGTGTTCCCGTGCGACTGAACTTGAGTGTGCGGCTTGCCGTACTCTGCGCGATCGTGCCGGTTGCGGCGCGGTCGGCTGAGTTGTGGCGCGACGACTTCCGCGCGCCCAAGACCTACGAGCGCTGGGGGCCGCGCTGCTGGACGGCGACTGAAGGGGAGCGGCGCTTCAGCACCGCCCAGGGCCCGGCCTGGTTGATTCCCAGGTTGGATGAGTCGGTGCAGGCCACCGCCCGCACCCGCGTGCGTGTGGCGAAGCGCCTGGCGGATGGGTATGTGTGGGCCGGCGTGATCCTCCTGGCCACCGAGGACAACTTCTGGGAACTCATGCTCGTGGAAAGCCCGGGGGGGAAGCGCTACTTTGAGCTGATCGAGCGCCTGAACGGCCTCCATCAGGCGCAGATTGCAGACGGGCAGCTCGGCACCCGATTGGCGGGCGAGACCAGTGGCGCCTTGGCGACCTGGGAGCACGGTTCGGAGTACGAACTCGAACTGTCGCTGACGCCTGAGGCGATCGTCGGCACGGTCACCGACCCGAAGACGGGGAGCTTCTGGCGTCGCAGCTACGTCCTGGCGGGCGGCCGCGCAGTCAAGCGGGGCCGGCTGGGGATGACCGTGACAGGGCTTGCCGGGGCGTTTGGGGCGTTCACGGTGGAGGGCGCCCTGGCGCCTGAAGAGGCGAAGTGGGACGTGCCCTCAGGACGCGCGGGAACGGTGGCGATCATCGCCGACGAGACGGGTGCGCTGGCCGGGCAGTGGGCCGAGATCCTCACCCGCGAGGGGTACGGGGTGCTCACGGTTTCCTGGGCGGAGTTGCTGCGCGGCCCGTTGCCGCGGGTGGACCTGCTCGTCCTGGCCGATGCCCGGCGCCTGCCGATCGAGGCGCGCGAGGCGGTAAAGCGCGAGATGCGTAGCGCGGGGAAGGTCCTTGCCCTCGGCGCGCCGGCGTTCACAGAGGTGCTCGCCCATACGGCCACCGGTTGGGTTACCGCGGAGAACTACTCGGAGTCCCTTCTCGGCCAGCTCAAGCCGACCCCGCTCAAGCTCAGCGGCCAATGGCAGCGCGGGGCGCAGTTCGTGACCAAGCGCTCCACCATCGAACCGACTCCGGGTGAAGGGGAAGGAGCGTGGAAGCTGAGCTTCGACTATGAGGGCTGGGACGGTTTCCGGACGGAGGTGGCGGGGGCGTTCCCCGATGACCGGGGCGTGTTGACCTTCTGGGCGCGGGGCGACGAGAACACTTCGCAGATGCTGGTTGAGTGTGGGGAGAAGGACGGCTCGCGGTGGATCGCCACAGTGCCGCTCACCACGAGTTGGCGGCCAATCGTGCTGCGGGCGCAGGACTTCCCGTTCTGGAAAGACTCGCCCGCGAACCGCGGCCAACCAGGCGACCATCTGCACCCGGCGAACCTCGCGAGCCTCACCTTGGGGCTCGCGGGCAGCCACACGAAGAAGGTGCTGGCTGGGCCGCACACGCTGTGGGTGAGGCAACTGGCAACAGCTCCCGACCCCGGAGACGACGAGTTGGACTTCTCGGTGCCGGAGATCGAGGCGGTCTCGCCGTCGTACAAGCTGTTCCCGCTGAAGTCGCCCCTCCGGCTGACGCCCAGCCCCGAGCAGGCAGTATTGGGGCCGGACGCGGCGCTGACGTACACGGGCGCCGCCTACTCGCCGGTCTGGCGGGTGCGCGGCCGCGGCTGGGGCCGAGAGCCGGCCGCACGGTGGGTGCCGCTGCTTGAGGCGCGAGATGACAAGGGGCAGCATCGCGGCGCGCTGCTCTCCTTGGTGCTCGGCGCCGCCGCCAACCCGGATGCCATGTGGGCGAGCGCGGGCGTGGCCGCGCCCGAGACGGCGCTGAGCGACCCGAAGCTGCGCAGCGCCGTCGTCGCCACCGCGAAGGCGATGACGGCCGGGTGCTTCTTGTTGGAGGGCGGCGCGCCGTACTTCTCGTGTGCGCCGGGCGAAACGATGACGTTTGGAGCCGAGGCGCTGAATGCGGGCCGGGCGCCCCGGGAGCTATCCCTTGGGGGAGAGATCACGCCGGCCAACCAGCGGGCGGGTGCCAGGCAAACACTGCCAGCCAAGACCCAGACGATTGCGCCCGGCAGCCGCGCCACAGTGACTTGGTCTGAGCGTGCGCCGCAAACCCCCGGCACGTACACAGTGACCGTGACGCTGCGGGAGGGCGACAGGGCCCTCGACAGGATCACGCACGAACTCACCGTCGCGGCGCCGCGCAAGCCCTCCGACGACGACTTCGTGCGCGTGCAAGGCAGCCAGTTCAGGCTGCACGGCAAGTCCTGGTACTTCAAGGGGATCAACTACTACCCGACGTCAACGGCCGGCCGCCCGCTGGGGGCACTCACCTCACGCGAAGTCTACGATCCCGAGATTCCGGAGCGCGACCTCTCCTGGATGCAGTCGGTGGGGATCAACGCGATCAGCGCCGTCTACGCCCTGCAGCCGCCCGACCCCGCCGCTGCGGGCGCGTTCCGCGATCAGCTCGACTTCCTCGACCGCTGCGAGCGCCACGGCATCAAGGTGTTCCTCTTCATGCCCAACGCCCGTCCGTTCGCGGGGGCGAACGTGGCCTGGGTGAAAGACTACCTTGCCAAGGCTGGGATCAAGGACCATCCGGCCATCATGACCTGGGAGCTGTCGTGGGAGCCGATCCACGGATCCTGGGGAGTGCCCAGCGGGCTCGAGTTCATGCAGGACCCGTGGAACGCGTGGGTCGCGCAGCGCTATGGGTCACTCGACAACGCAGTGACGGACTGGGGATTCCGGCCCGAGCTGACGAAGGACGGCAAGCTGCCGGTGCCGACGCAAGAGATGACGCTGAAGCACGGGGCGTGGGATCCGCTGGTCGCCGCGTTCCGTCGGGCCTGGAGCGATGTCTTCAGCCAGGCGTACCGCGAGATCGTGAGCGACTTGCGCAGCTACGACCCGCGGCACCTGATCTCGTTCCGGTTTGGGGCCTGCAGCATACCCGGCGGGCAGGCGTTCGCGCACGCACACTCGGTGGGCGTGCTCAAGCACGTGGACTTCATGAACCCCGAGGGCTACAGCCTCAGGAAGGGCTGGGGGCTGCCCACCCCCGCGGAAGACCTCCGCCGCGGCGGAGTCATCACCCTCTACTTTCGGCACTTCTCGGGCGAGAAGCCTGTCGTGTGGATGGAGTTTGGATACACGGTGAACGGCATCCACGAGCCGTGGACGCCGGGCCGCTTGCACGTCAAGCCCGAGGAGTTGGCCAACCAGGTTGCGGAATACGAGGCGCTGTACGCCATGTTCATCGAATCAGGGGCGAGGGGAGCCGCGCCCTGGTGGCTGCCGGGCGGCTTTCGGCTGGGTGAGAACAGCGACTTCGGGGTGCTTGAGCCGGAGGGCTCGGAGCGGCCGGTATGCCAGGTGATCCGCAAGTACCTGCCGCAGTTCGACACGGTGCGCCACGATCCGCAGACGGCGCATATCGAGATGGACCTCGACGCGCACTACGCCGACGCCTGGCAAACGTACTCCGACGAGTACCTCAAGCTGGTCAAGGCCGGGCAGCGCCCAGATGTGCGAACGGCCGGCACCGGCACGGACTCGGCCAACTGCCCACTCACCGCCGTCGGGAACCGGCCGTACAGCGGGACGAACCCGCCGATCTACCTGAACGCCGAGTTCAACGCTCTCGAGATTCGCTGCGGCTCCGGCCCATGGCGCAGCGTCAAGGAGGGGGAGACCGTCACCGTGACAGAAGGGCAGCCGGTGTTCTGCCGCGCCTCGGCCGGCAACCTGGCAGAGGCGAAGTGGCTGGCGTCGCCGGACGGTCAGCCAGGTGGCGTCTACCTGGCGGGGCGCAAGGCGTACGGGCTGGAGTTCGCGGCACCCATCGAGAGAGACACGCCGTTCCTGAAGGACGCGGCCGTGAAGGAGTTCGTCCTTCTCCCCCAGGCGCGCGGCGAGGTGAACGTCTCCTTCGAGATGAGCGCCAAGGGACGCGCGTACTTCGGCGAGCGGCGGACAGTCCGGCTTGTTGCAGCACAATGAGACCTTGCCTCATCCGTTGCCGCCCTGAATCCGTTGGGCCATTCCTCCGGACGGCGGCTCCCAACGGATTCAGGGCGACAGCGGATGGAAGACTTGGTGCACCATCCCCCCGGATTGTATGGAGGCTGACATGAATAGCTTCATCCCTTGCGGAGTCCTTCGGATCGCCCTCTGGACCGGCGTGGCCGTGCTTGTTGTAGCGGCGAGCGCCACGGCTGAGGACGGCGGCCCAACGACTCTTGCTGCCAGTGCCTACGGTGGCTCCCTGAAGACTGCCCTCGCCGCCCTCGGTGACGCGCCGGGCACGCTGCTGGTCGATGGCACGCTGGAGTGCGATGCCCCGGCTGTCCCCGCCAACGTCGACCTCGTCGTCCCCAGGGGAGGGCGGCTGGCTCTGGGCGCCACCCCGCTGAAGGTAGAGGGCACACTCTCCGCCGGCCGCTACGAGATCTTCTCTCCGACGGGCACCGTGACGGGGCTGAAGGACCCCTGCCCCGAGTGGTTCGGTGCTGGCGGGCTCGGAACGACGGACGACACCGCGGCGGTCCAGCGGGCTATTGACTCCATTGGCGACCGTCTCGGCAGCCGGCTGCTGCTGGGCGGGAAGTACGCAGTGACCAGCCTGCTGGTCACCCACTTCGGCTTCATGATCCAGTCCGAGAACGCCTGGTTGGTGGCGCGGCCGGGCAAAGCCGACTACCTGTTGCGCTTCACGCCCTCCGCACCCGAGACTTCCTCTACATTCGCAACTTCGCCCCTGACCGGTGGCCGATGGGCGACCCCAAGGGGCTCGACGACCCCAACAGCAGCCCGCCTTCCTATGAGGAGCTGTGCGAGGACACCATGGTCGCCTACCCCGACATGGACGCCAGCCCGACGAAGGCGTGGATGATCTACCACCGCGGCGAGACCGACGTGGCGGAGCTCTTCGAGAAGGGCTTCGGGAGGTTCCCCGCAGAGGAACTCTACGACTTGCGGGTAGACCCGCATCACTTGCGCAACGCGGCAGCCGATCCGGCATATGCGTGCACGCTCAAGGAACTGTCGGCTCAACTGAGGAACCTCCTGCACCTGCAGCGCGACCCGCGCGTGCTGGAGCAGATGAAGGCAGCAGCGGACGGCGGTCTCAACCTGGCGATTCGTTGGTCTGCGGATGGGGAGACCAAGAACGCTGTGGCGGCCGCCGATGGCACGGCACGCCTCCGAATCCGCTCGTGTCTCGACGCTGCCCAGGCTGCCGGCCTATGGGTCATTGAGGCGCCTCTGTTCGCCAGTAAGAGACGCTTGTACGCCGGCCGCTCCGACTTCCATGACCTCATCACGAGCTTCCTCTCCGCCCCGCTGACCACGTTCGTGAACGCCGTCAAGGACCACCCGGCGCTCTTTGGTTACTATGGTCCCGATGAGCCGGGCGAAGGGCAGCGGGCAGACTGCGACGCCTACGCCCGCGCGGCCCGCAAGCTCGACCCCGGCCATCCGCTCTTCTTCCTGTACTGCGGCGACGTTCCCAACTGGCCCGGCATCTACAACATTGCTGGGGCGACTGGTACCCGCGTCCCGAGGAGACCCCCCTGATTGGCGCCTACTACGCCGCCTGTCGTAGCGCGGCTGTCGCGCACCAGAACAAGTGCCCCTACTGGCACATGCCGCTCATGCATGTCGCCAGCGCGAACCGCATGCGCTCCATGAAGCCTGACGCCCAGCGTGCGCAGGTGTACCTGGCGCTTATCGGCGGCGCCGACGGGATCATCTGGTGGATCTGGCCGCCGTGTCGCGCCGACAACTGGGCGACGATCAAGCTGCTTGCCGCAGAAATGCGCAAGCTGTCTCCGGTTCTGACCGAGCCTCCCGCGCCGACGAAGGTGCGCTGGGAGCCCGCGGCGCTGCGCGATACGGTGCAAGTGCGGGCCATTCAGCGCAACGACATCACTTTCCTGCTCGCCGCCAATGCTGTCGAGACCGCGGCCACCGTACAGATCAAGCTCCCCGCCAGTGCGAAGCCGCGTGCCCCCGGGTGGTTCGAGAACCGCGTCATGCAGATCACCGGCGGCGCCTTCTCCGACCGCTTCGAGGGTTACGACCGGCATGTCTACGAGATCCATGGCCAGTGGCCCACGAGCGAGGAGATCACGCTGCAGATCAAGCTGGACCAACCGGGCCGCGAGGATCCCGTCCACCGGGCCGCGCCACTGGAGGACGAGCTACTGTTGGATCCCGGCTGCGAAAGCGACCTGTACTGGTCGTTCGACTCGACCGATGCAGTGCCACAGGTCGCCTACAAACGGCTCGACGAAGGCACGCGGATGAGCGGGAGGCGGTCCCTCTTCAGCGAGCGCACCGGCGCGGGAAAGTCCGCAACGTATCCTGGGCGCTAGGTGACCCTCAAGCCGCACACACGCTACAGTTTCGGTGGCTGGGCCCGATTGGAGTCGGTCGGCGAGGCGCAAGCCGGGCTCTACCTGGAGTCCCCGAGTGGCGAGGTGCGCCGTGCCACCGAGATGACGATCAGCAACTATGCCCCGTGGCGGCAGTACGGCACCGTCTTCGCCACCGATGAGCAGACCGTACTGGCCCGGCCGGTCGTGCGCTTCCACTCGGGCATCGGGCGGTTGTGGGCGGATGACTTCTTCCTCGTCGAAGCCTCAGACCGCTGTCGCAACATGATCGTCGACGGCGGCTTTGAGGGACCGACGGCGCAACCGGGCAGCCCCCGGTGGTGGTTCGACAGGTACGGCCTGACGAGCGCCGGCCAGATCGGTGGCCCGGACGCCCTGTGGGGGCTGGACCGGTCGGAACACTACCAAGGGAAGCAGTGTCTCCGCATGACCAATCCTCTGACGGACATCGGCCCGGCCGACGCCCACCCCGTGGCCGAGCAGAGGCTTGCCCCCGGACTCGTGTTGCACCAGGGCCGCTCTTATGTCTTCTCGTTCTACCTCAAGGGCGACCGCCCCGATCTGGCACTCTCGGCTTTCGCCGGAAGCTGGTACTCCTACCACCAGTTCAAGGCAACTGACGGCTGGCAGCGCTACTCCTTTCCTTACACGCCCGAGAATGACGAGACCCAGCCTTTCGTGCGCGTGGATCTGCTCGGCCAGGGCAAAGTCTGGCTCGATGAGGTGCAGTTCGAGGAGGGAACGGAGCCGACCGAGTGCCGGGATTGGGAGGAGTAACATGATTGACAGGACCGTAGCCCTCCTCGCCCTCGTCTGGCTGGCCAGTCTTGGCCACGCGGCAGTGACCTACGACGCCGCCCAGCGCGCGATTACCGTCACCAGGTTCGGCAGCGACCACCCAGGCACAACGTCTACCGGCAATTCACCGGCCGGAACGCACTGCTGCTTGGCGAGGTTGCCACACCCGAAGTGCGGCCCGTCGTGGAGTTCGACTGCGAGAAGGCCCGCCAGGACGGCCTGCGCGTCGCGGACGGCAACCTGTTGCGTCTCTTCCACGCGACCATCACCGCACTCACCCAGGATGCCGCTCACGCCCCGCTCTGCGAGATCCGCGCCGGTGACGTACAGATCAGCGAGAGCGCGCTGTCGTGGATTGATGGCGACATGACCTACGGGTTCGGCTCCGCCGTGAATCCGTTGCGAGGGGTGACGTTCGAGCATGGGGGGAGGGCTCTGGGCAACGGCCAGCAATGGGCCGTAGACTGCACCTTTCGCGACCTGCAGGTGGGTGTCCAGGATGGCGGCTGTCTGGAAGCCAGACTGGTCCGCTGCCGCTTCCAGGACAACCGGCGTAACTGGGAACTAGGTTACACGCTGTCGGGGATCGTCGCGGTGGACTGTACCTTCGGTCTGGAGCAGGACCCGGGGCCGCACGTTCGAAGGTGGCGCCCTGGCGACGGCCCCTGGCACCATCCGAGCTTCGTGGCCCTGCGCCATCTCGTCATCCATGTCCAGGATGAGGGCGCCAAGCCGATCGAGGGAGCGCTGGTGGAGGTGACGGAGAGCAGCGGTGACCTGTCGGCGGTGCATCATGGATCAGTTCAGACCGACCGGGCGGGCAGGACCCCGGCGCCAGAAGCGCGGGGAGCGCTACTGGTAACCGACTACGCCTACCGAGCGACAGACGACGCGCCCGAACCGAACAGCCACGACTGTCGCATCGAAAGTCATGACTACCGCTACAGCGTGCGGGTGACTGCCGACGGCTATCAACCGACCACCGTCGCGGGCGTGGATCCGGACCAGTCGTGGACAGAGAGAACTGTCGCGCTGAGACGGCGCTAACCCAAGGCATGGGCTGGCGAGCCGACCGGCCCGGACGGAAGCCGTAGCTCTTAGCGGAGAGGACAGGGTCAAAGACAGCTCCCGGGATCGCTGCGAAGGCCTGCTGGATGACACGGCCCAACACGGGGGGAATACCCAGATGTGCGTGCCACCTGGGCTTGGCGGTCGAGATCCGCGAGGACTGGATCGAGGGCACTCCCTGAGCCAACAGCGGTGCTGCGCGGGAACGAGGAGGAGCAGTGCCGCCTGACCCACATGGGTCCCTCGTGAAGGGCATCCCGACCTCCCCGGAGAACCCTCACTGCCCTCCCACACGGAACCAGCTTCGACCATGCCCCTCCTCTCTGCCTTCCTTGTAGCCCTCCTCGCCTCCGCCCATGCCGACCCCCTCTGGGTCACCCTCGGCCCTCAGAACGCCTCCCACGGCCTGACCATCCTCTCCCAGGGCGACGGCCAGAACGCCCCCGACTCCGTTGCCGGCAGCGCCTGCCGCAGCCTGGCTCCCAAGTCCTGCTACCTCTACGTCCAGGCCGACCCGGCCGCCATTGCGCCCGGCAACCACGAGGCGTTTGTCACGGTTGAGTACTTCGACCGCGACGCCGGCCTCGTCAACGTCGAGTACGACCGCGCCGTCGACGAGCCCACCCTTCAGACCTCCTACACCCTCGCCGACGATGTCATCGTCCTGGGAGGGAGCGGCAAGTGGATGCGCGGCATTCTTCGCCTTGCCGACGCGCGCTTCGGCAAGGGACAGAATTGGCAGGCCGACTTCCGCCTCCGTAGCTGGTCGCTCACCGTCCGCCGCGTCGAGGTCTCCCTCACCCGCCCGCCCGACTACGTCCCCGGCGGCACGGCGCCCGAGGTCCTCGAGGCTTTCCGCGCCCACGCCGGCCCGGGGATGGAGGTGGTGTTTGGTTGCGTCGCCGCGAGCGCCGGCGAGGCCAAGGCGTTCCGCATGTTAGGGGCCACCGGCGTCGAGACCTACTGCACGCGGCAGACCGTCGAAGACGCCGCCGAGGGCGGTTGGGACTGGAGCCGCTGGGACAAGCAGCTCGCCGCCCTCCAGGCCGCCGACCTCAAGTGGGTGCCCGCCGTCATTGCCGGCCCCGGCTACGCGACGCCGCAGTGGTACCGCGAGAGCCCGCTCTCCTTCCCCTACGTCTGCCTCGAACACCACCAGCCCACCAAGATCCAATCCCTCTGGAACCCGGCCTGGCGCAACTGGATCGAGCGGTTCTGGCAGGCCTTTGCCGACAGGTACCGCGACCGGGACGTTCTGGAATCCGCCCTCCTCTGCTGCTCGGGCACCTACGGCGAGACGCTCTACCCCGCCGGCCCGGAGACTGGCTGGCCCTTCGACATCCCCGGCCTGTTCCACAACCACCTCGACTGGTGGGCCGCCCACGACTACGCCGTCGCGAGCTTCCGCCGCACACTTCAGCCCAGATACAGGACCCTCGACGCGCTCAACCACGCCTGGGAGATCACCCATGCCACCTGGGACGAGGTCCAGCCCTTCCTCCCCGACACCGCCCGCTCTCTTCGCTCCCGCCTCGACATGGTCGACTGGTACGTCCAGTCGATGACCGACTGGGCGGGCTTCTGGGCGGTCACGGCCCGCAAGGCCCTGCCCGACACCGAACTCTACCTCTGCGTCGGCGGCGCCGGCAAGCCGATCCTCGGTGCCGACTTCTCCGCCCAGGCAGGCCATCGCGCCCTACCACGTCGGTCTGAGAGCGACGAACGAGGGGAATGACTACGCGACGAACTTCGCCGTGACGCGCGAGGTGGTGACGGCCGGGCGCGCCTTCGGGCTGGCCGTTGGCATTGAGCCCGCCGAACCGGTGGACGCCGACGGCAATGTGGCTCGCCTCTACAACGCCGCCGCCTCCGGCGCCCGCGCGGGAATCTGCCTCCCCTGTGACCCGGCCTCCGACGCGGTCCTCACCCTCGAAGTCCACCTCACAGGCTACTCCCTCCCCGGTACCAACCGCGTCCTAGTCAACGGCCGGCCGGTCGGCGCCATCGCGCGGGCGGGCACGCAGACGCTCAAGTTCCCGGTGCCCCGAGACCTCCTCGCCGGCCGCAAGCTGTGCGAGGTCATCCTTGAGGTCGTTCCCTTCCTGCCCACCGCCCACGGCTCTCAGGATTCCCGCACCCTCGGCCTCGCCGTCAGCGCCGTCGACTTGTGCGCAAAGGGCGCCGAAGCCGACCCCCCGACCTGCCCTCGCGTCCGCCCCGAGCCGGACTGGACCGCGGCCGCTTCCTGCCTCAAGCGCCTCGGCAAGGGCGCCACGCTCGTCGTCCCCGACGCCACGCCACCGGCCCTCTGCGAAGCCGTCCTCCAGGCCCTTGCGCATCCCGACCGCCGCCTCCCCGACGCCGACGGCGTGACCTTGCCCAACACCGACGCCGACGGCGTCTACGCCACCCAGCTCGAGTCCGGCGTCCTCTGGTACAACAGCACCGCCGAGGCGCGCACCGTGGACGGCGCCCAGGTCCCGCCCCGCGGCATCGCCTTCGATCCGGGCAGGGACGTCACTCGGTGACACTGGCGGTCGGCTTTGCCACGCCCTTCACCACACCGTGTCTACATGCGGGTAGTCGAGGAGCTTGCGGTCGGCCGTGAGCAGCGCCAGTCTGCGGACCCGTGCCGTGGCAGTGAGGAGACGGTCTGCTGGGTCGGTGTGGAACTCGCCCGGAAGGGACCACGCTTCCTGGATGATCTCGAGGTTGAGGTCAAGCACCTCCCAGCCATTGCGCTCCACGTAGTGGTTGAACCACGTCTTCCAGTGGCGATCCAGAACGATTCGACCCCGGTCAGCGAGGCACGCAATCTCGGCGCAGCTCACGCAGGAGACCGACACGTCAGTGTCCGGCTCGGCGAGTAGTTGCCGAGCCGTCGCGCGCAGCGAACTGACGTCCGAGACGGCCCAGATCACGCAACAGGTGTCAAGCAGGATCTTGATGGCGCCGCTCTCAACATTTCCCACTCGCTCTCGTCAAGCGCCGGCTCGGTCAAGTCGCCCCTCACCACTACTGTCCCCGCTCCGCATCCCAGCACGGTGCGGTTGGCGGTCCGCTTGGGCGCGTCGGGCACCACCCTCGCAATGGGCACGTTCCGCTTGCAGACCTGTATCTCCTCGCCAAGCTCGACCTGGGCCAGGAGCTGGCTTAGCTGGCTCTTGAAGCTGGCAACATTCACGGTCTGCATCGGAGAACACTCCCTCCCGGGTGCGCGGCTGTAGGCTATGGATATGTACTTGGCCATATTGTAGGCCCAGTTGGTGCCGTGGGGCAACTGGCTTGGCGACGCCCTTCCGGACGACACTTCCCCTCTCACTGCCGGCACGGCCATGGCGCTGAAGGTGCGATCCGGAGGCGACCACCCGGCGCACAAG
>PEVN01000507.1:0-843 GCA_002779825.1 Armatimonadetes bacterium CG06_land_8_20_14_3_00_66_21 | reverse complement strand
CGTGTGGTGAGCACCCAACACACTGCTGTGCACGCAGAGGCGTCGAACTTGTGCAATAGCTTTGGTGTATTCCTAACCTTCGCGAGTATAACTCACCCCGCCCCACACCCCGCGTTGTAGTCATCCACAATCCCGCCGACGAGGCGGATTCGCTCGATGTCCCCCGTCGACGAGATCTCGTCTGAGATGCCGAGGATGAGTTTGGGGGCGAACAGGTCGATCAGGCGGCGGGTGCAGTCGGCGAGCACTTCTTCGCTGAAGGTGCGGTCGAAGTAGATGGCGGGGAGGCCGTCGATGAGGAAGAGGTCGTCGCCCAGCCCCTCCTTGATCTCTTCGAGCGTCACGTCGCCCTGCGGCTTGGGGGTGATGGCTTCGATGCCGTCGAGACCGGTTTCCTTTGCCAGGGGCAGGAGCGCTTTGGTGTCGCCGTCCCAGTGGGAGTGGACGAACTTGCCGGCGGCGTGCAGGCGCTCGCAGCGGCGCTGGTAGGCGGGGAGGACGTACTTGGTGAATAACGGCGGCGGGAGCGTCCCGCAGTGGACGTTGTCGCCGAAGTTGATGACCTCGATGGGCGAGTCGTTGATCACGTCGATCATCCGGTCGTGGCATTCGTCCAACGCGCGGAAGTAGGCGTGAACGGTGTCGGGGTAGTCCGCCAGGGCGTAGATGGCGTTCTCGACGCCCATGGTGTTGATGAACAGGTCCTGCATGTTGACCCGGGGAACGAACATGGTGGGCAGCCCCAGCTCGCCCCACTGGTCGCTCAGCTTGTCGTAGGTCGCCTGGTCCCACTCCCACGTCACTCGCTCGGTGCGCCAGGTGGCGACGCGCATCTCCGCTTCG
>PEVN01000288.1 GCA_002779825.1 Armatimonadetes bacterium CG06_land_8_20_14_3_00_66_21 | reverse complement strand
AAGGTGCGGAACTGCGCGTTGGTGACTTCCTTGGCATACATCCAGAAGCCGTCCACGCGCTGCTTGTGCGCCTCGTTGCCCTCACCCATCATGAACTCCCCGCCCGGAATCCACACCAGCTCCGCGCCGTCTTTGGGGTTGGTCCGTTCCTGGCCGGCGTGCGGCGCCCGGGAGGGCGAGGCTCCCGCCGAGCCGCTTGTCGGCGACGCCGAACTGGCTCGGGAGGACCCTCGCCCTCCCGCCGAACCGTTTGCCGGCGATGTCGAACTGGCTCGGGAGGACCCTCGCCCTCCCGCTGGCTGAGCCGGCGCGTGTCTGCCGAGGGCTTCCGCCCACGTTGTCACGGCCCAGCGGGCGTAGTCCTCGGCGATGCCGACGTTGTAGTCCAGCTTCTGCACCAGTCGATGGAACACCAGCGAGTCCACGCTCGTGCCCGGCGCGCCTCGCAGCTCTTGCGCCACCCCCTCCCGCACCGTGGACACCAGCACGGCGATCTCGCGCCGGTGCTGGCCACAGTAGTCGCGAAGCAGACCCTCCACCCGCTGCCGGTCGGTGCACAGCTCCTGACCGTACTGCGCTACCAGCGCCTTTAGGACCTCTCGCACTTCATCGTTCATGCGCGAATCTCTCCCTCCACGCCACCAAGGTTGACCTTCAACCCGGCGGCGAGGCCGACGCTTCTGCCCGGCGGCACGTCGGTCACGGCGCCGTCGGGGCGCGTGACGGTCCAGTTGTCCGCGGAGAGGTTCTTCAGCCCCCAGACATTCGCGTTCTGTGGGTGGGGCGACATCTCCGCCACGGGTGCGCTGAAGTCGTACAGCTTGCCAAGGTGGTGGGGAAATAGCTGCGTGTCGTGGTTGAGCATGACCACGGACTGCCCCAGACGGAGCCGGGCTGGCAGTTGAAGAGCAGCGTTGCAGGACCAGCAGACCTGCGGCTGGTTCGCCCGCAGGCGTTCGGCGTCGTGGAAGTTCTCCGCCCCGCAGCCGCCGCAGTACACCAGCGTGTCCCGCAACTGCACGAATGCCTTCCGCCACTCGCTTTCCCGCACGCGCCCGTTCTGCGGATCGCGGAGCCCCTTCGTGAAGGCGCAGGTGAAGAGGTCGCGCAGGAACTGCGGGTAGACGCCCCAGTAAATGATCGCGTTGTCGTGATACCCGAGCACGGGGCGGTTGGAGTCGTCGTCGGGGTCGAAGATGAAGAGCGGGTCGGACCCGTACAGCCGGTTCATGGCGGGGAGGTCGAAGCAGTGGATCTCGGACTCGCGCCTGCCCTCGAGCGGGTGGTGCAGCGCGAACACGTAGAAGAGGAGCACCGCGAGAGAGAACAGGTCGGTCTCGGTGGATGGCTGGGCTTCGCCGCGCACGATCTCCGGTGCCATGAAGCGCGGCGTGCCCAACACGCCACCCGCCGCAGTGCCGGTCACGGCCACGTTGTCGTTGTCGCAGATGCGCACCTCGCCCGTGTCCGGGTCGAGGAACACGTTGCCGAAGGAGATGTCCCGGTAGCAGAGACCCTTGGCGTGGAGCTGCAGGTAGCTGTCTGCCAACTCGTACCCCGCCGTGCAAAGCGCCCGGAACGACGGCTCCGCCCGTCGCTTCATCATGTCCACAATGCCCTTGAAGCGGGGCTCGCGCAGAGGCATCAGGTAGCCGAAGGTCCGCTGCTGCGGGTCAGCCACCAGTTCCAGCGGCCAGAGGAACTTGGGTGTGGGGGCGCCCCGCCACACGAGGTCTTCCAGCAACCCGCGTTGCTCCGGCGTTGCCTGCTGCGGGAAGTACCACTTGAGCGCGAACGGCTGGCCGTCCACCTGCGCCTGGTGCACCTCCCCCTGCCCGCCGCCACCCAACAGGCGCTCGACGGAGCATTGCCGCCCCGTTTCCGTTTGCAGTACCTGGCGAGGACTCAGACTCATGGTTGCTCACTCCTGACTCTCGATTCGCGGCATCTATGTTCCCGCCGGGAGGGCGAAGCTCCTGCTGAGCCGCAAGCGGTGTACGGTTCGGCAGGAGCCTCACCCTCCCCTCGGCAACACAGCCCGGCACGGCTGGGAGGGCGAAGCTCCTGCTGAGCCGCATGCGGTGTACGGTTCGGCGGGAGCCTCACCCTCCCCTCGGCAACACAGCCCGGCACGGCTGGGAGGGCGAAGCTCCCGCTGAGCCGCAAGCGGCGTACGGTTCGGCAGGAGCCTCACCCTCCCCTCGGCAACACAGCCCGGCGCGGCTGGGAGGGCGAAGCTCCCGCTGAGCCGCATGCGCGGCGTACGGTTCGGCGGGAGCCTCACCCTCCCCTCGGCAACACAGCCCGGCGCGGCTGGGAGGGCGAAGCTCCTGCTGAGCCGCAAGCGGCGCAGCCGGTTCGGCGGGAGCCTCACCCTCCCTGTCACCACGGCAAGGCGTGAATCTCGCCCTGGAATGGCCAATCCTCGGGCCGGTCGGCGAGACCATGGCGCACGGGGTTGCCGCGCACGTATTCCCACCTTGCATCATAGCTCTCGCGCGACCGCAAGCGCGTATCCCACTGGTCAGTCTGCCATTGGCAGCGGGGCTTGCCAAACCGTTTGCTGAACTGGGACTTCCAGTACCGCACCCAGTTGTCCAGTGGCAGGTCGAGGTCGCCGAGCGAGGCGAACTGGTGAATGTGATCGGGCATCACGACATAGCGCCCCACCAACCAAGCGGATGCTTCCGACCACACAGAGCACAGGAGGTCATGCACCTCAGCGGTGGCAAGCCACGGCCGGCGGTCCTTCGTGCAGACGGTGACAAGCACGATGACAGGCTTGTCGCCCTCCGGGAAAACGCCGTGGGCGGGATGTTTGCGCCGTGGAAGGCGGGCGGGTGTCTCGGGCGATTGCCCATCGGTCCGATTGTGTTCGTCGGTGTTGTGCGGCATATCAGTCACCCCCGGGAGGGCGAAGCTCCCGCTGAGCCACGGACGCGCCATCGGTTCGGCAGGAGCCTCACCCTCCCACCGGCGGCACGGCACGGTTGAGGGAGGGCGAAGCTCCTGCTGAGCCAGTCTCGTCTGTCTGACAGCTCGGGAGGACCCTCGCCCTCCCGGGTTCGGCGGGAGCCTCACCCTCCCGCGCGTGCCATCTGCGGCGGGCCCTGCCGCCCTGCGGGCGGCAGGGCCAAGGGTAAGAGGGCCAAAGAGCAAAGCCTAACTGGAGTCCGGGCGAGACAACGCACACCGGAAGCCGCTGTAGGCGAGCCTGTTGCCAGGATCGTAGTGGCACCGGTGGGCGCAGCGGAAGACCGAGGGGTTGTCGTTGAGCCACGAACCGCCCCGCAACACGCGGGCCTTCCCCGAAGGCGGTCCTGTGGGGTTCCGGCGCGGCGCATCGTAGTAGCCTGCATCGTACCAGTCTCCGCACCACTCCCCGACATTGCCCGCCATGTCGAGCACTCCGTACGGGCTGGTGCCGTCCGGGTAGTTGCCCACCACCGTGGTCCGCTTCGGTCCCTTGTCGCCGACGTCGTTGTTGCACTTGCTCGGGTCCCAGACGTTGCCCCACGGAAAGGTCCGACCATCCGTTCCTCTCGCTGCCTTCTCCCACTGAGCTTCGGTGGGTAAGGCGACACCCGCCCAGTCAGCGTAGGCTTTGGCATCGTCCCAACTGACGTTGACGACGGGGTGATCCTCTCGCCACCCCCACTTCGGCTCTTCGGGCATCTCCCGCCGGGTGCTGCCGCAGAATTTGCGGTACTGGGCGACCGTGACCGGGTACTTGTAGATCCAATACGCGTCGAGGTGAACGCGGCGGTGCTGGGGTTTCTCTTCAGCATAGTCGTTGCTGCCCATGAGGAACTCCCCCGCGGGGATGTGGAGCATGACGGCGCCATCGATGGGGTTGGTCCATTCCCCGCCTGCGCGCGCCGCCTGGGAGGGCGAGGCTCCTGCCGAGCCGCCTGTAGTCGGGGCGGCTCGGGGGGACCCTCGCCCTCCCGCCGAACCGTTTGTGGTCGGGGCGGCTCGGGAGGACCCTCGCCCTCCCTGCGGCTCCAGACCAGGCAATAGGTCCCGTACGCGCTGCAGGACAGACCGACGCGGAGTCTCCACCTGAGAGGGTGGGGTTGCGCGCGACAGCGGCTCAGCGGGAGCTTCGCCCTCCCGGGCCCCGCCGAGAACGACAGCCGGCGCTTGTCTGCCGA
>PEVN01000142.1 GCA_002779825.1 Armatimonadetes bacterium CG06_land_8_20_14_3_00_66_21 | reverse complement strand
CAGTCTGGCTCACAGGCCTTGGACCAAGAGCGTGTTTAGGAAGGCGGAATCCGGGGAGGGCGAGGCTCCGCAAACCCGCAGGGCTTGAGCCGAGCCGCCAAACCGTACGGAACCGGCTCAGCGCAAACTCGCCGAGTTTGCGGAGCTTCGCCCTCCCGGTTCCCAGGGCCCGAGGAAGGCGCTGTATGCGCTCCGAAATCGGAGAATCCTCAGGAGGCAGCAGAATGGCTCACAAGATGCAAGCAGTCTCAAAGCTGGCGCCGCAGGTTGTGTCAGCAGGGGCGATCCACGATGACGAGTTCATCAAAGACATTACCGACGACACCGGAATGAGCGAGGGGGAGGCGCTTCAAGCGAAGCGCACCATCGTGCGGCGGCTGGGCCGGCATCTTGCCCGAGGCCGCACCGTTCACCTGGACGACCTGGGGACCTTCTCCGTGGACATTGACCTGACCGGCCGGTTCACGATCCATTTCAAGGCCGACCCGGACCTGACCGACTACGTGCACGCCAACTTCAGCGGCCAGCTCGCCAACGCC
The DNA here is from genome assembly GCA_002779825.1 of Armatimonadetes bacterium CG06_land_8_20_14_3_00_66_21. Lineage (GTDB taxonomy): Bacteria > Armatimonadota > Abditibacteriia > CG2-30-66-41 > CG2-30-66-41 > CG2-30-66-41. The sequence goes on along the minus strand of PEVN01000142.1, from coordinate 11,874 downwards.
GACAACATCGGCAAGAAAATGCCTGATCTGATCGCCCAGTGGAACGCCGACCCGGCCAACGCCACTGACCAGATCCCGACCTCCTGAGCCCGCCAAAGCAGCTCAAGTGAGGCGCGCCGCGTCCTCCCTTGAGGGCTTGCCGTTCCTGCCTTGAGCAGCCGAGCCTCCTCAAGTGCGGTGCTCCTGGTCTTCCAGAGTCGGCGTCCCCAAGCGCATCAGTATCCATCGCGGCTGGGGCCGCAGGCGAACCCACGGAACACTGGAGTAGTGGAGTTGTGGAGTGCTGGAGTGCGCGCGGCCACGGAAGCTTCGCAGGAATCGCCCATGTGCGTCTGCACACCACGTCGAAGGAGAACGTAGCGCGACTTGGTAAGTCGCGTCGAACTCGGCGAGTTCGCGTGCGAGATGCCATCTCGCACTACATTCTCAAGGGAGAACAAGATCCTGACGGTTAGTAGTACAGGGCCCGCGCATCGCGGCCTCCCGGGAGCGGCGGGTGCCGGCTCCCGGAACCTGATTCAGGGGGAATCGCATGGCGACTACCGAACCTACCGGACGGATGCAGCCGGGGCGCAGAGAGAACAGGGGCGGAGGCGATGGCGGGGGGGGGGCGGAATGCCTGACAGGAGCGCTTTGCTCATTGTCTGGCCCAACGCGTTGGAGGCGCAGGGCTTGGCGAACCACCTGGCCAAGATCGGGGTGCAGTGCGAGATCCGCGACTACGGCGACGTGCGCGCGGAAGACGCCGGCAGAGACAGGCTGGTGGCGCAGGGCGTGATTCCCCAGGAGTGCCTCGAAGCGTTGCGGTGCTATGCCGAGTGCCCCTCAGTAGACGCAGCCGCACGGCGGACGGGCGTCGGGCACCGGACGCTTGAGCGTCGCGTAGCCACAGCACAGGAGCTACTGGGCTGCGCCACCCCGCGGGAAGCTGTGTTGGCGGCGAGCCGGATGGGTCTGCTGTGAGCGACGCGGAAGACTCACACAACTTCGCCACCTCGTACTGAAGGTTCAGCGTGGCACAAAAGTGCCACCAGAATGGCACGTTCGTACATTGGCTGGCGGGTGAGCCCGGCTGTATACTCTCTGATCACTGCGCTGAGGTGGTGGCGCGGTCAGCAGACGGACGCGCAGGAAGACCTAATGGCTCAGCAAACAACGGACCCCGTTGAGGCGCTCATCGACCGAATCGCCGAAGCCGTCATTCGCAAGATCGACGAGCGCGACAAGATCGACGCCATCGCCCAGGCGGTGCTGGCCCGGCTGGAAGAACAGCAGACCGCCGCTTCGCCAGCAAAGGCGCCGGCAAGAACCAAGCGTCCGGCCGGGAAGGCAAAGCAAGCCCAAGCCCGCCGTCCGCGCCCCCGCCAAGAAGGCCAGCCGCGGTGAGCGGCGAATCCGGAGAATCCCCTTCGCGCTGCCTCGCGACCTCCGCAAGCCCCAATCTGGAATCGCCCAATCTGCAATCTGAAATCCTCATGTTCGGCCCCACAGAACTCATCGTCATCCTCCTGATCGTCCTGCTGTTCTTCGGCGCGACGAAGGTGCCGCAGTTGGCGCGCTCGCTCGGCCAGGGAATGCGGGAGTTCCGGGAGGGCGCCAAGTCTGCGGAGGCGGAAGAGACGTTGCGGGAGGAGTCGGCTTGAGACTCCTCTGCACATTGACAATGCTTCTCTGCTGCGCGGCGGTGCCCGTGCTCGCGCCGTCCGCGGCCCAGAAGGACCAGCCGAACCGCCTCCGCCTCCTGTTCACCACCGACACCCTCGGCTACCTGGAGCCGTGCGGCTGACACGGCAGCGGGCTGGGCGGTCTGGCCCGGCGAGCGACACTGTTGGCCCGGCTGACGGCAGATGGTGTGCCTACTGCCATCGTTGATGGCGGCAACTTGGGAAGCGATCCGTCCAAGCGGCCGGTGATCCTGGAGTCCATGGCGAAGATGAGCTACGCGGCTTGCCTGACTGGAACTGACGAAGCCGACTCCGTGCGCAAGGACGCCGGAAAAGGGAAGCTCTCCCTGACTCCGCCATTTGACCCGGCAGACCCCAAGGCCACGTCTTGGGCTGGCGAGCTTGGCGGCGTGCGTGTCGGCCTCCTGCGGCTGGAGCCACATGGATCATCCGGCCAAGACGCCTCGGAGGCAGCACTCGTCTCGGCCCTCGAAGCGCTCAAGAAGCGCGCCGACGTGGTGGCGCTGGCAAGCCGTCTCAGCGACGCCGAGAACCGTCGACTGGCGAGGCGACTCGGCCCCGCCGGTCTGCTTCAGGCGATCTTCGTCGCGCCTGCGAACTGCACGCCCGACCTGCCCACCGTCACGGACGGCGTGTTGCTCTGCCCGACGAAGGACCGTGGACAGACTGTGACGTTGCTGCAGGCGGAACGCACTGTTGGACAGCCCTGGAAGCTGTCGTGCCGGTTGGAGAGCATTGGCACGGCGTACACGCCGGATCCAGGCGTCGCCGGCCTCATCGCCCGGTACTACGAGACCCAACAGACGACGCTGGCTGCGGCCACTGCGGAGAAGCCGCTGAGCGAAGCGTCCTATGCGCCCGCGCCGCGGTGCAAACCGTGCCATGCCAAAGCATACGAGGTGTGGCGGAAGAGCGCCCACGCTCGCGCGGTGGAGACCCTTCGGGGCAAGCAGCGGCTGGTGCCGGAGTGCCTCGCCTGCCACAGCGAGCCGTTTCGGCGGAACGGGCGGTTTGACGCAGGCTTAGCTGCCGAAGACGACGGTGTGCAGTGTAGTACGTGTCACGGAGACGCGATTCTCCATGCCTTGACCCGCGGCGCGGAGAAGATGAGCCGGGAGTTGGAGTGCGGAGAATGCCATGACGCGGTGCATCATGCGGACTTCGGTACGGAAAAGGCCCTCGTGGTCATCCGGCACTGGTAGTTGGTGCTTCAATACTGGATCGGTACCGCCCTCATGCGCTGGGGGTCCAAAGCGCGCCCCTGGGCTGTTGGGTGATTGGAGGTAGCCGCTTTTGGCCAACAGAGCGCCGCACGTGACTTGTATAGGAGTGCGCCGACAGTGGCCGCTGATCAGCCTGCTGATCTCGGTGGTCAGCGTTTGGGGTACTCCCGGCGCGGAGTCCGTTCGGGTGCCTGACCCTCGTGTGCAGGCAGTATCCGACTGGGCCAGGCACGCCGGAAACACCATTCTCGTGGCATCGGAGCGGTCGATGGCGGAGCTGGTGGCCGTCGGACCAGGTCGCAGCCCTGACCTCAGCGCGTGGTTGACCATGCTCGCAACTCACACAACATGTGCGGTGAGCGAACGCGGTGAAGTTGTAGCTGTCAGTGACGCGCGGCCAGTGCCGCGACCAATGACGGAAGTTTGGTACGAGCCCGGCACCGGCCAGGTGCAGCAATCCGATTTGACTTGGTGGAATGCACGCGATGCGACAGATCTCCTCGCTGATCTGCTACTGTCCTTGAGCAGCTCAGCAATTGTGGATGCTTTCCGTGACGGACGGCCAGTGAGGCTTGAAGGTGCCCTCGCAGCGGAAGATGGAATCTGGGCGCGCTTGCTTGCAGGGCTGGCGGCGGGTGGCGCATCTAAGCTCGGGCAGGCGGCACGCGACCCGACAGCCGGCCTTGCGGGATTCCCCAGAGTCGATATCAGAGCCCTCCCCTGGACGCATCGGCGATATCTCCGCAGCTACACGGCTCTCGCGCGATCACAGACAGCCGGCTCCCAAGACCGGCCCCGGCCAGGGCCGCCGCTGGAGGGAAGCGCCAGGCTAGCCGTGCAAACCCCATTCGGCGGCTCGTTGCGCCAGCTCGTGACGATGCTCGGTGAGGCTTGCCGGGCCGAACTTCACTGCGACCGGCGCATTGCCGACACGCCCGTGTGGGTAATGGGGCGCGGCGATCCTACGATCCGAGACATGGTTGATAGCCTGCTGGCTACCGTTCCGGGAGCCCAACTGAGGAGCTTGGGCAAACTCGCGCATTTTGGGCTGGATCTGCGTACGTTCCACGTGGGCCAGGCCGCGGCAACACTCAGCAACGCTCAGGGGTACCAGCGGCGGTGGCGCTTGGCCTTCTACGACGCCTCCGCCTTACGCCGACGCGTCTCCCCTCTCCAACTGCCCGAGGCGCTCCAAGTCGGCGGTGTGTGTATCACCCTACTGGCACCTGAGTTCCTCTGCGAGTGGACACTCTTGCCGGCGCAGGATGCTATGGGAGTGCACACCTCAGATACTGAGGCGGGCACAGGGAACACGGAAGGGGGGATGTGACCAGTTGGCCACCACCTCCGGAAGGGGTGCAGGCCCACTGGCGACAAGTGCCATTGGCCAGTCGCGCAGAGTCACTAGTTCGATATCGGCCTGAGATCGACGAGTGGCCTGGATGTTCCCAGTGCAAACGTCGGCGAGTTGTCGGCTGAATCCCTGTGTGAGACATACAGGAGTAACAAAAGGAGCAATGACCGTGCAACCCTCATACACGAACCGATGTCTGACCGGTGGTGCCGCCGTCATGGTTCTGCTTGCGGCGTCAACCCAGTGCTGGTGCGAAGAGAGGCTGACCCCCGAGGATATGCGGGGCATTCGGGGCGGGATTCTCGGTTGTTGCGGCAAGACCGTGACTTGCCCTTCGTGCGACCCCGCCTACGATTGCGAGGAGGTCACAATGCCCACTCAGGTGCTCAAGACCTACAACTGCACCAACGAGTACAAGCAGTGTCGCGTTTGCTGGGCGATAACGAAGTCATGCAACAACACCGAAGATGTGTGCTGCGGCACCATCAAACACTTCGCAACTGTGAGCGACTGTCCCAGCGGCCCCACGTGGAAAGAAGATACCTGCTGCTGGGACAAGCACGGATGTGGCGCTGCAGAGGATCCCTGTTAGCGCACCTATCAGCCCAGTCCGGCCGCCCGACCCAGCAGTGAGTGGACAACAATGGAGGCGTGGCCCCGAGTTCTGGTCGCCAGTCACGACAGCATGGCGTTTCGGTCCATGACCAGGATAGGAAGCATTGCCTGTCACCCACCTGACTCGCAGAGGGCGGGTGGGTTTCCTACGGCGCTACTCGCGCTTCATTGGACGACACATACAGGAGGTGCCGACACGTGACTGCAAGGCAGCGATGGGTCAGGAGAGCGTTGTCCATCTGTATCTGCCCACTGGCCCTGTTGTGCCGCGCCTGCCTAGGTGAACCGCGCGCGCAACGTCCCACCGGCAAAGACCAGACCAGCCGGGGCCCTGTGCCCGAACGACTGGTTGCAGGTGTCACCGCCCGCGAAGCGAAACTGCGTAGTGGGAGAGGGTATCTCTCAGTGGTCAGCTGGCAAGGAGGGGAGCTCTTGGAGGACGATCGGAAGGCACCGCCCGCATTGCAGCGCGGGCCAGCGACAGTCGAGCACGTTCGGTACGCCTTCAGCGCTGAGCTGTACAAGGAGCAACGTCACCGGGTGTACCCGAAGCCGCCACAGACGGGACGAGGTGGTGAGCCCTGGCAGGACGCCGCCAAAGGGTTCGACGGGGAACTCCAGCACGACTGGGACCCGTACCGGGGCAACGGATTCGTGTTCGAAGAGAGGCAGTCGTGCGATGCTGAGACAGTTCTTCTTCTACACGAAGCCGGCCAGCCCTTCAGCAAGGTATTGCGCGAGGACGCGGCAAGCCTGCTCGACACCAATAGACTGGTCAATGGATCATCCACCATTGGCATCCTATATGAGCCGCAGCGCGACCGACCCAGTCACTGGAGGTGGTGGTTCGCGCCAGACCGTGGTTGCGCGTTAATCCGAACCGAGTTCGAGAACGGCCCGTCAGCCGCCCCGGAAGCCTCGTGGTTGCGCCGGGTTTTTGAGGTTGAGTCCTACCGCCAGTATGCCGACGGGGTGTGGCTCGCCGCAGTGTGCACGCAGAAGTGGTACATCGTCAAACGCGGCGAAAAGCCGCTGCATGTCCGTACGGTCTGGTACCGACTCATGCAGTTTGCGATCAATACGCCGATCCCGGGCGGCTACTTCCTGTTCGACTTCCCGATTGGCGTTCAGGTGAAGCAGATGGGTGCGCCGGCACCGGCCGAGCGCGTAGGGGGGAGCACTGATGAGTTGGCCGAACGGGTGGCCGCGGGCGACTACCCACCGGGGATCGTTGAGTGAGCGGCTGCGAATTATGAGGACTCAGTCACATTCTGCGCGCGCTGCATCGCCTTGGCTACTCGCATGGGCTTGCGCCGTAAGCGCAAGCCCTGCGCCCGGGGGCGACTGGCGTTGGCCTCTTGAAGACATACGGGCTCCAAGCAAGCTGAACTGCGGTTTCGCCAGCGTTCTGACGCGGATCTGGCTCGGAAGGGGCAGTCTGGATCCGGTCGTCGCTTCGGAGGCTGTTGCGGCGAATCAACCGGCTGTCGACATGCTTGCCCTTCGGGACAGTTGTCGCGCGCACGGACTCAAAGTTCAGGGAGTGAGGATCTCGGTCGACGAGTTGGCTGCGGACCAAGGATGGGCGATTGTCCTTGCGCCTGCAAACCACTTCGAGCTAATGGACGCGGTCACGGACAAGTGGGTGCGGGTGTACAACGGCGGCCAGCCGCGGTTGGTAGCTATGTCGGAGTTCCGTCAGCAGTACCAAGGATATGCGCTCGTTCCGGAGGGCGGAGCCCGCCCCGGGCCGCGCGACAAAAACCGGGACGTCCTGCAGCGCCCCATCTGGGAACTGAGCACTTTGGCAGGAGGGCAGTTGATTCACTTCTCTCTTCCTGTTCGTAACGAAGCCTCTGAGTCGTTGCGCATCACCGAGCTCTGTCAGAGCCCTCGGACAACCCCGGCAGCCCCGCTACCGGCTTTGCCAGTCGATGTCCCGCCTCACGGAGTCACAAACCTAGATCTCCTGGCCCGTGTGCGCGAATGGCCGGTTGCGCAGTCGCACTGGGCGCTACGGACGACTTCTCGAAATCATCCAGTCATCGTGGTGAGTGCAGTGGCTCTGGTTGATAGCGTCGTGTCAGTGCGCCCTGCCATGCTCGACTACGGCCCGGTTGCTCGCGGAGAAGCGGCAACCATGCCAGTCGAAGTGGTAGGTCTGCCTCACAGAGGGGTGCGCGTCACCCGTATCGATTCGGGCAGCGGAGAGATCCAGTCGCGCGTCACCTACGAAGCGGAGGATGACGAGGGGTACCGCTGCACCTTGGAGGTGGAGCTTCGGCCGCGCGAAGAACGGGGCGAAAGGGAGTTCAACGACAGGCTCACGATCCACACGAACTACGGCCCAGTCCCTGCGATACGCATACCTGTTAGGGCTCAACTGAGCCATTGAGCTCACGACACACAAGTCGTTCCACCGTGAGCAAAGGAGGTGACCCGATGCCAACTAACCGCAAGAGCAACCGAGAGGATCGCCGTCAGTTCTTCCGCCAGTCCGCCCAAGTCGCCGCCGCCAGCCTGTTCGCTGGTGCGGCCCTGGAGGAGGTGATCGAGGCAGTGATCCACCGAGTCGGCGAGTCCAAGACCGTGACCCGCGTGGCCGGCCGCGTCGCCGAGGACTTGCGCGGTCTGCATCTGCAGCCGCAGGCGTTGGCGGATCAGTACTGCGAGCAGTAAGGAATCCGTGACCATGACCAGCCCGCCCCGAAGGGCCGGGATTGTTGGCAACGCTCTCGCCGTGGCGCTGCTGGCGGTGAGCGGCGCCCTATCCCAGCCACCGAAACCGACTCCCGCAGCCGCGACCCCTTTGCGGCTGGGAAATCTTTCCTTGGTGGTCTCGCCCGGTCGCTTCGACGCGCTGCCGGTGCTGGCGGTCCTGGACCAAGAACGGCTGCTCCCCGACCGGATCATCGTCCAGGCGCTGGATTGCGGTGAGGCAGCCTTTGCGGCTCAATCGTCGTTCTTCCGGCAGGCAAAGCACCTCGTCGGCACAGATCCCCTCGGCGATGTCGGTGAGTGGAGCCATGCCCGCGGGATCGAGTGCTGGGCGGCCTTGGACTTGCTGCAATGGTGGTGCGACGCCCAGGCGAATGCCTCGGATCCGTTCGCGGAGCATCCGACGCTGCAGGCGCTCAACTTCCCCGGCACTGAAGGCGCGGCGGCGTTCGGCAAGTTCGCCTCGCCCTTCAACCCCGCCACGCGGGAGGCGCTCTGCGGACTGGTGCGGAACCTCGTGATTGGCTACCCGGACCTCGACGGCCTGCTTCTTACGTGCCGACTGCCGACAGGGGACACACTGGGGTTCGACGAGCCGTCCCGCGCGGCATACATCCGGTACCGGCAGGTCGACCCTGTCGACCTAATGCTGTCCGGAGACCACCCCGAGGAACGCGACCCCGAAGTACGGGAGTACTACGACTGGCGGCTGCGCATGGTCGGGGAACTGGTGGGGTGCGTGGCGAAGGAGTTTCGCGCCGGCGTCTCGCGCCGGCGGGTGGCGGTGCTCGGCCGGGGCGACTACTACGACCTCATCCCGAAGGTACAGGCGCGCCTGTGCATGGACTGGCTGACCTGGGTCGTCCGGGGCTACGCCGACGAACTGCTCCTTGAGGACGGCTGGGACAGCCTCGAGAAATGGAACAAAGCAAGGGCCCTCTTGGGCAAGTGCGGGAAGCCGGTGCTGCTGACCCCGCTGGTCACGTCGCGTCTCTGGTATGGCGATCATAGCTTGGAGGCGGCTTGGGGCCGCCTGAAGAAGCACGGCGCCTCCATCCAGCGGGTCGCGCTCGACCCGTACTACGAGAAGTATGCCGGCGGCGCGGTGCAACAAGTGCTCCGCGAGGCTCGGCAGCTGCGGAGCGGCGCGCAATGACACCGCTGGCGAGCAGCGACTCCCCCGTTCCGCCAAGTGGACTCGTGCTGAGCGACGATCTGGCCGACCGTCTGGGGTCGGCTGTCTCTTTCCGGCTGGCGGCCAGTCGAGGCGAGACGTTCACGGCCGATGGTGGGCAACCGCACGGGCCTGGCGACGATCTCCCGCCCGCCCTGTTTGTGCCGTTCTGGCCTCGCGCGGCGGAATTGATGCCTATCACCGAGCAGCGGATACTGCCTCGGCTGGTTTCCGTTGGCATGCCCACCTCGGGTACCGCGCCGCCGCTGGCCACCGCCGTCAAACAGGTGCTGGACAGAGCCGGCTGGCCGGTTGAGGTGCTGCTCCTTCCCATGGGCCCGCGCAAGCGGGACATCGACTTTGCCGCTATCCACCAAGTCGCCGCCAGGCACGCCGAGGTGCGGGTGCTTGGCGACTGGTCCCCACCCCGCTTTGCTGCGGCGTACAACCGGCTGGTGAGCGAATCCGCGGGCGAGGTTTTCGTGATGGGCAACGACGACTTCTATCCGCTTGAGGACCGGGCGCTCCTGGGCCTCGTTGAGTGCGTGCGGGAGCCGGCCGTGGGCGTAGCCGCAGGCCGCGTTCGGGGACGGTGCTTCAACTCGTACCAGCGCATGCCGGGGCCCGATGTGCAGTGCCCAACGCCGATGCTCCTGCCCGCGTTCCGCCGGGAGGTGTTCGAGGAGGTCGGGGGCTTTGATGAGGAGCGCTTCACGGGCTACGGCGAGGAGGACATTGACTTTCAGTTGCGGGTCCTGAATGCGGGGTACGCCGCAGCTTTGGTTTCGGGGCTCTGGCGGCACCACGGCCAGGTGACCGCTCGGAGGTTCTCCGTCTTGTCCGGCGCTGGGCGAAAGCGCAATTTGCGAGCATTTGCGGAGCGTTGGGGTGTCGCGCCCGGGGCTGGCTTGCAGGAGTTGGCCGAACGGATCCTGCCTCGCCCGCTCGTCTCGGTGGTCGTGGCGGTGCGCAATCCAGAGTCTCACCGGTGGCGGGTAGGCGGTGGCGTGGTCGACCTGTCCCGCCGCTGCCTCACTGAGTTGATCTTGGTGGACGATGGCAGCCGGGATGCGACGTGCGTGGAAGCACTGTCTCGGACGCTGTCGCGCGAGAAGGTCTTGGTCCGGTTACTCCGCAGCCCGTTGCGCATCGGTCAGGCGGCGGCTCGGAACTGGGGGGCGCGACGAGCGCTCGGCCAGTGGGTCTACTTCGCCGACTGCGATGATGAGATTCACGGTCCGGTGGTTCACGCCATGGCGCAAGCGGACGCCGACGTGTCCTGGGCCGGCGCGCTGCGGATACACGAAGACAGCGGGAAACGAGTCGGCGTCATCGACCCGGGGGCGTGGAGCCTGCGCGAGTTCGGTGACCGCTGTCGGTGCGGACCGGGGTGCGTCATGATCCGGCGGGAGTTCCTGTATGGAAGCCTGGCCTTCCAGCCGGAGCACTTCCAGTACATGGAGGATTTCGCCTGGTTTGTCCGGCTTCGGATGACCCGCGCTCGCCACGCATTCATCCGGGAGCCGGCCTGCACCTACTACGTTCGCCCTGGCAACAACCGAAAGGCGCCCATGTGGGACCTCTGGCGCCCGGAGATTCCCGTCCACGCCCACCGGTATGGCAACGGCGTGGACGGGTTCGCGCTTGCCAAGGCAGGAGAGAGGACGACATGAGGATCGCAGTGTTCGGGGCAGATGGGTATCTGGGGTTCCCGCTCTCGCTTTGCTTGCTTGGCCGCGGACACGAGGTGATCGCCGTCGACAACGGGGTAACGGCTCGGCGAGCGGCATGCACGGGGGCGCCCTCCGTTCCGGCCGATCCCGGTCCTCTCGAACAACGCCTGGGGGGCACCGGCGCCACCGTGGTTGAGGCCGACGTCCGCGATCAAGAGCGCGTGCGGCAACTGCTGCAAGACGTGGACGTGGTCGTGCACTTGGCACAGCAGCGCAGTGCGCCGTACTCAATGCTGTCGCCCGAGCACGCGCTGGAGACGGTGAGCGACAACTTGGACAGCACGATGGCCGTGCTCTTCGCTTGCCGCGAAACAGGCACTCGGCTCGTCAAGCTGGGATCCATGGGGGAGTACGGAACGCCAAGCGTACCCATCCCCGAGGGTGAGTGGACTCTCGAGCTGGGCGGCCGAACCGCGAGGCTGTGGTTTCCGCGCAGTCCGGGCAGCTTCTACCACGCCAGCAAGGTGTGTGACAGCGTGTACCTGCGCTTCGCCTGTCAGTGCTACGGCCTGACGTGTATCGATGTGCAGCAGGGGCCGGTTGTGGGTGTGAACACCGCCGAGCTGCGGGAGCGCAATGCCTGCACCCGGGTCTACTACGACGATGTATGGGGCACCGTAGTGCACCGGTTCTGTGCCCAGGCATCGGCAGGTCACCCCCTGACGGTGTATGGCCGCGGCGGGCAAACACGCGGCTTCCTGTCGCTGGCGGACAGCACCTGGGCCACTGCCACTGCCTGCGAGCAGATTATGGACCTCCCTGCGGGCGCGTACATGGAGATCAACCAGATCGCTTGGACCCGCTCGGTGCGCCAACTCGCCGAGGAGGTTGCCGCGCTCGCCCGGGAGCGCGGCTGCCCCGCTGCCCTGTCGCACGTTCCCAACCCGCGTGAAGGCTGCGAGTTGGAAGAGCACTTCTACGAGGTCGAGGCAGCCGTTCTGCGGAACTGGGGCCTCGTGGCTGAAGAGCCGCAACAGGTTCTGGGGGAGACCCTGGACTACATGCTCGCACACAGCCGAGAGCTGCGTGCCTCCGTGTTGGCGCCGCGCCACACCTTTCGCGATGGCGGCGACACTTGCCGAGACGGACACGGATAATCTGTCGCTGGCGTACGTCGCAGCCCACTATCGCCCCCTGGTCACGGTCGTCATGCCGACCCGCGACCGGCTGGAGATCCTCGACGAAAGCATCCAATCTGTGCTGGCGCAGGAGCTTGGCGACCTGGAGCTGGTCATCGTTGCGGTGACGCAGCGCGAGGTATCGGTGCTGGCGAGGCGGTATGCGGCGGAGTCCACGCGCTTGGCGCGCGCGGCTACGACGGCGACGGTCCGCGTCGTTCGGCAGGAAGGGCGGGGCATCGCCGGGGCGCGCA
>PEVN01000474.1 GCA_002779825.1 Armatimonadetes bacterium CG06_land_8_20_14_3_00_66_21 | reverse complement strand
ACCGCCACCACCCGGAAGTGCCTCGGCGGCGGCACCGGCAACGGCGCGCCGATCCAGTTCTGCGTAGTGGAGTCGGAGAGAGTGACACGCGTCTGCCACGTGCCCATGCCGTCCATCTGCTGGATGGCGAAGTGGTTGAAGGGCGGCTCGGGCATGTTGTCGAGCCAGTTCCAGACAATGTAGAGGTCGCCGCCGGATTCGTAGATCTCGGCGTGCTGGAGTGCGGGGGCTTGGAGGGTGCCGGGGACGCTGCCTTGGAGGGTCATTGGGAGTTCGTTGCTGGCTTGCGGCTCTCCGGCCATGTTGTAGACGACGACGCGGACGGTATGGGCTGAGGTCGGCAGAACAGAAGACAGTGATGCGGGCGAAGGCGAACCGCGATACAGCATTCCCCGAGATGGTGGGCCTGTAGGGCGAGAAATCCCTTTCCGCCTTCCCGCCGCGTATCCCGCCGGGCTGGTGGTGGACGGGAAGTGAAGCGGGAAGGGATTCCTCGCCCTACAGGCCCGAGCGACGCCCGGTGCCACGGCCGACGGGCACGCGACCTCGCCAGGGCAGGCCGTCCCGTCTCCCCGTCAAGAACCGCACCTCTGCGAGGAATTCTTGGGGACTTGGAGCCGGAGTTAACACCGACCCGAGCCCAAACTCGCCCATGGGTTCTGTTGAGGAGCCTTGCATTATGCGCCTCAACGTCGTGGTCCGACGCCCTGAGCGCCTGAGTGCGGAGCACCGACGCCCCGCCGCGAGCTCCGGGCTCGAAGGCGGATCCGGCTCACTCCCACCCCCAGTTCCCCCACAGCACCGCTTCTCCGGGCTGAAGGCGGACGGCGAGCCGCAGTCCGCGCCGGTCGTGGGAAGCAATGGGTCCGGGCCCGGAGGGCTCAGCCATCCGGCCCACGAGGCGGCTTAGGGCTCTGGGGCCGGGCGTGACTCCGGCGCGGGTCAGCGGTTCGGAGGACACCTCGACGGTCACAGCCGCGGGTTGGCCGGTTCCGTTGTGGGCTGCAAGGAGCAGGCGGCCCTTGCGGCCCCAGGCCGAGGCGGTCACGCCGGAGGACTCCGGCCGAACAGTCACGTCCTTGCTGCCCGCGAACGGCGACAACGCCATCGCCTGCGCGGAAAACGCGTTCACCGTCGTCCAGTCCGCCCGCAGTCCGCTTCCCAAGCAGGCGCCCCGGCTCAGGACGTGCAGGTACTCTTGGGCCAACTCGGCACAGGCGGGGAAAAAGGACCAGCTCATGCCCCCGCGAGTATAGAACTCAAGGGCTTGCCCGTCCCGGCGCACGCCGTACTCGGGGCCGGCGTTGGTTACCCATCCGGGTCGAGGCTCCCAGGCGGCAACGCCGGAGTCGGCGAGGCTGGCCGGAAAGCTGTTCGCTGCGGCCGGGAAGGCCGGTCCGTCGGGCGTGGCGCTGAAGCGCAGGTAGTCGACCCAGAGGTGGGCTTCCGCGGCGGCGGAGTCGAAGCCGAAGGCGAGCCCTTTGACCTCCTCGACCGCCGGGAGCTTGCGCATGTCGGCCGTTGCCACGTGCCACTCGCCGTCTGCCACCAGGTCACTGCACGCCAGGACCGGTCCCTCTTTGCCCACGATCTCCTGCGAGGGGTAGACCACGTAGCGGTCGGACTTGGTGTCGAGACCGACGGCGCGATAGCGGAACTGCACGTAGCGAGCCGACTGCGTTGGGAGACCGGCGAGCCGCGCCGCGTATTGTGCGGGGTACTCGAAGCTGATGACGGTGGCGCCCAACGCCTGCGCCGCTTCGTAGTCCAGCTCCGTCTTGCCCGAGGCGAACCCGCCCTCGATGAGGATTGCGTCGGAGAACCTCTGCGAGGGCGTGCCGATTGCTTCGTTGGAGATCGTCCGCATCTCCGGGTGGTTCGCCTGGAGCCACTTCCACAGGTCGGCCTGAGCGCGCAGCATGCCGTCGCCGTTGGGCGTCTGCGGATTGGCGCGGGAGTGACCCCACGTGTGTCCTGCGCCCCAACCCATGTCCCAGGCGATGCCCGCCGGTTGGTAGTACGTCAGGCACGCCTTGAGTCGCTCCTCGTACCAGATGCGGTAGGCGTCGTTGCCGAAGTCGGCACAGGTCTGCTGCAGGACGGGGGAGCCGACCTCGGCCCGCGCCGGCTCTGGCACAGCGTAGTCGTCCCACGCTTGGCGGTCGCCGTTCTCGTCGCGACCGAGCCACGTGCGCAACGGTGGCTGGGCGTCGTGCACCCCCTGCTCGGCGAGGAACTGGCGGCAGTACAGCAGCGGGAACAACCCGTTCTGCCGCTCCCAAGCGACCTCGTCGCGTACCTGGGTGGCGGAGTAGTGCGACCAGCTCTCGGCAAACCACGCGCCCTCCGTGGGGTAGCTCTCATCCCAGGGGCCCCAGCCCTGGAACCAAACGCACCCCACTCGGCGCCGGCGCAACTCGTCGAGGAGTCGCGCCGGGTCCAGACCAGGTTGCGCCAGCCGCCCCAGTCCGTGGCCCAGGTTGCCCACCGGCAACGGGCGCGCGTGCGGCCGACCGTCCCACGGAAACAGGTCGCGAACCAGCGGGTCCGAGCTGTAGGCCGACCGCAGGTACCAGCCCAGCACGTCTCGGTACTTGGTCGCCGGCTTGTCGAAGCGCATGAGGATGAGGTCGAACTCCACCCGCTGCCCGGCTGACAGGCGCTTCGGCCGCAACGACAGGCAGGGAACGCCCGGCTCGCCCAGGTTCGGGCTGAGCACGGCATAGCGACCAACGTCCGGGCAACCCCACAGCACGAAGGCGGCGTTGCTCTCCAGCACGCCGAAGGGGTAGAAGCCCACTTGGGGCGCCTCCGCGAAGGTGGTCGCATCGCTGGCATCCGCCGCGAACCGCAGGAGCACCGGCGCCTCGGGCGGTTGTTGCAGGTAGGGAAGCCGAGGGAAGAACTGCCGCTGCCACGCCGCCGGCTCGAAGGGGCAGCGGACGACTACCTCCGTCGGCTGCTCCGCCGCCCGGGTGGCCAGCAGCGCGACTTGCAGCCGCAGAGCGCCGTGCCGCGAGGAGGCCGATACGGAGGCAGCCAGCAGACCGTCGCCAGTTCCTGTGGCCGTTAGCCCCGCGCGAGACGCGCGCCAAGTGCCGAGGTCGCCTGCCCACTCCTTCGCGCCGACGGCACGCCACCGGACATTCAGCCGGCCGGGCTGGCCGGCGATGAACTGCAGCGCGTCCCGGGGCTTGGGAGCGGGCCGGCGAACAGACCACTCCGCGAGTCCCAGCCGGGCCGCCAGGGGCGCGCATGCAGACAGCAGCGCAGCAGCCAGCAGAGAAGTCGCTCTGTACAGGTACGGGGTTGTCATGGTCGGCCTCCGCTCGATGCCATGGTGACACCGACACCTTTCTCGCCTTCCGCGCCCTTCCCTTGTAGGCCGGCGTAAGCAGCCGCGGCTCAAGGAGAATCAGTCCGGGCGTGGAATGGCCCGTGCGAGAGGCTGAGGGCGGGCGGTACCCCAACAAGTTGGGGCGTCCGGAATGCGTTTCCGTAGGAATCACTCATGTTCGCGCTTCGCTTGAACACCCCGGCAGGTGGAACCGCAAGCCCCTCCGATCAAACCCCTGGGGGTTGACCGCGACCGTGAGGGAGCGCGTGACCGGCTGACTTGGTCCGCAACGCCGACGGCTCACGCGCTCCCTCACGGTCGCGGCTCGGAGGGACGACGCATTTCCGAAGGGATCATCCATGCCCGCCCGTTGGCTGGGCACCACACCGGATGAGAATGCCACGGTCGGTGCACTGCCGGTCTTCGCAATCTGCAATCTGCAATCTCAAGTCTGCATTCGCATAGGAGACCTGCAATGAACACTCATTCCCACCGCGACTTCGTGAAGGCGCTTGGCTTGGGTGCTGCCGCCGGCATGACGCGCCCGGCGCGGGCCGAGTCGCCTGCAGGCAAGCGCCCCAACCTCGTGCTCGTCATGACCGACGACCAAGGCTACGGCGACCTGGGCTGCCACGGCAACCCGGTGGTCAAGACGCCCAACATAGACAGGTTCCACGGCGAGAGCATGCGCTTCACCGACTTCCACGTCAGCCCGACGTGCGCACCCACCCGCTGCTCGCTGATGACGGGGCGGCACGAGTTCCGCTCCGGGGTGACGCACACCATCTTCGAGCGGGAGCGG